>NZ_JBLXXZ010000009.1:0-78643 GCF_048513015.1 Rothia sp. P7181 | reverse complement strand
TAACCAATAATTCTAATCTTGGGTTAGTTTATTCGTGCGGGCAACCCCCCAGCGGTTACCCGCACGAATCATATATTTGTATCGTAGAAATAAAACTAAACTTGTATGGCTCGTTATACGTATAAACCCCGTAATAGATAAAAATAATGTGGTAGATAATAGTTATTTAGTACCACCATACTTTTTTATTCAAAAGACCTAGCTAGTCGGGGTCTGGAATATCGATGAGCTCGGCCAACCTGGATGGAGCAACGCCCCAAAGATATGGTAAATCGGCCGTAGTTATTTTGATAACCTCGAGCTTTACCTTTCGGTTTCCAATTCTTGTAAGTCGGTATCCATTTAGACCTATTTTATCAAGGTCTTCACGGGTTACAGGGCGACTAGGCGGTACCTGTAAAACATCCTCACGAATCCACTTACCAATAATTGTCATATTTCCCTGGCTTGAAATATTTTTAAGATTATCTCCATATAGATAGCACCTGAACGGCAGAGTAGCATTACCAAAATACATATCGAATGTACGCTGTTCTATATGATCTTTGTCGTAGATGCTGATTTTACCATTAACCGCGCTTAACGGCTTATTTTCGTCGTTGTATCCGAAAAAATCCGGATATTTTTTATGGAATTTATTGGGTTCACGGATCTGAATTTCAACTTCATTAACAGGTCTGCCTGTATTTCCCGGTGTAGCTTTTATATTTGTATTTTTAGGGTTTGAAAACATTAGGTTAATGTGAGATCGTGGGAAAACGTCCCCTGCCTTGATACTGTATCTTTTGTTATCTTTCACAGCAATTAGTGGGAACACAACACAATCTTTTTTATCTGGAAGTGAAGTTCTCCCCTTTACCTCTAAACCGTCGCATTCTTGCTCTATGAGTAAACTCTCCATGGGAAAAGGAGCAGCTTGTTTCTCAGGAGTGCCAAGCAACGATAGAATCGCAGTATAAGGATCTCGCAAATATGGAACATCAAATGTGCCAAGAATATCACCACCATCAGAAAAAGACTGACGATGGTTAAACTCCATGAAAAGAGTGGAGTCTGAAACGTTATATTTGTAGTTTTTATAACCGTCTGTAAAGGATACAGTCTTGATAATTTTTTCAGACCCGTTAGATCCTCGAGTCTCCGTTGTACCTGTAATCCTTAAATTTTCAATTTTAATCGCGTCGTACGTAGTTTCGCAAATATTAACCAATCCACCTTTGCGTGGGGTCAGGTAATGGTAGAAACTTTCCCCTAGCTTTGATTGCACTGTATTGTCAGGGGAGACACCAAGTAGATTGTTTTGTGCTGAAAGTAATTTGAGATTTCGGCTCAAACTAATTTGTCTGACTAACTCCAATAAATTATTTTTTCCGACTGAGGCTGGGGTAAGTTGAAATCTCAGGAGATCTGTCCAACCCTGTTCCATTGCTTCAGCTTTGAACTGCATAACCTTTTGGTATCCTGAAGAACTCTGAAGGAACGTTTTAATACCAACGAGATCTTCTTGTCCCGTACCGGGGTTCGTTAGCTGGATATCGTAGGGGATGTTACCTGTGTCAACTACTTTTCCCCCAATAAAACGTGCAAAAGCAGATTCTTGGTACTTTGAAAGTATAAATGGCTCCATCGTTGATGTATCGCCGAAAGGTTTATCAGGGGATAACCCCACGTTACTAGCTTTTTGCTTGAACAGCGGTGTTAACGTTGCGAAAGCCGTAATTGCACGAATATAGCGATTACGATTTTCATGTGGATAAGAATCCCAAACTGGGTAAGACACAGCTACTTCACGCTTTCATCGGTGGTAGAAGTGAACAACATCCAGCTTTCTACTGCCATGTGCTATCCGATAAGGGATAAGAACGAATCTTCACTTCTACGTTTTACGGAACGGTAGAAATCATCATTATTATATATTGGGACTTCAGCGAACTCTTGTTGGTTACCTGACAAATACTCCTTGACCCACTTGTTTCTTCCCTCGGAAGAGTTAAAGAAGGCTACTGGATAAGATTCACCGACCATTGTACCTTCCATATGAGTAAAGATAACTGCGAATAAATTCTTAACTTTAGGTAACGGGGCATCTATCTTAGTACCTTTAAGCGCAACATTAATCTGTTCTGCAATACGGCGAATTACTGGTACTGCTACAGAATTACCTGCTTGTTTGTAAAGCTGCGTATTTGCTATCTTTGCCGGTAGAATGAAATCTTCTGGATACCCCTGAACATTGAACGTTTCACGGGGAGTAAGCTTTCTGATTTCTTTATTATCTGTAAGAATCAACGGAACATTATGCCCGCCAGTTCCCATGTTCGCAGTCAAGGTTGGGACTACACCGGATTTGTTTTCACGTACATACTGCCTGCGCCACTGATAAACAGTGTCTTGTGAAGTAATTTTTTCTTCTAGCTGGTCATAGAAACTTTGTTTATTTTTGCGATAGTAGTAGCGTTCATCGGGCGAAGCTGCAAAATCTATGACATCACGAAGAGTCGTTTTACATTCAATTTCTTCTGGGAACTTGAACTGTGCGTACGCTTTTGGATCTTTAAAGCCTACGATGTAAATACGTTCACGATTTTGTGGTAGATTTCCGTAATCTTTGGCATTTAGAACAGCCCATTTAATGTGATATCCCATATGAACTAAGAATTCGCGAATAACCTTGAATGTATTGCCGCCATCGTGAGGAATTAGATTTTTAACATTTTCGAGGAATACAACTGCTGGTTGTTTCTCTGACACGATTCTCATAGTTTCGAAGAAAAGATCTCCACGGTCATCTTTGAATCCCTTACGATAACCTGCAATAGAGAATGCCTGACAAGGAAATCCTGCAAGGAGGACATCTGCCTGTACCTCTCCCAGCAGTCCTTTCTGTGGGTCTACTTCGCGAATATCTCGTCGGTCGAGGAGTTTCGGTGAGAAATTAGCAGCAAAGGTTTCTTGAGCATCCTTGTCAAATTCATTTGCATATACGGTGGCGAATGAACCTGACTGCTCGAAACCTAAATCGATTCCTCCAACTCCTGCAAAGAACGAGATAACGTTATATTGCCTACTCATTATGCGATTTTCTACACTTTCATAAAAGTTTTGAGGAGCGCTTTGCTCTTTTCTGTCAGTAACTTCTATAAATCTACCGAGACTTTTTGTCTATTGGAACCACCTGCCTCGGCGCGGCGTCATATCAGTTGAGTGACAGTTCCCATACCAAAAGTAACTAAGTAAATTAGAAGATGAAACCTGTCAGTTGAAGCATCAACTGTGAAAAGATAGCGGTGGATGTATCTTCCAGTGAAAGGCACGGCAATTTCCTCCTGAAAAACGAGAAATCCGCACTGGGTGAAGTGAAACAGACTGAAACAGCGCCACTGTTGCATAAAATGCAGTATAAATTTATTTTAAAATAAACTAACTGGTTTCATTATTTATAAATACTGTAAGAGATATCGTGAAGATTATGCGCGGTGAGAGTCTCGACTCCTAACCAATAATTCTCATCTTGTGGTAGATGATTCGTGCGGGTAACCTCGGGCAGGTTACCCGCATGTTTGCGTTATGGCAAGGGATAACGTTTTATTACTTCTTGTGGGGTCTTCTGTAGACAACTTAACATGTTTATTTCTTGAAAGAACTCTTGACTAGCACTTTCGTTAAATGTTTAGTGAAAATTAGTGGGTCATTTGGGTGAAAACATGTGCTCCAAGGTGTCCAAAAGTCTTCAACTTATCCACAAAAATAATATTTAGTTGAAATAAAAATGTTGTAGATTTAGATTTTTTATGTCTGAACTGATGTTTAGGCTAACCACTGCCATACAAACGCAAAGAAAACCATGCACCTAACACAACAACGCAACTCAGGGCATCAAATCCTTGAAGACGATGTTCGAGAGCTCATCCGTGAAAGCGGAATTGACCCTCTCAACAACACCCAACAAGCGCATCAACTCATCGATCAAGCTCTCAACGCTTACGAAACACGCATGGTTCGTGGAACCCTCCCACGCATTGAAGACTTGACCAACGCACGACAATGGCTCATCCACCAAATCTGTGGTTTTGGTGCGCTACAGCCATACCTTGAAGACCCCAGCGTCGAAGAAATCTGGATTAACTCTCCCAGCGAAATTTTTGTTGCTCGAGCAGGCGAATCTGAACTAACCGGAATAACACTCAATAGTGAACAAATCCGCTCTCTCGTAGAACGCATGCTCAAAATATCTGGACGCAGGCTAGACCTCAGCACACCCTTCGTCGATGCCTCATTGCCCGACGGTAGCCGCCTGCACGTGGTCATCCCCGACATCACCAAGAAACATTGGAACGTCAACATCCGAAAATTTATTGCGCGCGCTAGAAGCCTCAACGACCTCGTCCGTTTAGGGTCATTGAACGCCGCTGCCGCTCGATTCCTCGATGCGGCTGTCGCCAGCGGACTGAACATTCTCGTCTCCGGTGCAACGCAAGCAGGGAAAACAACCATGCTTAACTGTCTTTGCTCAAGCATTGGAGCACGAGAACGCGTCATCACCTGCGAAGAAATCTTTGAACTCAACGTCCCACTACGAGACGTCGTTGGCATGCAATGTCGGCAAGCCAACCTCGAAGGAAAAGGCGAAATACACCTACGTAGGCTCGTCAAAGAAGCGCTACGTATGCGCCCTGACCGGCTACTCATCGGAGAGGTCCGTGAAGCAGAATCCCTCGACATGCTTATCGCGCTAAACTCTGGTCTACCAGGTATGTGCACCATCCACGCTAATTCTGCACGAGATGCCGTCACCAAAATGTGCACTCTACCCCTTCTTGCAGGCGAAAATATCTCCTCGCAATTTGTGGTTCCAACCGTTGCATCCTGCTTCGACCTCGTTGTGCACTGCACAAGAACACGTCGCGGTCAACGCCACGTTCAAGAAATCATTGCGCTAGGAAACCGCGTAGAAAACGGGATTATCGAAACAAGCACTATTTTTAAACGAGACGGAGAAGACTTCACCTTATACGCATCTGAACTACCTGCAGCAGAAAAGTTTGCTCAACAGGGTTACACCTTTGAGAACGTACTAGGGCAAAGCTAGGGGAGTCTCATGAACATTATTTTGGGTTTGACCTTAGGCATTGGGGTATTCCTCATCTGGCTATCCTGTTGGGAACAACCAGCCAAAGAACCACGAAAAAATACTTTTGACTCAAAAATAAGACTTTTACTTCACCAAGCAGACGTACACCGAGTCTCCGCAAAAATGTTCTACCTTATTAGCATATGCTTTGCACTGTTTCTGGGGCTTGTGATTTTTGCGCTGACTGCACTATATAACCTTGCACTATTGAGCACCTGCCTAGGATGTATAGCACCATGGATGATGATTCGTCAGCGAGCAAAGAAACGTGTAGCTCTCATGCGAGAACTCTGGCCCGACGTCGTAGACCATCTACGCTCTGCCATCCGTGCAGGACTCTCCCTGCCAGAGGCTCTGATGCAACTCCAATACCGTGGACCAGAAGAACTCCGACCAGCTTTCGAACAATTCTCTGCTGACTATCGTTCTACTGGCGAGTTCGTTGCATCCCTTAACCGACTCAAAGAACGGCTCTCAGACCCCACCGCAGATAACATCGTCGAAGCGCTCAAAGTAACACGAGAAGTTGGAGGCACTGACCTCGGAAAACTATTGGGAACCCTCAGCGAATTCTTACGAGAAAACGCCCGAACCCGATCCGAACTTGAAGCCCGACAGTCATGGACCATCAACGCCGCAAAACTTGCTGTCGCAGCACCCTGGGTCGTACTCTGCCTCATGGCAACCCAACCAGGAACCGTCCATATTTACAATAGCTTTTCTGGATTTATGGTCATGCTTAGTGGGCTCATCATCTCAATTATTGCCTACCGTCTTATGCTCAAACTTGGCGAGCTACCCGAAGAGAAAAGAGTCCTCGTATGAGCATCCTCCTCATACTCAGCCTGATCTTAGCCGCCGGCCTTTGGCTCGTAGGAGATGCACTCTATCGAGGGCACACAACAGACTTTAGTGATCGTATCGCCCCGCAACTCAAAGCCATCGAGATGAAAACCCAGCACCTCCACGCGAGAAACCAACATCTAGGGCTCATCAGCGGCAGCGTTGAACTCATCCGACCCATATCCCAATCCATACAGCAACGTTTCAACTCGTCAACCGCCAACAGCGTAGCCTTACAAAAACGCCTTATCCACAGTGGCAGCTCAATGGACGTCACAACCTTTAGAGCTGAACAACTCGTATGGGCAACTACGGCACTTTTATTGAGCATACTCATCTTTGGTACGGGTGCATTACGAGGAAATATAGACTTTATCGCAGCCTTCTTGCTCTCCATCTTTTGCGCCATCACCGGATTCCTTGCAAGAGATTGGTGGCTGACTCAAAACATCAAACAGCGAGAATCCCAAATGATTGCAGAGTTCCCAGCCCTTGCCGAACTCATGGCACTATCGGTTACCGCAGGAGAATCAGCCCTCGGCGCCATCGAACGAGTCTGCAACTGTTCTTCTGGTGAACTTGCGACAGAGTTCCAAAAGATTCTCTCCCAAATGCGCTCAGGAGACAGCCTCGTGAACGCCCTTCAAGATTTTTCGCAGCGTACTTCTTTACCACCGCTATCACGTTTTGTGGACGGTATCGTCGTCGCCATTGAACGAGGAACACCACTGGCTGATGTTCTTCGAGCACAAGCACAAGACGTACGCGACAACGCAAAAAGAGAGTTAATGGAAATTGCAGGAAAAAAAGAGATTGCCATGATGGCACCCATTATTTTCTTCATTTTGCCATTGACGGTTGTTTTCGCGATTTTCCCAGGACTATCGCTTATCAACCTCAACTTCTAAAAAACACGGGTCTCTACGACCAAAAAACTACCTAAGGAGAACACTCATGAAAGAGCTTATCCAAAAAATTCTTGCCACCGTTACCGCATTTATCTGGACTTTACAAGCTAAAACAGAAGAAGAACGTGGAGACGTCCCCGGCTGGGTGATGATTACGATGATGACCGCAATCCTTGTTGCTGCGCTGCTCGTCGTCGCAAAAGATGCGTTGCTGAACATGTTCAATAACGCTATCGGAATGATTGGTCAGTAAGCGTGAGCTTAAGCTGATGAGCACAAAAGAACTCAGATTCTTTCACACCCCGTTGAGGCAGCATCCTTTGTCCAAAGAAAAAATACGCAACACTGCAGAAGATGGTAACGCTACCGCAGAATTTGTGATGGTCAGTGCTCTTGCTGTCTTGTTCTTTGCGCTGGTATTGCAAATAACCTTTGCGATTTATACTCGCAATATTTTGATTGATGCTGCCTCAACAGGTGCACGATATGGCGCCCTCCTCGACCGTAACTACTCTGACGGTGCACAACGCACACGAGACATCATCGCCTCTGAACTTCCAGCCGTTTACTCATCAGAGGTGAGTTATCAACTCGTTACGGTAGATGGGTATCAGACTCTCGAAATTCGTGTGCATGGTGCCCTACCGGTCGTAGGACCTTTCGGGTTTGAACACGGTATTGATGTAGCGGCACACGCAATAGTTCCTACACCAGAAGGAACATAAAAGATGAACGCATCTTCTTGCCTTAAAGCCATCATCACAAAGTTCATTCAAAAGAACACAAGAGAAGACGGCAACGCCTTGATCGAATTCGTGGGATTAAGCGTCATGCTCTTTATCCCTACCGTCTATTTTCTTCTCACCGTCTTTACCCTACATTCTGGTGCTCTAGCAGCCTCTTCCATCTCTGCACAACTGGGGCAGACCATTCATGATGCAGGTGGAAAAGAGCTCAACCCTAGAGCCTTACGCAATATTGCAGAACTTGTAGGGAAAGACTATAACCTCAACGGTGAACAAATACATTTTCAACTAAGTTGTGTGAATGATTGCCACAGCCAACAACGGATTGATGTAACAGCTAGTGTGGACGTCCAACTACCTTTGATGCCCTTACTTGATGTTGGTTCTATTGCAACGATGAATTCCACAAGCTCTGTATGGATAGGAAAATACCGTTGATAAGAAAACCACACGATGCCATTAGCCTCTCTACACCCGCACATAAGGAACAAGAGCAGGGGAGTATCATGCTCTTGCTGATTGGGTTATGTCTAGTCCTTCTACTCATTGCCTCTGTTACTGCTGGAATTAGCGCCGTATATGTAGAACATAAAAAATTGCAAGTTCTTGCGGACCGCACTAGCTCTGCCGCTGCACAAGAAATTAGAGCGTTACATCGTGGCGGGCTAAAACCTCGAGTCCTTCTGAACGACGCCTCTGTGCAAGAGAGCGCACAAAATTTTCTTCGAGAAAGTTCTGCATACACACAATTTGAGGCCTTGATACTCTCCTCACCAACAGGAGCATCTACACCCGAGACCGCCCTTGTGACCCTGCGTGCGCGGGTTAAACTCCCTCTTGTGAGCGTTGTCGTCCCTGAAGGAGTAGAAATAAGCGCAACAAGTTCTGCTCGTAGCCGTCTAGAACAGTAAACATACAGCAGAATTATTGTTTTTCAGTTAGGCTTAAGAGTCATGGCTTCATTAGATTTTTCTGCAGAGATTAAAACATTACGCTCAACCTACGCATCAATTGCCGAGGTGAGCGATATTAACGCGCTCAAAAACTCTATCGCAGAGCTATCTGAAGCAGCAGGCGCGCCCGACCTATGGGACTCCCCAGAAAAAGCGCAAAAAGTAACCTCACAATTATCACATAAACAATCTGAACTAGAACGTCTAGAACGTCTTCACTCACGCATCGACGACCTCGAAGCCCTCGTCGAACTTGCTGAAGAAGAAGACGAACCAACCATACTTGACGACGCGCAAACAGAGCTAGAAGATATTCAACAAAAACTTGCTGATCTCGAAGTCGTCACGCTACTCTCCGGCGAATACGACCAGC
The DNA here is from genome assembly GCF_048513015.1 of Rothia sp. P7181. Classification (NCBI taxonomy): domain Bacteria; kingdom Bacillati; phylum Actinomycetota; class Actinomycetes; order Micrococcales; family Micrococcaceae; genus Rothia; species Rothia sp. P7181. The sequence continues at coordinate 69,689 of NZ_JBLXXZ010000009.1, read as the reverse complement.
GTGAAGCAGTCGTCACAATTCGCTCCGGCGCAGGAGGAGTAGACGCAGCAGACTTCGCTCAAATGCTTCAACGAATGTACCTTCGCTGGGCTGAGAAAAACGGGTTTACCACCCAAATACTCGACACCTCCTACGCAGAAGAAGCCGGCATCAAATCAACAACATTCGAAGTGCAAGCACCCTTTGCCTACGGCAAACTCTCGGTAGAAGCAGGTACACACCGGCTCGTACGCATCTCCCCATTTGACCATCAAGGACGTCGTCAAACATCGTTCGCCGCGGTAGAAGTTATTCCACTCATCGAACAAACCGACTATATTGACATTCCCGACTCCGACATTAAGGTTGATGTATTCCGTAGCTCTGGGCCAGGCGGGCAATCTGTTAACACAACAGACTCAGCGGTTCGCCTCACTCATATCCCTACGGGCATCGTTGTCTCCATGCAAAATGAGAAATCTCAGCTTCAAAACAAAGCTGAAGCTTTACGCGTCCTTCAATCCCGACTCTTGTTACTGAAAAAAGAACAAGAAGACGCAAAGAAGAAAGAACTCGCAGGAGACGTCAAAGCAACATGGGGTGACCAAATGCGCTCCTACGTTCTGAACCCCTTCCAAATGGTCAAAGACCTCAGAACAAACTACGAAGAAGGTAACCCCAGCGCCGTATTCGATGGAAAGTTAGAAGGCTTTATCGATGCGGGTATTCGATGGCGCGCTACCGAACGCGCAGAAGGATAGGAGGTGAACATTTAGATGGCGAAGAAAAAGAAAAGCTCAGGGGCAGACCCAAATAACCATGTCATTGCCTCAAACCGTCGAGCTACACACAACTACAACATCATTGATACTTATGAAGCCGGCATTGTATTGTTAGGTACAGAAGTGAAATCATTGCGTGACGGCGGAGCATCTATTGTCGATGGTTTCTGCCAGATGTACGGCAACGAACTCTGGTTAGAAGGCGTCAACATTGCCGAATACGGACGTGGCTCATGGACGAACCACGCCGCGAAACGGCGACGAAAACTCCTCATGCACCGCAGTGAAATCAACAGAATTGACCAAAAACTTCGTGAAACAGGGTATGCAGTAATTCCACTGAAACTCTACTTCACAAAGGGCAAAGTCAAAGTCTCTATCGCGTTAGCAACCGGTAAACGTGAGTACGACAAACGTCAAGCGCTACGAGAGAAACAAGATAGTCTCGAAGCACGTCGAGCTATGCGATACAAAAACCTCGGATAGCTGAACAAACACATAACAAAAAACGGGAGAACAATTATGTCTGAAAATCCTTATGGCAACACCCCTCAGCCTGAGCAAAACCCACACAACGGGTACAACAACCAAGCACCCCAAGGCGGATACCAGATGCCTCAGCCTAACGCGTACGCACCTATGCCCGGGCAGAAAGTACCCGGCGAAGGAATGTCACTTGCCGCTCTAATTCTCGGTATTCTCGGCTTCTTGAGCGGATGGCTCGTCATCGGCGGTCTACTGGGCCTCATCGCCCTCATCCTAGGTATTATGGCGTTGCGTAAGCTCAAGCCATACCCCATGGCTGGACGTGGCAAAGCAATCGCCGGCATCATCTTGGGTGTGCTCTCTATTCTTGCTGCTATTGTGATGGCATTCTTCTGGAGTGTGGCTATTAACATTGGTTTTGAAGCAGCAGAACACTGCAAAGAATACCAAGACAACCCCACCCAGCTAGAACAGTGCATCACCGATTACACTGATTCAAAGTCCAAAGGTATTGAGGTAGAAATTTCTAACTCCTAAACCTTTGCTAAACACTCAACCTATAGTGTAGGATAGTGTTTCCATGAGTGAATGGTCCTGTAGTGTGATTTAGGCTCACACCAGCAGATAACTTTCACTTCATGGAGTTCTTTGACAAAAGAATATTGGGGATGATCGGTTTCGACGACGTGAGTTGAGACAGGTGAAGCGTGCCGAGGATGTAGCGGATACTCGTTAATACCCGCTGCAAAAAATAAGTGCAAAAACTAATAACCGCACTGACTTCGCACTCGCTGCCTAAGCGCGAGTCTAGTCTGCTAGCCTGAGCTTGCCTTAAGCTCAGAGTTTCTAGTATCAGCTTTATAAGGCCACTGCTTCACTTCCTCGTCGTAGGGGAGTGAAGGACTTTTATACGAATAGGTTTGGCGGTATATGTGTTTACGCAAGTACCGAAGCCGAAAACACCGAAGCGTAAACTGCGCACGGAGAAGCCCTGACAAGGCCACGTCGGACCGGGGTTCGATTCCCCGCATCTCCACCAACTAGATGCTGGTTTGGATACAATCCAAGCCAGCATCTTTTTCATACCCGAAGTCGGGTTCTGCCTTGTAAATACTGGGGTTTGTGCATGGGAGCGACTCGGTGGTTGGGGAGGTGGAAGTATCTTCATGGGCAGGCTAGTCTCATCGCCGCCATTCATGATGTTCTTACCGATGTAAGTATTACCAATCGGCTGAAGATTTTAGCTTATATAACCATAATCCTCGACTCCTGTCCAGAGCTGGTTTGTCCGCTTGATGCTGTCCTCGCCAACTTCTCCAATCCTGCTTGGTAGCCTTGCTGTGCCTACCTGTAGGGACGGCAGGAGGAAGGATCTCTACTGCCGATGCGGTGGGATTTACCGAGAAGCATAATTTGTTGCTCTACGGTAAAAATGCATCCTCCATTTTTAGATGTCGAACATTTCTTCATACCGCTCCCCATTTTCAACCCAGGACACAAGAATCTGCGGATCGCTACTAGACATGGTGAGGAAGACATCAATCTTCCGATGTGTATGAGCCTGCAGTTTTATGGGGCGTTCTGGCGCCATAAGAAATACACCCTGGGATTCTTCTGGCGTCGTAAAAGTGACTTCTAACGCGTCAACATCCCCATCATTATAAACGTCGACCCAGCGTTTTGTCTCATACTTAATCTTCCCTCTGCTGTCGCTTCCTGTTGGAACACGTTCGCTTTGTGTCTGGACTCTAATCTGAACACCGCGAGGAGCTACTGTAAATGAGGATTTATCAGGTAAAAGCGAATTAGAAAGGTCATATTCAATGGATCTCCAGACTTCATAAGTCAATTCTTCAAGTGTCGAAAAATCTTTATATAGTCCCCTTTCCTGGATTTTCTTTTTGAACTCCCTTAGAGCATCAAGCTGTCTCGTATCAACATCTGTCGGTAGCAGAGCTTTAGAGAAAAATAGGTGCACAGGCTTCCCACTATCCACTGCCCTCTCAATTTCTTCGACTGTGCCGGAGACAGCTTCAGGAGTTGGGGTACCTAACTTACTGCCGAATAGGGCGATAAGAATGTCTGCAGAGTCTATTCCCTGTTTGTTGATGAGTTCCTGAGGATGAACTCCGAGTAAAGATACTGAAGAAGTTTCCCAGCGCCAAGGGAAAAGCATAACTGACTTACTCGTCGAATTAGATGTATTCCACGAATAAAGTGCTTTTTCAACGGCATCCCTTGCCTCACGAGTATCTGAGGGCGAAGCAATCGCTACGCGGTAGACAATAGCGTTAAAACTCATATCATCATGTCCTTTACTCCGTTTGTGGCCTTTATCGGTTAGTCAACGTCTTCTCGAAGGCTCTCGTAGATATCCTTGGCGAAGATACCGAAAACCTGCTGTTTAGCCTCTAGGTCATTTAGCAGCAAGGTGTAGAAGTCTTGATTCTGCTCCAGACTGGCCACGAGGGCTCTATCGATGGAGCGGTAGTAGCTGTATTCGAAGTCCTCGACGGTGTTGGTCTTCGCGGAGCGTTGGAGGTCTTCATCTTTGAGTATGAGTTCACGGATTAGATGCGTAGATTGAATGCCCTCATCTTCGTCGAAGTTATTGCCGGTGCGGCTATTAAGTTCCCGAATGATTTGAGAGAGCTTTTCCTCTTTCTCATCCCGACCACCAGCCTGCTCAGCCAACGGGAGCTTCACCACCGGCTGAGCCACAAGCTTGGCATCGGCATGCTCTTCCTCCTTCTTCTGCAGGAAGTTGGTCGCCTTAATCTTGCCGGTCAGATCGAACCCACCGCCAGGGTGGCGCACGTTGATGAAGCTCATGAGGGCTGTCATGAAGACGTACTTGCGGTGCAGCTCGGTGTCTTCGAAGCTGGTGGCTTGTATGAGGAACTCGTAGAAGCGGATGAAGCTCTTCATCAAGGTGATGAGCTTGAACTGTTCTTCGAGCTCGTGCCGTTCGATGGCCTGCTGGGCGCGCGAGAGGTAGAAGGTGAGCTTGCGTTTGTCGTCTGGAGTGATAGCCCCGCCGTAGAGAATCTCGCTGGTCTTGTCCACATCGTCCGGGTCTAGCACGAGGTAGCCGTCGATTTTGGCCTCCAGTTCGTACACAGCATTGGGTGTGACCGTGTTGGCGAGCAGCGTCGTGGTGTAGTACGGGGCGAAGGCCGCTTTGATATCTTCGTAGCTGTTAACAAAGTCCAGCACAAAGGTGTTCTTATCGAAAGGTGGGCAGATTCGGTTCAACCTTGAGAGCGTCTGTACCGCGGACACTCCGCGCAGTGACTTCAGTACATACATGGCGCACAGCTTGGGCTGGTCGAAGCCGGTCTGGTACTTGTTGGCCACCAGCAACACCTGGTAGGCGTCGGTATCAAACTTCTCGGGCAGCTGCTTCTCGGGGATACTGTTCATCCCCATCTCGGTGTACTCCATGTCATCCACCGTGACGGTGCCGGAGAAAGCAACCAGGGCGTGAATATCTCGGTAGCCCTTGCGGGCAATGTAGGCCTCCAACGCCTGTTGATACTTCACCGCGCTCTCCCGAGAAGCGGTGACCACCATAGCCTTGGCCATACCGCCGAGTTCTTGCTGGATGGTGGTGCGAAAATGCTCCACAATCACCTCAATACGCTGAGCGATATTCGTGTCATGTAGCTCCACGAACCGGGCAATCTGCCGCTTCGCCTCCCGAGTTCTCAGCTCCGGGTCATCCTCGACGGCCTTGTTGAGCGTATAGAAGGTCTTATACGTGGTGTAGTTGGCCAGCACGTCCAAAATGAAGCCCTCCTCGATGGCCTGCTTCATCGAGTAGACATGGAAGGCCTCGCGTATCCCCTTACTATTCACCCGCCCAAACAGCTGTAGGGTGGTGGGCTTGGGAGTGGCAGTGAAGGCGAAGATGGAGACGTTGTCCTGCTTGCCGTTGTTGCGAATCTCCTCAGTGATTAGGTCCTCGACCGAGGCCTCGCCACCGTCTCCACTGGCCAGGGCTTTGGTTACGGCGGCCATGTTCTTTCCGGAGGTTGAGGAGTGGGCCTCATCGATGATGACGGCAAACCGTTTGTCTTTCAGCCCAGCCACCGTGTCTACAATGTAGGGAAACTTCTGAATGGTGGTGGCGATAATCTTGGTGTTACCCGACAGCGCCTTGGCTAGGTCAGCTGAGGTGCACTCGTCGTTCATAACACGGATCAGACCGGACTTGTGCTCCAGCCCCATGACAGCCTTCTGCAGCTGCCTGTCCACGACGACGCGGTCAGTGACGATTACGATGTTGCTGAAAATCTGCTGGCCGTCCTCATCGTGCAGACTCGTGAGGCGATGGGCCAGCCAGGCAATCGAGTTAGTTTTGCCACTACCAGCCGAGTGCTGGATGAGGTAATTCTGGCTGGAACGGTTCACCCGCACATCAGCCAGTAACTTTCGTACCGCGTCCAACTGATGGTAACGTGGGAAAATCAGGGTTTCCTTCGTGGTGGTCTTCCCCGTGACCTGGTCGGTTTTCTCCTCAGTTTTGAGGAACATGAATTTGGAGATAATCTCCAACAAAGAGTCCTTGGCTAGGATCTCTTCCCACATGTAGGACACCGCGTAGCGGTCCTCGCTGATGGGGTTGCCCTTGCCCGCGTGTACACCCTCGCCGTTACCCCGGTTGAAGGGCAAGAAGAAAGTCTTGTCCTTGTTCAGCCGAGTAGTCATGTAGACCTCTTTCAGGTCCATGGCAAAGTTGACCAGTGCCCCGGCCTTGAACCAGAACAGTCGTGTCTCTGGGTTGCGCTCGTTGCGGTACTGCCAGATTGCATCTTCATAGGACTGTCTAGCTGTATTGCATTTCAGCTCGAAGGTGATGATGGGCAGGCCGTTGAGGAAGATGACCAGATCGATTCTCTCATTGTCGCTAGCCCAAACTTCCTGTGCCACAGAGAAAATGTTGTGCTCGTACTTGTCGAACAGCTCCGGATTGAAGGTTGTTGCCGGACGTGTATACATCAGATCCAGATGCTGATTCGCAATTTCCAGCCCATGCTTGAGCATGTGTAACAGACTGCCACCTTTCTTCGTGGCCTCCTGGTTAATCAGAGACACCAGTGTAGGGCGAAGCTCGTCTTTGTAGACCTTGGCCAGTTCCTCCATTATCTCAGGCTGGGTAGATTCCAAAAACTCAAACAGCTGATCCGGATCCATCGCGAAATGCCGATTAAAACTAATAGATGCACCCGCACGATACCCTTGATGAGTGACCAAGTAGTCCGCGATTTCTTGTTGATAGTCATGCTCAGACAGGATGCTGTTCATGCTGCCGGAACCTCCTTCTTTCCCGTTATATATTCAAAAATCAATGACTTTCGATACTCTGCCAACGTCGCGAGCTGCTCACGCTTAGCCGTGATAAGAGAATCAATCTCGGTTGCCTGGCTTTTAAGAAAAGATACAATTTTCTTTTGTTCGACTATTGGCGGCACTATCAGTGGTACTAAATCGAGTTGACTAGATGGTAAATCCCATTGATCTACACGAATTCCTGAAGAAAGTCGCATAAACTCATCTTTATATGCTGAACGAATCAAAAAGTGAAAATAGCGTGTATCAATAAGTTGATTCCGAAATCTGTACACATAGTAAGCTGGACTAACAATTCCTTCGAAGGCAGAAACCGCTACTGATCCTTGCCATGCCTTCATCTTGTTGACGACGAAGTCGCCAATCCGAACATACTTGTATTTACTTGTGTCATCCGAAGTGACATTGTAGTTGTCGTTACGACTATCCTTAGGGACTACACCGTATTCACGGTACAAAGATAGGACCTGTTTTTCGCCAGGGTTTTTTGGCTCAAAACGATGGAGATAATGTTTTAAACGTTCCACTTCCCAATGAGCGGGGATCTGACCAATCCAGGGGATACCACTATCTTTCATGGGGGTATCCGGATTTAGGCCATGGGTGACTGCTTCGGTAACGACGGAGCGCTTATACTCCTCCAATGTTTCAATCTGGGCCTGAATGTCCGATCGCAGAGAATCAATCTCAGCGCACTTGGAATCAAGATATCTGACGATGCAGTTCTGTTCTTCCGCATTTGAGCAAAACGGGAAACGCATATTTAAGAATGTGTCAACCGTCAACTGGTTAATAGTAGTCGTCAGAAAACTGCCGATACGAGTGGAGAAAATTGGGGAATTTAGAATGTAGTACACATATCGAGATCTAAGGGTTGTTCGATATAGCATCATAAACGCACCGAAGGTTGCATCCAGGCCGTCAGGAATTAGTGCATTTTTCCCAATTAGGTTGCGACTGCCATTCCGAGAGCAGATTAGAATGTCGCCGCCCTTGACTCTCAAGTTGGGTTTAACATGCGTGTTGACGTATACGGTGTCCTCAAAAGCCAGTTTACCGTCCTGGATGTTTGAAGATCGTAAGACTAAGGATCCCGATTCATCTGTTAAATCTTCTGGGCTGTAAGTTAGGCCGTTTCGTGCTTCACCGAATGCTTTGAATCGTTGCAGAGTCCATTCACCAGGAATTGTCCCTATAACAGAGTCGCCGCTATCCTTCATCTTCCTCATGCCCTATCGCCCCCAAACAGGCTGGCCAGGCGCTGTTGGACACTAGTTTCAAGTTCGATAAAGCGGCTGGCGAGTTCTTCGCTGGGTGTGGGTTGGGTGTAGGTATAGAAATAGCGAGTAAAGGGGATTTCTGCCCCGGTTTTGATTACCGGCTTCTTGGCGGTGAGGTTCTCTTCAAAAAAGGCTTTCGCATCTGGTACATGTGGCAAAACTTCGCGAGCCATGTAGGTGTTGATGTCTTCGTTGTAGGGGACACGCTCGATATCTTTGGTCTCCTTGTCATAGACAATCTCGCCCTTGCGGTCTCGTTTAATCTCGGCGTTCTTGTCTATCTGAGACAGTCCATGAGCAACCTTCTCGATAAGTTTTTTGTCGTCCGTGACGTCAGCGAGCAGAGTTTTTAGGTGTGGTAGGAACGTTGCTTCGCTCATCCATAGGTGTTCGGATTGTGCGTTCTTCAGTACCTTTAGGATTGCCGTATAGGTGCCCTCGTTCTCTAAAAACTTCGTGATCCTCCTATCTTCAGTGATCGTGGTATCATCCTTCGCCTGGATTTCTGCGACTTTCACCGGATCGTATAGGCCGTTCAACGCATTAGAAGACCTAAGGTTCTCTAAACGTTCGGCGTTAATGGCGTAGGAGCGTTGGAAGGGCTGCATCACCGTGTATTCGCGATACATGAACTCTGTGGCCGGGAAAATTTTACAGTTCTCACCCTCGGCGAAATCAGCGTAGAGACGGGTAATCTCGGCTCGATCTTCTGGGGTCAGTTCGTTTCGTTTATTGCCCAGTGCTTTGCGTAGCTTGTGACTGATTCCGGTGGCATCGATTAACTGAACTTTGCCTTTGCGTTCTTCACGTTTGTTCTTTGAGAGTACCCAGATGTAAGTGGCGATGCCTGTGTTGTAGAATAAATCGGTAGGCAGAGCGATAATCGCTTCCAGATAGTCTTTTTCCAACAACCAGCGACGAACCTGAGATTCGCCCGAAGACACTCCACCTGAGAACAACGGGCTACCGTTTTCGATAATTGCGGCTCGTCCGTGTGCCTCGTCGAGCTTGTCTATTGCAGACTGGACGAAGAGCAACTGCATATCCGAGGTGGATGGCAACCCTGCACCCCAGCGACCGCGTTCCCCAAACTCATGCTCAGCTCGTACTGCATCTTCACTGCCTTCAGGAGCGTCCTTTCCACCCCAGGGCGTCCCGAAGGGTGGGTTTTCCAGCACGTATCTCATCTTTTTGCCGGGGAAACAGTCCGCTTTCATAGTGTCCTGATAGCGAATATTGTCTGCGTCCTGTCCCTTAATCATCATCTCTGCCAGGCAAATTGCATATGATTCCGGATTGACTTCCTGGCCAAATAGTTGGATCTGTGCGGTGGGGTTTAGACGGCGAATGTGGTTCCACGCGGTAGAAAGCATGCCACCTGTACCTGAGGCCTGATCCAGAATAGTGATGACCTTGTAATCGTCGAAAATGTCGTCAGCATCCTCGGCCAGCAGGATATCGACCATCAACTTGATGATGTCGCGGCCAGTATAGTGATCACCTGCCTCTGCGTTTTCAGAGAATTTTCGGATGAGTTCCTCGAAGATATATCCCATCGTATGATTGTCGATGGTGTCAGGGGCCAGCTCAAGTTCAGAGAATGCCTTGACCACCCCGTAGAGGCGGTTATTGCGGTCCATCTTGTCGATCTGTTTGCCAAAATCCAGCCCCCCTCTCCCCAGAAAGCAATATTTCTTGGACGTTGGGTGAGAATCCCTGAATATAACTCTTCAAATTGGCAGCGATATGGTCTGGATCGTTGCATAGCTCAGCCAAATCGAATCGGCTGGTATTATAAAACTGGTAGCCCGATATCGTAGACAGAACCTTCGGCGGTAGCTTGGGTTTATCCTGATAAGCGCTGAGCACCTTGTCCTTTGTTACGGCCAGTGCACATTCGAAGCGACGAATAATCGTCATCGGAATGATGACGTCCTTATACTTATCCGACTGGTAAGTACCACGCAGTTTATTAGCAATAGACCAGATAAAGTTGACCTCACGAGTGACACTTGCTGGTGCCTCGTCCCATAAAATGTCTGTGTTTGTTGCCGTCATTTTTTGATTCTCTTTTGTCGTAGTTTTATAGGTGATTTCGCAGGTATCGTCGGTCTGGTATCGAGGGCGATGCAGATGCAGGTGAGAACTGCTGTAATAACATCCTCCTCTCGCCCTAGCTTGGCTATGGCGGAAGGACTAATAAAGGTCCTTTTTCTTATTTTCTGCCGATGAGAAGCTTCCATAAGGGTTGATAGGACACATCCATTTTTCCTGCCATGCCGTGTCTTATTCCAGATACATCCGTACGGGATATGCTCTCCATCGCCAATTTCTATGACTTCACTAGCGAATGGGCTCATGTATTTGGAGCCTTCGTGCCGGGTACCTTTGTCGAAAGTAAAAAACTGTTTGCCGGTGTGGCTGAAGCTTATGTAAAGGAGGTTTCGCGTAACAACATAGCCGTTTTCTGCTCAGGTGTAGTGGCTTGGCAAGCAAGGCATGGAACTCTTTTAACTCCAAGTCATCTCCCTTGTGGCTGTCGTTGTACCAATAGCTTCAGCTTTTGTATTGGCGGGTTTTTAACCTGTATCTCGTAGCCACCATGCAGTGGGAGCTAAGAAACACTACCAAAAGCTATTCTAATGGGAGGTAAGCGGATGAGTATGAAATCTACCGTGTGTTGTAAACGTTACCTGCCTGTTTTTCATATTCTACCTAGGTCTCTGGAGACTTATATCTGATTCCGCCATGGTGGTGGGACCTATGAGCCGAGAACTGTTAGTGACGGGGAGGTAATCATTGCCAACGGGTCCTCACCACATACAGGCTGTGTGGGTACCCATCTTTTTTTTGGGGGCAGGTGCCGCGTATGATGCGTGGCACGGTGGTGGTGTCAGGCGTGAGGCTCTGCTCTGTATATGTTTAGTGGGGAACCCTTGCAGGTATATATCTGCGGTGCTTTAGTCCAATAGAGATTGAGATGGTCTGCATTGTTGCCTCTAGGTAGCACGCAGCCTCCACACAGTGAACTTATCTAACGCGATAACACTGCAACTAGATCTCTACCAACTCGGCCACATTGTATAGGGGTCAGAGGCACATAATGCCGGAAAGCCCCAAACCATATTCGGGCTGAAAAATCTTGATCTGTTATGCATCTATCCGGTAGGGACATGAGATTAGGTAGAAGGCAGCCGAAATCGTTACCCGGTTGATTACACCGAGCGCCTTCAGACTACTGAAAGTGAAGCCACCATGGAGTGGCGGGATGATAAGAAGATTCCAGAAATGCCTCTATGGTTTCGAACGCAACCCGGTAAAATCGGCTTATAATGTGACCGAAACTCCTGCTAGCCGTTGGAACTTGTGGTTACTTCACCCGCGTGAGAAAATTCCTACGGGGTAATGGCGTCCCCTCGTACATGAAACTAATCAGAGGGATAGATGTGTTCGGAAAACTTGTAGAAGTCAAGGTTCGAGAATTATGGCGATACGAACAATACGGGTTTTCAAACTGGCTAGCGCAACCAGAAAACATTGAAGAGCTCAATGAGGCCATCGGGCTCACACTCACAGATATTCAGCAAGAAGCATTCGTTGGCGCATACCGAGCCGATCTTGTTGCGCGCGATGAAACATCGAATATTAACGTAATCATCGAAAACCAGCTCGAAGCAACAGACCATGATCACCTCGGCAAAATCATCACTTATGCTTCCGGGCTGGACGCTGACGTCATCGTGTGGATCGTCAAAGAAGCACGAGAAGAACACCGCGCCGCTATCGAGTGGCTGAACCTGAAAACCATCGACGGAATCTCTTTCTTCTTGATTGAGATTCATGCCTACAAGATTGGCGATTCACTACCTGCGCCGAAGTTTGAAGTGATAGAAAAACCTAACGACTTCACGAAAGCTACCAACCGTAAAGCAGGAAGCCAAGAACAAAGCCGAGTACAAGCAGCTCGGTTAGAGTTTTGGACAGCACTCAATGAAGCGCTGGTTGAGAAAGGTAAACCATTCAATCCGCGTAAGGCGTCAACCGATCACTGGTACGACGTAGCGATGGGAACTTCAGAAGCACACTTGTCTATCACCTTGTTGAGTGTCTCTGGTGAAATCGGGCTAGAAGTCTATATTAATGACAACAAAGAATTGTTCGATCAGTTCTACGAGCAGGCTGAGGATATCCACCACGCGTTAGGGTTCGAACTGAGCTGGTATCGAATGGATGACAAGAAAGCCTCACGCATCAAATACATCATCGAAGGTCTGAATTTTGATGAACCAGCCAATTATCCGCAACTCATTGACGAGATTATCGACAAAATCGTTCGCATGCGAGATGTATTCCGCCTCTACCTATAGAATGCAACCCTAGCCCGAAAACTATCCTCACTCTTTAAACGTATCCATAGTCTGTGTGGAGGCAACTATTAGCACCTACTTTTGGATACAAAAGTATGATGGAACGAACCCCTCGGGTTTCGGGTTCTACCTGATAGACTCCCGAAGCCCGATGTGCTTCTATCGTGGCGTTGGTCGGGCAGGGGAGAGACGCTCGAGCCAGTTTTGAGCGCTTTGATTGGGCTACGCAGGTCAGCAATATCGCTGGAGCCTTTTTATGAGATACTCAACTATATTAGCCTGTTGCTGTTGACCGGGACACGAAAATCCCGTTAGGATGCCAACTATCAAGGTCTATGAAGAGCATCCAGGAAATCTATCATCCCTGCAGATGACTTCTCGGAATCCTCTCATCGCAGTATATGAAGCCTAGGCTATGCCATGATGTCCGAGTATGACACAGCACCAGCAGCGTTGCCGAGACCGTTGACCTGGAGCTTTATCAGAGTTTCCTTGCTTGAGTGCTTTACTTTCAGCTTTGGTGCATCCGGTAGCTTCGGTTGGGACTACTCTCGTTGCAGGCTACTAGATTGTGAGCTTCTTTAGAGAGAAGTTCCCAATGACAGAAAGGAGCTCAGATGAGCTGGATCAATGACAAGAACCCGAAGGTTGAACTTATTAATCTTTTCTTAGACTCGGATCAGCCGATGGATGCAGCACTTGCTTGGGCAAGGAACGTAGCCCAGAGAGCCGGACTTGACGTGAAAAAGGATCAGTCAGGTTCATTCGCGAGATTCGTCAAGCAGACCCCAGCATGGATTTAAAGGTAGCTACCTACCTAGCCCGTGAGGTTGCTCAGAGCTCCAAATAGTTCACATCACAACGAGTCCGACAGGTAGATACTTCACCTCAACCGGCGAAATATCTGTCTGGTACTTCATGTTAAGAGGCAGATAAATGAATATTTACGGCCAATGTCGGGTATTTTATGATGATTTGTTTTACCTAATCTTGCCCATGTATTCAACCTACGTATTCAACAGGCCTGGCAGAGCTCTTGGACAGAGAAATTTGAAGGTGTGTGTTGTCATCGAATTTGGAGCTGGCACTGCCTCATAGTATTTCCGCTCCTAACAGTAACAGTGCCACCCCTTGGATACAGGTAATCAGCAATAATACGCTGATGCTCGAAAAACACTGAGGTTTATTGTTTTAGGGGATGTGCCCTGAACTTTCGAGGTGTAGCTCTAATTCACGCCCCCCCCATAACAGCGAGAAATACTACGTGCGCGGCTACGCAAAATAGGGGAGGGCTGAGAACGAACCTACCCCTAAGAGGTCGCAAACTAACATGTTTGACTAATCGTGCTTCCTAAATGCCAAGAAGTACATGACAGAAGAACACAGACCCATGCTCAAAGAAATCATAAGAACCTTTGGTAAATGAAGATTCTCTATTTCCCGGCTCACTACCAAGAAAAGGCAGGAAAGAGAAAAAACAAGGAAAAAAGCGCCGATGCTCTGAACGCGAATACTTTTCACAATAAACCTCTCTGTTTACTGATTGTTCATCTCGACAGGTGTCTGCCTTAACTGCTACCGCCCTGTCTTTAACTAGACCGGTAAAACCCTATATTTGCCAGCAACAACATACTCTATAGAGACTTTGACCAAGGACTCGCGGTAAATTCTTGTAGCGTCTTGTTGCTTGTTAGGGATGACGTTCTCAGAACATCAGTTGGTTACCATGTTCTAAATATAGAATATCGTTCCAAGTTTCCAGCCATCAATAGGTATAACAAAAATGTTGAGGGGGGGAGAGAACTGGTGTCAGGATTCATCTGACCAGATAAAACTTCGCCTAGTTCTGGTTTGCTGGTTATGGAGTGTGGTTAAATGGTTTCAAAGAAAAATGATTGCTAGACGACTTATCGTACATGTCGGAAAGCAGGGGAAGGGCACTGATGAACGTAGCTACCGACCAAAACACACCACAACCTGAGAATACTGTCCCACCAGCACCGGCAGAGCCTGTGTATGGTGCACCACGGTTAGGTGATGTGCCCGAAGAATACCAAGTACCAGAACAATACCGGCGCCCCTACGGTGCGCACCCTGCGGATAAACGCGGAATCTCATACTTTCCGGCCGTAGTATCGCTCACCAGCGGTGTTTTTGCGCTGGTACTAACCTTTATGCTTCTTGGTGCAAGCGGTCTATCTTATATTCCGTGCATCGTTGCAACAATCTATGCAACGATTGCGTTTAAACGGTTTAAGCAGCGTCCGCAAACAGCATATTATCGAAGCAAATCAAAACTTTACGCGAACCTTGGGTTAGGGTTCGCCATCCTTTCAGCGATTTGTACGACCATCTTTTTGATTGTCTTCCCAGAGCTAGGAAACCTTGACCCAGACTGCGATAATGTCGAGCCTGGTAGCGTGGACGAAATTATTTGCGAAAGCTATGACGACTCGTCACAAGACTTATAACCTCATATACATAAAGAACACCTGCTGTTATTCCCTATCAACGAGAGGGTAACAGCAGGTGTTCTTTTTACCCATGGTGTACATGTGTTAGAACGTATTGTCTAAAGACTATTGTGCACCTAAATATTTCAACGCCTCATCATGTAAGAGAGAGTTCGTCGCCATCGCATTACCGCCAAACGGGCCGTCAACACCTTCTAAAGAGGTAAACCGCCCACCAGCTTCTTGCACAATAGGTACAAGTGCCGCCATATCATAGAGGTTGAGTTCTGGTTCGGCAGCAATATCGACAGCGCCCTCGGCAACCATACAATACGACCAAAAATCACCATAGGCGCGGGTACGCCACACCGTATCAGTGAGTTCAAGGAACTTTTCGCGTTTGCCGGCTTCTTTCCACCCCGTCATTGAAGAATACGAGAAGGACGCATCGGCAAGAGTCGACACTTGCGACACTTTAATCGGGGTAGCCTTCGCTAACGAACGCCCCGTATAAGCACCGGTACCGCGTGCAGCCCACCAGCGTCGTTGCAATGCAGGCGCAGAAACAACACCAACTACCGGTTCCCCCTGATCAATCAGAGCAATCAGAGTCGCCCATACTGGCACCCCACGCACAAAGTTCTTTGTCCCATCAATAGGGTCAATAACCCACTGACGAGGGGACGAACCGCTCTGACCAAATTCTTCACCCAGAACAGCATCACGAGTGCGCACACGAGAAAGCTGAGAACGAATCAGCTGCTCTGCTTCACGGTCTGCGTCGGTTACCGGTGTAAGGTCAGGTTTTGTCTCAACGGTAAAATCATGAGCCTGAAAACGTGACAGCGTCAACCTATCAACACTATCGGCGAGGATATGCGCTAAACGCAAATCGTCAGTATAAGAAACATTAGCCATAAAAATTCTGTCTTTCTGAGAAGAAACTGTTAGTACACAACACCAAGTTCTTTATCGGCGTTTGCAGAAGAATCTTCTGCAACACCAAGAAGCTTCCGAAGAGACTCAAGGCGAGCCTCACCCGCCTCACCAGCATGCCCCTGTTGGACGTATTCTGCTATAGCGCACTCTGTAGCATCATAACCGTGGGTGCAACCTTTAGGGCAGTGGGCGCTCGCTGGTGATAAATCTTCAAAGGCCGACACAATATTTTCAGCGGGAATATGTGCCAACCCGAAAGAGCGAATACCGGGGGTATCAATAATCCACGTACCTTCTGAAGAGTGTGAAGGTCGTAACGCTAAAGCTGAGGATGAGGTATGTCGTCCTCGCCCTGTTACCGCGTTAACATGCCCAGTGTCTCGCTGGGCGCCGGTGAGAGCATTAACAAGTGTAGATTTACCGACACCAGAATGACCCAAAAGCACGGAGACATGTTCGTCTAAAACCTGTGTGAGAGGTTCAATCAACGTTGTATCGAGTCCTTGGGCGTTTTCTTCGCTAGGTGCTAGACCATCAGAAGAACCTGAAAGCATAATCTTTAATGAGGTGTGAGCGTAGTAGTCAAGAATTTCTTGCGGATGCTTCACATCAGTTTTTGTGATGCACAGGATGGGTGTGATGCCTGCATCGAATGCGGCAACAATAGAACGGTCAATAAAGCCTGTGCGAGGTTCGGGGTTTGCTGCTGCAACAACAATAATGAGCTGGGTGGCATTTGCGACCACAACTCGCTCATAGGGGTCTGTGTCGTCTGCACTGCGACGTAGTACGGTGTCGCGTTCTTCAATACGAACAAGACGTGCAAGCGTCCCTTCCCGTCCGGAGGTATCACCGACGAGGGCAACCCTGTCGCCTACAACAATCGCTTGACGGTGTAATTGTTTAGCTCGTACTGCAAGTACTGAACGTTCTTGTGTGGTGCCTTCATCAACTATGGCGGTGTACCGTCCACGGTCTACGGTGATGATACGACCAATCATCGCGTCCTCATATTTGGGGCGTTCTTTGGTGCGTGGGCGGGAACCCTTTTTATTGGGGCGGATACGTACCGCGTGTTCGTCCCAGCTTGTGCGGTATTCTTTAGCCATTGCGCTTTACCTCTTGGGCAAATTCTTCAAGCATGTTGTGCCACATGGACGCAAAGTCGGGGAGTGTTTTTGCTGTGGTTTGGATGTTGTGCACTTGTGTACCTTTAACCGCTAACCCAAAGATTGCGCCGGTTGTTGCCATACGGTGGTCGTCATAGCTGTGGATGAGCGCAGGTTCATGGACGGGTGCGTGGATGCGTATTCCGTCGGGTAGTTCTGTTGCAGAACCACCAGCACGGTTAATTTCGGTGACGAGAGCTGCTAACCGGTCGGTTTCATGGCCTCGTAGGTGTGCAATACCGTGTAGTGTGCTTGTTCCTGGGCGAAGTGCACACAGCGCGGCAACTGTGGGTGCTAGTTCACCGGCATGTGATAGGTCAATCGTTAGTTCAGAGTGATCGTTGGCAATAAATTGTGGTGTGCCTTGGGCGATGAGAGTGCCTTCCTGAAGCCTTGTTTTTGCACCAAAGAGGGGAAGAATTTCTTGCCAATGCGCCCCGACTTGGGTGGTTTTGTTAGGCCAATGCGGGATAGCAACCTGTGTGCCGAGAACTGCTGCTGCAGCGAGGAAAGGCCCAGCATTAGAAAGGTCTGGTTCGATGAGAACATCAAAACCTGCAAATGATCCTGCTTCAACAATCCATGTTGCTGGTTCTTGATATTCGACGTTAACACCAACATTTTTGAGGGTTTCAACGGTCATCTGAATATGAGGTATTGATGGAAGTGACGCACCCGAGTGTTCAAGACGTAACCCATGAGTGAAACGGCAGGCAACAAGGAGCAATGCAGAGACAAATTGTGAAGAGGAGGAGGCGTCGATACGGAGGTTTTGTTCGTGAATATCTCCGGTAGCGTGCACGGTAAAAGGTAGCGCGTTAGTGCCGTTGTCTTCTACTCTGACACCGAGAGAGCGTAGTGCTTCGATAACAGGTGCCATGGGGCGTTTGCGTGCATGCGGGTCACCGTCAAAAGAGAAGGAGCCAGATAGCAGTGCAGCTAATGGTGGAACAAAACGCATGACGGTGCCGGCTAAGCCGACATCAATATTTTTGTGGCAGGGTGTAGTGCTAGAAAAGTTGATGGGGGTGACGCGCAAGTCTGGGCCGAAAGGGGAGTCTGTTGCAATTTCTTCGAATTTGGCGCCTAATTGTTCGAGTGCCGCAATCATCAGCGCGGAGTCACGAGAATGCAATGGCGCTCGAAGAGTGCTGGGGGAGTCTGCTATTGCTGCTAGAAGGAGGTAACGGTTGGTGAGAGATTTAGAACCGGGGATGGCAACGGTTGCTTGGGCGTGCGGATGAGAACCACCGTAGGGGGCGTTCCAGATATGAGGAGATTCTGAAGACGTACCGGGGATGTTTTTCTCAGTCACAGACACACTTTCGTTCACAATTATTGATAGAAGAATAGCTCATGCTATGGATGGGGCTGGTGATATTCTTCAAACCTGTCTTCACCATTCTACGCAGGTTCATGCTAAATACCACTGCCTGTTGAATAGGGTAGGGATGTTCGTTTAACGGAATGTACCTCGCCTACGGTGAGGCGAGGTACATTTTATGAAAAAGTTTAGAGTTTAGTTGTTGAGGAATTCTTCGGTGCGTTCACGAACATCAGCAGAAATCTTTTCAGATTTCTTTGCCATTTTTTCGCTGAACTGGTTAGCGCGCCATGCGAGGGAGGGGTTACCATCGCGGTCTACTGCTGCAATGGCGATAGCGCCAAGAAGAGAACCATTGGTGAGTGCGTGGCGGCGGCGAGAAGCACGTTCTTCTGATGAGTTTGCTTCTGTTGCTTGGTATTCAACGTATGCGTTAAGGATGCCGGTGCCCAGAAGAGTCACGGAGGATAGGCGAGGGAACTTGCCGAGAGCGAAAAGAGTTCCAGCAACGACCTGTGTTCCTGCAATGACCTGTCCAACTAGTTTTTCTTGACCTTTGAATGACTCTAGCTGAGGAACAGCTTTGGAGCTGAGCTCAAGAGCACGGTTGAGGTGCACGGTTGAGTCTGCATCACGTAAACGCTCAACACCGGAGATGATGAAGCTTGATGCCAAAAGTGGGCGTGCAAGGCGACGTACAAAAGACATTTTTCCTCCTTGGAGCGGAATTAATTCCGAGTTTTGCTAAAAGTCTGTCATAACGATACTAAGCACACGAAGTGATATACCTGCTAAATGACGCGCATAAAAATAATGTTCCGTCATAAAGTGACTCGATATGCTAGAAAAGAGACAAAAGAGCAACACACTCAGAAAGTCATTAATGAACACGCCCATAACACCAGAAGCGACGGCTCCTCCTCCTAGCGAGGGGAATCTTCAAGAGCATAAGATACGCTTTGAACGAGAAGCCATGATGTATGTGGACCAGCTGTATGCTGCCGCTCTGCGCATGTCACGAAATCCTGCTGACGCTGAAGACCTCGTACAAGAAACGTACGCTAAAGCTTTCTCTTCTTTCCATCAATACGCTGATGGCACCAACCTAAAAGCCTGGCTATATCGTATTCTGACCAATACGTATATTAACTTGTACCGCAAACGCCAGCGTGAACCGTACCAGACGCACAGTGACACTATTGAAGACTGGCAGCTTGCAAAGGCTAGCTCCCACCAGTCAACGGGTCTGCTCTCTGCAGAAGCACAAGCTCTAGAACACCTGCCAGATAGTGCCGTGATTACCGCATTACAAAACCTGCCAGAAGATTTTCGTATGGCGGTGTACTACTCCGATGTGGAGGGTTTCTCCTACAAAGAGATATCGGAGATTATGAATACTCCCGTGGGAACAGTGATGTCTCGTTTGCACCGTGGACGTAAACTCCTGCGAGACTCTCTCGCCGAATATGCCCATAGCCAAGGTTTAAAGACCCCCACTCAAAAGGAAGCATAAGATGTCTCACTCTTCTTGTTCCGAAAAACTCACTAGAATTTACGAATACCTTGATGGCGCTCTTTCCTGCGAAGATTTGCAAGAACTGCAAAATCATTTAGCAGAATGCCACGATTGTGCACAAGAATACGATCTTGAGTGCGTGATTCGTTCTGTGGTGAAACGTTCTTGCCGGCAGAGCGCACCGTCTGATTTAAAAGCTCGTATTCTAGGGACTATCAATAACCTCAAACAGGGGCATATCCTTGAATGCTCCGAAAAATCTGAATAGAATCCGCGCGAAAGTGGTATCTGTTGTGTCAGCTTAAACGACAGCTCCTCAGCTTGTAATAAGCTGAGGAGCTGAAAAGTATCAAGGTACCTTATGCGTTGGGGCGCTTACCGTGGTTTGCGCCGCCCTTACGACGGTCCTTGCGCTTACGACCGCGCTTGCTCATGAGAGCCTCCTTATAAAAGTTCAACACAAATGATTTAAGAAAATCTTGTGTTTATGTCCTGTCTCAACAAGAGACACCGTTTTCTATTTTGGCATACTCCACCGCTAAATGCACCTCAGACGAAGAATGTTCTTAAGGAAAAGAACATCACATATTCTCTCAAGGGGGCAAAAGCGGGGGGGTATAACGTGGTTTAGATAGGTTCTGGTAATTGCAACCAGTTATACCAGCCACGATGAAGGACAAGCCACGCAATAAGACCGTAACCAGACTGCCCTGGGCGCCCGTCATTAGCCGCTAAGTCATTACGCCACTGCTCATGGTGCAAAAGTGGGTTAAAAGTATCAACGTAGACGTGATTGCGGCGGGTCACAACATCAGCATACGCAGCGTTGAGGTCGGCGATACGACGGTTACGTTCAGTATCTAAGGATGGAGGAGGGCCTACAACCAAAACCTTCACATTGTTTTGGGAAGCCATATCTACCATATTTGCCAAGTTCAAACGGCTTCGCGCACTTGTAATATCAAGGTCGATATCGTAGGTAGAAGGTGCAATCACCAAGCGGTTATCTGCACCTTGAGCAAAACGACGGCTAGCTTCATCAAACCAACGTGCGTTAAGCAGTTCAGAACCTTCCCCAGGGGCGGCAAGGTTATATGCAGAAACCTTTGCAGTGTGCTGAGGTGTGCGGGCAAGAACACGACCAAACCAGCCCAGCGCACGCGGATCGCCTACGCCAGCTAAGAGGTCGTCACCAACGGCAACTAATCGAATATTTCGCTGATCCACAAGAATCTTTCTGTCAAAACTATGGGCGTAAACCTCTTTAGAGGTTCACTCTCTTGTTACTAAGAATAAACTCTATACGCACTTCTGTGTTCTAAATAGAGGTGAGTTGAGAAAAAGAACCTGAAAAAGAACAAAAATGCCACCAGAAAATACTCTTCTGATGGCATTTTTGCTACTTATCCGCAGGCTTCAGAACACACCTTGAGGACGTGTCTCATCGACTGGCAGATCTGTTTAGCTGTCAAAAACATCTTCGATGAGGCTATCAAGCTCTGCCGTATGGCGTTTACCTGTACCAGCAGCAGGAGCCGCAGCAGCTGGACGAGAAGCCAACCGCATACGATACCCAATCTCTGGTAATAGGTATAACGCTATAAACGGCCATTGACCCTGATTAGCTGGTTCATCTTGAGCCCACACAATATCTTCTGCCTGAGAATACTGAGCTAATTGAGCCTGAATCTCTTCTAACGGCAAAGGATAAAGCTGTTCTACACGAATAATTGCAGTGGTACGGTCTGCTCGTCGGGCACGTTCTGCTTCAAGGTCATAGTAGAGACGTCCACTGACAAACACCACACGCTTAACATTCTGAGGACTCAATCCTGCAGTATCTGCTAAGACCGGCTGGAAGCTACCTTGTGTGAAATCTTCCACCGAAGAGTTCGCTGCTTTGAGACGCAATAGCTGTTTTGGTGTGAAGACAACAAGCGGTTTATGCGGGCGAGATAGTGCATGACGCCGTAATAGGTGGAAGTACGATGCAGGTGTTGAAGGAATAGCCACCGTCATATTGTTCTCTGCACAAAGCTGCAAATAACGTTCTTGACGGGCTGAAGAATGATCTGGGCCTTGACCTTCGAAACCGTGCGGTAGAAGTAATACGAGTGAAGAACGTTGCGCCCACTTCTGCTCTGCAGAGCTAACAAACTCATCAATAATGGTTTGTGCACCATTAGCGAAGTCACCAAATTGGGCTTCCCAGACTACTAAGGAATCAGGGCGTTCTACCGAATAGCCGTATTCAAAACCAAGAACACCGTACTCAGAGAGCAGAGAATTATAGATGCTAAAACGTCCTTGGGTGCTGGACAGATGCTGTAGTGGGTTCCATTCACTATCGTTGTGCACATCATGTAAGACGGTGTGTCGTTGCACGAAAGTGCCACGCTGAACATCTTGACCAGACATGCGCACATCAACACCTTCTAGGAGCAAAGAGCCAAAAGCTGCCAGCTCACCAAAGCCCCAGTTAATACCACCGTCTGTAGCCATCGCTTGACGCTGTTCCATCAGCTTTTTGAGCTTCTTATGAGGGGTGAAACCTTCGGGGAAAGCGACAAAAGACGCACCAATACGTTCAATAACTTCAGTGCTAACAGCGGTTGACCCCGGTACACGAACATCATCTTCACTTTGTTGAGCGGCGGGGCGTTCAATATTAGATACTGCTGCCGCATCAGCAGTGACCAAAGGCGTTGTGGACGCTAACGCTGCGTGAGTTTCCGTGAAAATTTGTTCGAGAAGGTCTTGATAATCTTTACGTACTCGTTCGGCTTCGTCATGGGAGATATCTCCACGTCCAACAAGAGCTTCTGTGTAGAGTTTACGGGTGGACTCATGAGAGTTAATCTCGTGGTAGAGCTTAGGCTGAGTCATTGACGGGTCGTCAGCTTCGTTATGTCCACGACGGCGGTAACAGATGAGGTCGATAACAACATCTTTATGGAACATCTGGCGGTATTCAAAAGCCATTTGTCCGGCACGAACTACCGCTTCAGGGTCGTCTGCATTGACGTGGAAAATAGGTGCTTGGACCATGCGGGCAATATCCGTTGAATAGGTGGCAGTACGTCCATCATCAGGCGAGGTGGTAAAACCAATCTGATTATTAACAACGATATGAACCGTGCCGCCTGTGGTATACCCCTGAAGCTGGGACATCTGTAGTGTCTCCATCACAACACCTTGACCCGCAAATGCAGCGTCACCGTGCACGAGAATAGGTAGCACCGGGAAACCTGTGATGCCGTGTTCTTCAAGAACATCCTGTTTTGCTCGGACGATGCCTTCAAGTACCGTATTTGCGGCTTCAAGGTGTGAAGGGTTGGCTGCTAAATAGACTTGCGTTTGGTTGCCGTCGTCAGAGCTGAAAATACCTTCGGTGCCGAGGTGATATTTGACGTCACCGGAGCTGCCGCTGAGACGAGGATCAAGCTCCCCATCAAACTCACGGAAAATTTGTGCGTAAGACTTTCCAGCAATATTTGCGAGAACGTTGAGGCGTCCACGGTGTGCCATGCCGATACCAACGCCAGAGAGCCCGGCGTCGGCTGCTTCAGAGATGACAGAATCTAGCAGAGGAATGAGTGACTCTCCACCTTCGAGAGAGAAACGCTTCTGCCCAAGGTATTTGGTTTGAAGGAAAGTCTCGAACGCTTCTGCTGCGTTGAGCTTCGCAAGAACACGGAATTGTTCTTCTCGTGATGGTTTGGTGTACCCGTGCTCAAGGTGGTCTTGGAACCAACGGCGTTCTTGGGGGTCTTCAATGTGCATATATTCAACCGCCATCGTGGAGCAATATGCTTCACGAAGGAGGGTGAGGATGGTTCGTAGGGGGAGTGAGTCTTTGTCTCCAAAACCGCCTGTTGGCCAGATACGGTCAAGATCCCAAAGAGTGAGGCCGTAATTTTCGATGCGTAGGTCGGGGTGTGAGAGCATCTCATAGCCGAGGGGGTTAGTTTGGGCGATGAGGTGTCCGCGTACACGGTATGCGTGGATGAGTTGCTGAATACGAGCAACTTTAGATACTTCCGCTGAAGGGTCTACTTGGTTATCTACTGCCCACCGAACTGGTTCAAAGGGGATGCGGAGGTCTTCAAAGATTTGGTCGTAGAATCCGTCTCCGCCGAGCAGATAGTGTTCAATCTGTCGTAGGAATTCACCTGAGCCGGCACCTTGAATAACACGGTGATCATAGGTGGAGGTAAGAGTCAAAATTTTAGAGACACCGTGTTGGGCGATAGTTTTTTCTGATGAACCGCGGTACTCGGCAGGGTAATCGAGTGCACCAGCTGCAATAATGCATGCTTGACCCTTGGAAAGACGTGGCACAGAATGGACTGTTCCAATACCGCCAGGGTTCGTCAATGAGATAGTGGTGCCTTGAAAATCTTGGACGCTTAGTTGCCCGTCACGGCCGCGTTTGACGATGTCGTCATAGGCTTCCCAAAATTCGCTGAAGCTAAGTTCTTCGGCGCCTTTAACATTGGGTACGACGAGATTTCGTGAGCCGTCAGGGCGAGGAATATCGATGGCTAAACCAAAATTAATATGTGCTGGGTGGATAGCAACAGGCTTGCCTTTGTCATTTGTTCCGTAGAGGACGTTCATAGACGGTAGGGCAACTGTTGCACGAATGACGGCGTAACCGATGATGTGGGTAAAAGAAATTTTTCCGCCACGCGTTCTTTTAAGGTACTCGTTAATGGCCAGACGGTTATCAATCAGGAGTTTTGCTGGTATGGCTCGAACGGTTGTTGCGGTTGGAACGCTCAACGATTCTTCCATCGTGGTGACAACTGCTTTTGCTGGACCACGCAAAGGAACTTCTTTGTCCTCTTTGGGGGTATTGTTCTTTGGTTCAGCTGTTGTCTTGCGGGGGAGTGTTTTAGCTGCTTGAGGTGTGGGACGGGAAGCAGCTGGTGCTGGTGTTGTAGCACGTTGTGTGGGATGAGATGTTGTAGCGGCAGGAGCTTGTGCTACTGGTTTTTGAGTTGTCTGAGCTGGGGTGGTGTTCGTTTGTTCAGCCTGCATTGCCTGAAAAATAGGCCACCAGCTTTGTGATACGGAGTTTTTGTCGTGCTGGTATTGTTCAAATAGCTCTTCTACGAGCCATTCGTTGCCAGCAAATTCTTCGGGCACGTGGTGCTCTGGCAGTGTGGGCACAGTCTCTACGCCTCTTCCATAAGTGTCATGTTTCATACAGAGCAGCGAGAGCCTCGCGCTAAAACCTCAAAGGTTTTGAAGTGTCAGTGGTGGTTTCTCACTGTTGTATTGTGGGATGCTTGCACCACCAAAAACCTTGGCGGTGTGTGCTTCAACTCAGTTTAGTAATTTTTTACCTGAACTTTCCACCTTGACGCCAATCATTTCACAATAAAATGTGAACTGATGCATATTCAAGTGATATGTATGCTCCATTTCCTCAAGTAGATAGCTATCTCTCACTTTGAAACAGAATGGATGTTCCCCTCCACCTTAAGGCAGCCCCTTTGGTAGAATCTTGTGCCATGGACGAACCTTCTAGTTATCGCCATAGACCCATGACCTATGCTATTGAGCATTCGTATAACACTATGAGCGACCAATATTTCTATGCCTTTTACCCAGCGCTACCATCTCAAAACGCCCGCGCAATGAAGCCGGCGGTGCACTAACGATGGAATGGATATTACTTTTACTAGGGCTTCTACTGATTCTCGGAACAGGGTTCTTCGTTGCCGTAGAGTTCTCCTTAGTTGCACTTGACCAATCAGCAGTGCAAAAAGAAATTGATTCTGGAGATCGTGGCGGCGAAAAAGTGCTCCGTTGCCTCAAATCACTCTCTACACAACTTTCAAGTTGCCAAATCGGCATTACCATCACCACCTTGCTCACCGGCTATACTCTCGACTACGCCATGAAAAGCCTAGTGGTAGATACTATTTCGTCATGGGGACTACCCGATAGCATCGCTAATATCTTGACCCTTATCTTTGCGATGGTTATCGCCACCTTGCTATCCATGATTCTCGGTGAGCTTATCCCTAAAAACCTCGCTATCGCCGAAGCCTATAAAGTGGCACGCGCATTAGCTCCCGCACAACTTGTTTTCACAAAAATCATCGCACCCTTTGTCCGTCTCATGAACGGCTCTGCTAATAAGATTCTTCACCTCTTTGGTATGGAAGCAAAAGAAGAACTTTCTGGTGCTCGCTCACCGGAAGAGCTTTCTTCTATGGTGCGACGTTCCGCAGAACAAGGCGTATTAGATTCTGATACTGCACGGTTCGTTGGTAAAACTCTTTCATTTGCTGAACTCACCGCTGCAGACGTGATGACACCGCGACGTAAAGTTGTCATGCTAGAAGATACTGAAAGCGTCGCTGAAGTTGTGAAAGCCGCACAGAAGACCGGATATTCTCGCTTTCCTATTTATCGTGGAGATCAAGATAACGTTGTGGGCGTTGTCCACATTAAACGTGCTGTAAGTGTTCCGATTGAGGTGCGTGAAACCTTGCAAGCAGGAACCTTGATGGAAAATATACTTCAGGTTCCTGAGACTGTTCATCTGGATTCTTTACTGTTACAGCTACGCAATGGTGCACTCCAGCTAGCTATCGTCTTAGACGAATATGGTGGAACTGCTGGCATGGCGACCTTAGAAGACCTCATCGAAGAAATCGTTGGAGAAGTCTCTGACGAACATGAGCTTCTTGAAACCGAAGACAGGCCACTCATGCTCAGTAATGGAGACTGGTTGTTCTCGGGGCTACTTCGACCGGACGAACTCAACGAGTATATTAACATTCTCCACATTGAGGACGACGCCTCCTACGAAACGATGGGCGGATATGTGATGGATCGTCTGGGGCGTATTCCCAAAGTGGGAGATACTCTTTCCATTGAACAGGGCTCTTTTAAAATTGAGGCGATGGAACAGCGGCGAGTAGATCGGATTCGTTTCATCCCGCAAGGTCCCTACCGTAAAACTACTTTGGCAGCTGCTAACGAGGGTAAAAAATAATGAATGATATTACCGCAATGTTGCTTTTAGTACTGCTTTTAGCTGGTAACGCTTTCTTCGTTGCCGGTGAATTTGCGATTATGTCTACCCGTCGTTCTCAGGTAGAGCCCTTAGCGCAAGCTGGTAATAAGCGAGCGCAAACGGTACTTTATGCGTTAGAAAACGTTTCGTTGATGTTGGCAACCTGTCAACTGGGTATTACGGTTTGCTCGTTGTTGATTCTTAACGTTTCTGAGCCTGCTTTGCATCATATGGTTGCTGGCCCGTTAGAGCATTGGGGTGTTCCTCTTGCTGTGGCGGATACTTTAGGGTTCTTGCTTGCTTTGGTGTTGGTGACGTTTTTGCATGTGATTCTTGGTGAAATGGTTCCTAAGAATGCTGCGGTGTCGTTGGCGGCTGAGGGGGTAGCTTTGTGGATTGCTCCACCTTTGGTATGGTTTTCAAAGCTTTTTGGGCCTATTGTCTGGTTTTTAAATAGCATTGCAGACCGTGCGCTTAAGGCGATGAAGATTGAGCCGAAGGACGAGGTGTCTTCTACTTTTACGTTGGATGAGTTGCAGAATATTGTTGCAGAGTCGACGGCTGAAGGAACTGTTGCTGACGGTTCGGGTGTGCTTTCTGGGGCGTTAGAGTTTTCTGAGAAGAAGGTTTCGGAGATTATGATTCTGCCTTCTGATGTTGTGACGTTGCCTCGTTCGAGTACTCCTGAAGATATTGAGCGCGCTGTTGCTCATACTGGTTATTCTCGGTTTTTGATTGAATCCTCAGAGGGTGGCCCGTATCTGGGGTATGTGCATGTTAAAGATGCGTTGTCAGTGGTGGGGGAGCGTCGTAAGGAGGCAATACCATGGGGGTCTATTCGGCCGATGTCGGTTGTTCCTCCGTCGATGGAAATTGATGATGCTCTTGCTGTGATGCAACGTAAGAGTTGCCATGTGTCGCATGTTGCAACATCGGATGGTACGTCTTATGGTGTCTTGTTCTTGGAAGATGTTTTAGAACAGCTTGTGGGCGAGATTAGAGATACGACTCAGGAACATGTGCGTAAGCGTGATGTGTCTTTGCGTCGTTCGTAAGTTGGTATAAGAGTTTTTAAAGGGGGTAGTCCGGTGGCGGTCTACTCCTTTTGCTCTAGGTGGTGGGTGTTGGTGCTAAAAGTGATGTAGTACTCGTTGTGATGAGCAATGTTTAGTTGATAATGGAGTATGCTAAATGAGAACCGTTTTCAGAGGTCTATAGAGTTTGGAGCTCCCGCTATGAAAAAGTTTTTGACAGGAATCGCATTTCTTTCTATTGCTTCATTGAGTTTAAGTGCGTGTGGAAGCACCGTCGAAAAGAGTGAAGAGTCGGCGAAGAACTCCGAAAAAGGCGTTATTAAAGTTGTGACGAGCACTGATGTGTATGCAAATATTGTTGAGAGTATTGGTGGGGACACTGTCGAAGTAACTCCTCTTATTAACTCAACGAGCGAGGATCCTCATTCGTACGAGGCAACTAGTGCTGACCGTTTGAGTGTTAAAGATGCGCAGTTGGTGGTGCTTAACGGTGGTGGCTACGATCAGTTCCTTGAAAATATGGCTGGTCAAGATCATAAAGACCAGAAAGTGCTGAATGCTGTTGAGATTTCTGGTCTTCAAAAAGATGATGACCACGCTCACGAGCACGACCATGAGCACGGTGACGACCACGCTCACGAACACGGCGACGAACACGCCCACTCTCACGAACACGCTCACGAACATGGGGACGAGCACTCCCACGAGCATGGTGACGACCACTCCCACGAGCACGGACACCATCACCATCATCACGGGGACTTTAACGAACACGTCTGGTATGACTTTGTAGCTATGCAAAAACTTGCGGGAGCTATCGCAGAAGACCTCGCAGAAGAAGCCCCCGAGCACGCTGAACAATACCGCCAAGCAGCCGGAAAATTTAAATCAGAGTTGGGAGAACTCATCTCACAAACTCGAGGAATTAACGCTGAAGGCAAAAAATATATTGCAACAGAACCTGTCCCCGGATACCTACTCACCATGGCAGGATTCTCTGACGCAACACCTTCAGAACTAACCTCAGCCGTAGAATCCGGTAGCGACATTGCACCATTAATCATGAACCAGGTTAAAGAAGAACTCCAAGAAAAACAGGTTGGATTCTTCGCCTACAATGAACAGACATCTTCACCACAAACAGAAGAACTGCTCAAAGACGCTCAGGAAGCACAGATTCCTCATGTATCATTCACCGAAACCCTGCCTGAAGGGAAAGACTACCTAGGATGGATGAAAGAAAACATTGAGAACATCAAAAAATCACTAACTTCCTAAAAATATGCACAACAACATCACAAAGTCCGCCTCTAAGACTGCTATCACCATTCGCGGAGGCGGACTTTCCTACGGGCAAAGAACTCTCTGGAAAGACCTTGACCTCACGGTTGAACAAGGAGAATACTTTGCAGTACTTGGACCCAACGGCTCCGGAAAATCAACATTCCTCAAAGTTGTTTTGGGACTAGAAACCCTCAGCCAAGGAAAAATCAGCATCCTTGGCTCCCCAGCACGCACCGGACACCCCGGCGTCGGATATATTCCACAACAAAAAATGATGCCGGCACACACCCCGTTACGTGCCCGTGACGTTGTCCGTTTAGGTATCGACGGGCACCGTTGGGGAATACTGACCCACGGGCGACGAAAAGTACAAGCACAAGTCGAAGAACTTTTAGAAGCTGTCGGCGCAGAAGAATACGCAAACGTTCCCGTAGGATTACTCTCTGGTGGTGAACAACAACGTATCCGCATAGCCCAAGCACTCGCACATAACCCAAAAATTCTTCTCGCCGATGAAGCTCTACTTTCTCTTGACTTAAACCATCAATACGCTGTTGCTGAACTCATCCACCAATATAATCGCCAACAGCAAGGGACTGTCATCTTCGTAACCCACGAAATAAACCCCATTATTGACCATGTTGATAGAGTCCTCTACCTTGCTAACGGGCGTTTTACGATTGGAACAGTCGAAGAAGTCATGCGCAGTGAAGTGCTGACCAACCTCTATCAGACTCCGGTGAGCGTCATCAAAACAAATGGACGATATATCGTCGTTGGTGGAGAAAACCACGCGCCAGGAGCAACTGTTGAAGAACACACCCATTGCACTAACTCGGGAGAACTCTCATGATTAATACTCTTGCATATAGTTCCTCCCTGTTCTCACAAATCTTTGTTTTTGACAGGTATGGAGAACTGGTTGAACTGCTCATGCCTTCTATTCTGGCAGGCGCAGTACTAGGACTCATCGGAGGGTTTGTTGGCACCTTCGTCATGATGCGTGACCATGCATTCGCCGTTCACGGTATCGCTGAAATGTCATTCGCCGGTGCAGCGCTGTTTCTCCTGCTGGGATATAACGTCGTCACCGGATCTCTTGTTGGCTCAGTGCTCTCTGCTTTATTGATGGGCGTACTTGGTTCGAAAACACATAGTACAAACTCCGTTATTGGTGCATTGATGCCATTTGGGTTAGGAATGGGCATCTTATTCTTGTCCTTATACCCTGGACGTTCTGGTAACAAGTTTTATCTTCTGACCGGACAAATTGTTTCTGTTGATGAGTCACAACTGAACTACATGATAGTGGGTGCCATCTTTATTATTGGTATTCTTATCGCTATCTGGAGGCCTCTCACTTTTGCTTCTTTAGACCCTGACGTTGCTCGCGCTAAAGGCGTACCACTGCAATTTTTGTCGATGGTTTTTATGCTAGTTTTAGGAGTCGCAGTTGCCCTATCTGTGCAGATTGTAGGGTCTCTATTGGTGCTAGCGCTACTGATTACTCCTGCTGCTGCAGCTTTGCAACTAAGTGCTAACCCGTTAAAAGCGTTAGCGTTATCTATTCTTTTTGCCGAGATATCTATTGTTGGTGGCATTATGCTTGCGCTTGCTGGCTCTTTACCGATTAGCCCATACGTTACAAGCATTTCCTTCATTTTGTATCTGATAAGCCGTGTTATCAGCGCAGTACGTCGCCGTTATAGTGGCTCTGGACGTCGAACCGTGAGCGTATCATCACGGGTATAAATATCGTATAAAACGAGAGCTCTGCTAGGGGAGGTCTTTCTTCTGGCATAAGGAACACACACCGGTTACCTCAATAACATGGTCGATATCTGTATAACCGTATTGTGCTCCAATAGCTGTGGCCCAATCCTCAATAGAAGGTGCTTCTAACTCAACTGCAGCACCGCAACGGCGGCAGAGTAAATGATGATGGTGATGTTCTACTTCGCATTTACGGTAGATAGATTCTCCATCTTCGGTTTTGAGTACGTCCACCTCACCGTATTCTGCTAAAGATTGCAAAATACGGTACGTTGTCGCTAAAGAAACAGCCTCTTGACGTGAGATCATGAGCATATGTAATTCTTGCGCTGAGATAAAATCGTCTAAGCCCTCTAACGTTGCTTTAACAATGCGACGCTGCTTTGTATTGCGTACCTCAGGTTTAGCGTTCTGAGATTCAGCCATCATGCTCTAGCCCTTCATATCACCGAAAATATACTTTCAACACCTTACACTAGGGGATATAGATATGCTATATTGCGATATTTATCCCCATCTCTAGAATAATCTGAGAGACTATAAAGCACACTCATATTAGGGTGGATACATGAAACTTACGAAATACACTCATTCTTGTGTTCGTCTTGAACACGAAGGAAAAATACTAGTTCTTGACCCCGGAAACTTCTCGGAAGTATCTGAAGCTCTCGAGGGCGCCGACTATTTATTGATTACCCACGGGCATCCTGACCATTATGACCCTGAACGTGTTGACCCTTATCTTCAAGAACATCCTGAAGTGCGTATCTACGCGCCGGCGCCTGTTGCAGAACAGATGTCTCGCACCCTACCTAACTCCCAGATACAGGCTGTAGCTGGTGCAGAAAGCATCACTCTTGATGGTTTTAATATCAAAACATTTGGTGGTCAGCATGCGTTGATTCATCCGCTCATCCCAATGATTCCTAACGTTGGGTATTTTATCAACGATAACTTATACCACCCCGGTGACAATTTTGTTGTTCCTGATGGAGTCAACGTTAAAACGCTCCTTGTTCCAATCCACGCACCGTGGAATAAAATTGGTGAGGTTATTGACTTTGTGGCTTCAGTACGTGCTCCACGTGCCTACCAAATTCATGATTCCCTCTTAGCAGATTCTGGTCGAACGATGATTGGCACACACACGAAGAACTTTGCCGCACGGTATGGAACAGAATTTTCGTTACTTGAACCCAAAGAGAGCGTAGAAATCTCCTAAAGTTTTGACGAACTGCTCAAAGAAAGGCAGAACACCTGATGACCACCATCTTTACAAAAATTATGACCGGCGAACTACCTGGACACATCGTCTATGAAGATGACCAATGCGCAGCATTTTTGACGATTGAACCAGTGAACCCTGGACATACGCTTGTTGTCCCTCGAGAAGAAATAGACCATTGGGTCGATTTACCTGATGGTTTACGTAACCACCTTTTTGCTGTGGCACAGAAAATTGCACAAGCTCAACGTACAGTATTTGACTCAGAACGTAGCGCTTTGATGATTGCTGGTTTTGAAGTTCCGCATACTCACCTTCACGTGTACCCTGCCAATAGCATGGCAGATTTCTCGCCCGAAGCTATCCAACGTGACGTTCCGCCAGAAGAACTAGCACAACATGCACAGTCCTTACGTGAGGCCTTAGCAGAATAACTCGCGTCCATATGCTGTGGGGTGTGGGTAAAACTGACACTAGTTTTACCCACACCCCACAGCATTGAACAGCACGAACCGGTACAACCGTAGATGAGCTAGTTTCGAGAGGATTTTTCTAACGCTTCACGTAAAGCTTTTTTGATACGTTTTTCGGAGACCGTATATGCTGTGCCCAAATTTTGTGCAAAGAAACTGATGCGTAGCTCTTCGGTCATCCAGCCAACATCTTTTAACTCTTGGGTAACGTGCGTACCAGCTGGTAAAGATTTAACTGCCTCATCATAGGAATCTTCGAGTTCTTGTACAATGAGCATCTGCTGATGATCTCGATGTAGCTGAGACCCTAACTTTTCAAGACGGCGTGAAATACCTTGAAGATAGCGCGGAATATGCGCTAAATGCTGATACCCCGTTTGAGCGACAAACCCCGGGTAAACAAGATTCTCCTGCTGAGATTTCATATCGCTCACAGCATGGATGACCGATAAAGAGGTAGCCTTCTTTAACATTTTCTGTACAGCAGCAGACTCACGAAGAATATCTGCAACAAGCTTCGTAACCTCAAAGACAGTATCTATTAAATCGGCTCGTACACGATCATAAAGTATCTGATACTCAGCTTTCGTCCATGGCGGGTTTTCTGGGGTGAGATGATCGATAGCAGCTGCTAAACAATCTTGAACCAACTGATCTACCGAACCGTGCGGATTCTGGGTAAAAATCAGTTTCTCCTGGTGCGAAAGATGATCGCTAACATAACGAACTACCGACGGTAACTCAAGACTTAGCAGCCGTATGACCGCTTGACGTTGTGAGGAGCAGGCCTCCACCTCCTGCGAAAAAATCTGCAAACCAACGCTCTTTTGCTGATCGGTAAGAGCCGGATACCCCGTAACCTGTTGGGTTGCAATAGTGCGAGTTATTGTTCGCGGAAAATCTTCTTCTGGCCAGTGCAACAGACCTGAACGTTCACGAACTGAACTATCAGAAGCTGTCGAATCTCCTTGGCTCGCAGCGCCAGCTTTCTTCTGTGGTGATGGTTTGGGCACTGAAGACTGTGCGACCGTATGAGCCGTTTTGCCTAGAGCAGTAAGTGTCGCAATATCCTCAACACTAGCTCCTAATGACTGGGCTAACGCGTTTCGTACCTGTTCATGAAGAGAGCTTTGCAAAGCAAGAAGATCTTTTCCTTCTCCTACGATAACGTTCTGATGATTACGCACCTGGAACGTGAAACGTAGATGTTCAGGTATCTTCTGCTGATCAAAGTCTTCGGGCTGCACCGGCACTGAACGCAACTGTTTAAGACACCGCGCCACGGACTGGTCAAAAACATCTTCTATCGGAGAAAATTCTTCGTCTAAAAGTTTTATGACCTGGCGAGCAACGTCTGGTGCTGGAACAAAATTCTTGCGAATCTGTTTTGGTAATGAACGAATTAATGCTGTGACGAGTTCTTCACGAAGACCGGGAATAAGCCATTGGAAAGGTTCTGGGCTGAGCTGGTTCAAAAAGAGTAACGGTATCTGCACCGCAATACCATCAGTATGCGCAGATGATGCTGTATCGACGGGGTGAGGGGCGTACTCATATCGTAAATCGAGGTGTAGCTCACCACCGTCTGTGGTAACGGTCCACGTTCGGGGGAACTGGCTTTCATCGTAATCGGCTGCTTCTTGATCGATGAGGTGGTCGGTCGAAAAATCGAGAAGGTGTTCGTTGCGAGTACGTTCTTCTTTCCACCACCGATCAAAATGTCGTGCTGAGACCACATGGGCAGGAATACGCTGATTGTAGAAATCAAAGAGAGCTTGGTCATCGACACGTAAATCTCGTCGTCGAAGACGCGTCTCTAACTCTTCAATATCGGCTAAAGCGCGCTGATTACGTTTGAAGAAACGATGTCGTGTCTTCCAGTCGCCTTCAACAAGTGCTGAGCGAATAAATATCTCGCGACATAATTCTGGATCAATACGAGAGTACTGAACTTTACGGTCAGCAATAATAGGCAACCCCAGTAATGTTACTTTCTCGTGAGCGAGGACGGCACCAGCAGCAGCCGACCAATGAGGGTCATCATATTGTCGTTTAACGAGGTGCGAGCCGACTTCTTCCACCCATTCTGGGGATATTTTGGCGTTGGTTCGAGCCCATAGTTTTGATGTTTCTACAAGTTCTGCACCAACCACCCATTCTGGTTTTTTTGAGAATAGTGACGAAGCAGGGAAAATATGGAAACGTGTTCCTCTGACTCCACGATATTCTCCGCGTGTGCGCTCATCTTTTAACCCGATATGAGAGAGCAAACCCGAAAGAACACTCTTGTGCAAATTCTCTTCATGCGCTGCCGGCTCAATGATGCGCCCAGCGCTAACCTTAATCTTTGCTTCTTGGGCAATATCGCGTAGCTGCGCAAAGAGATCTTGCCATTCTCGAACTCTCAAAAAGTTGATATGTTCGCGGTGACAAAGCTTTCTAAACTGTGATGAGGAAAGTTCTTCTTGCTGCTCATGCAGATACTGCCATAACAATAAGAAACTGGAAAAATCAGAGTTATCGTCGACAAAACGGCGGTGGAAAGTATCTGCTTGTGCGCGTTGTTCGTAGGGACGTTCTCGAGGGTCTTGAATGGTCAACGCAGCAGCAAGAACCATCATCTCTTTAGCACATCCACGTTTTTGAGCTTCAACTATCATACGGCTCAAACGCGGGTCTAAAGGAAGCTTAGACATGGCACGCCCGATAGCGGTCAGTGGTGAGGAACCGCGACGTCGGCTATGAGAATGTTTCATACTTAATGCGCCGAGCTCTCTCAATAAGGCGACGCCGTCGTTGATGGCTCGATTCTCAGGTTTCTGCACAAATGGGAAACGCTCAATATCCCCAATGGACTGAACTACACCCATAGCGCTCATATTGAGGATGACGGCGGCGAGGTTAGTGCGTAGAATCTCGGGGTCTGTGAATTCTGGGCGTGAAAGAAAATCCTCTTCAGAGTAGAGCCGTATCGCAATACCGGCACTGGTACGGCCACTACGACCAGAACGCTGCCGTGCACTTGCCTGAGAGATTCTTTCAATCGGTAGACGCTGAACTTTGGTGCGTGCTGAGTATCGTGAGATTCTTGCCGTGCCCGTATCAATCACGTAGGTGATACCCGGTACGGTTAGCGATGTCTCTGCTACGTTTGTTGCCAGTACAATACGAGGTTTTGAACCGGTACGGAAAATACGATTTTGCTCTGTTAAAGAGAGCCGAGCATATAACGGTAAAACTTCGTAGCGGGGCAGTTGAGGGGTGTTACGGATAAGCTGTTCAATAGCTTCTTGAGCATCTCGAATCTCTCGTTCTCCGGCGAAAAAGATGAGGATATCCCCGTTTCCTTCACGTGATAGCTCAACGATGCCGTCGAGAATACCGTCGATAGGGTCTCTATCTTCTGTTGCTAGGTCTTCGGAGTCTTCGTCAGGGCGTTCGGTCTCTTCCGATAACGGGCGATACCTGATTTCAACAGGGTAGGTTCTTCCCGAGACTTCGATAATGGGTGGCGCATGAGGGGGTAGCTCGTCGTCGGCGCTGAGTTCTTCTGCACAAAAGTGTCGGCTAAAACGTTCTGGGTCAATAGTTGCCGAGGTGATAATCACCTTCAAATCTGGCCGTTTGGGAAGAATCTGTTTGAGGTATCCGAGGATAAAGTCGATGTTAAGGCTACGTTCGTGTGCCTCGTCGATGATGATAACAGAATACTTTGTTAGCAGCTTATCGTGATGTATCTCTGCAAGGAGGATACCGTCAGTCATTAATTTGATGGCAGAAGTATCGCTCACCTGTGAGGTGAAACGTACCTGATAACCGACGGTGTGACCGAGCTCTTCACCTAACTCTTCGGCGATACGTTCTGCTACCGAGCGCGCTGCAATACGTCGTGGTTGGGTATGACCGACCATGCCGTATTCTGCTAATCCCATTTCTAAACAAATTTTAGGTAGCTGAGTTGTTTTACCTGAACCAGTTTCACCAGCAACAATCACAACTTGGTGAGAGCGAATGGCATCGATGATTTCTTGTCGTTGCGTACAAACTGGAAGGTCTGCAGGGTAGGTGATACTTTCTGGTGCAATAACTCGCCGTGGCTTTGGTGGCTGTTTTGCCCCCTGCGATGATGAACGGCGGGAACGCCGTGTATTCTTTGGGGCACCAGATTTACTTGTACCGCGAGATGAACGAGGAATGTTCTTATGTGACTCTTGTGCTGATGAGCTGCTCATACGGGTCGGGGCGTGATGAATAGTAGCGGCAAGAGCGCTTAAAGAAGGGGCTTGAGGCGAAGTTTTTTTCTCAGACATGGGTACGCAACTTTAGGTGATGTTCACAGTGGGGCGGTAGAAGCCGTAATGGCTTTGTTCTTTGTAACCTTGATTCTTTGTAACGATGAATCACGTCGAATAGTTTTTGTGGTGGCGAGGTATCTTTGGGGAAGAAAAAAGTGCCCCCGAAAGGATTCGAACCTTCGACACCCAGCTCCGGAAACTGGTGCTCTATCCACTGAGCTACGGGGGCACGGTGCTACATCGTCTACGGACGATGGATGCAACGACTATCCACGATACCAGAAGCACCCGAGGAAGACGATATTTGCGATGAACAATTTAGGTGCAATATCAACAACACAAAACATCTAAAAGTGGGGAGGAGACGCCGAATCTACGATTTACCCTATAGAGAAACTTGGCTCACCGATACTTTTAGGTAAACTTATCAGCATGACACCTGAAGAACTCTCAACGGCAATTGCACAAATTCTCTCTAACACCGTTAACGCTGGTGAACTAACCCTCAATGGTGAAGAACAACTTCCCACCGTTAAAGTGGAACGACCAAAGAACCGTGAACACGGCGATTGGGCGACCAATATCGCTCTGCAACTTGCTAAAAAAGTGGGTAAAAATCCTCGAGAAGTTGCACAGATTCTTGCTCAACCCATATCAGATATTTCAGGTGTCGCATCGGTAGACATCGCAGGCCCCGGATTCTTAAACATTGTCCTCGAAGCAGGCGCAGCAGGAGAACTTGCACGCACCATCGTCACAGCTGGAGAAGCCTTCGGACACAACGACACCCTCGCCGGAAAAACCATTAACCTCGAATATGTTTCCGCTAACCCTACTGGACCTATCCACCTTGGTGGTACCCGTTGGGCTGCGGTAGGAGATTCTCTCGCACGTATTCTTGAAGCTCAAGGCGCAAACGTTGTACGAGAATACTACTTCAACGATCACGGCAACCAGATTAACCGTTTCGCACGTTCCCTTCTTGCTTCCGCACGAAACGAACCTGCACCCGAAGACGGTTACGGTGGAAACTACATCTCTGAAATTGCTCAGGACATTCTCAAAACTCACCCTCATGCTCTTGAGAGTGAAGACCCCCAAGAAGTGTTCCGCGCTGAAGGCGTCGAACTCATGTTCTCCCAAATCAAACGCTCTCTGAAAGAGTTTGGTGTGGAATTTGATGTGTTCTTCCACGAGAATTCCCTCTTCGAATCTGGAAAAGTCGATGAGCTCCTCGAAAAGCTCAAAGAATCATCAAACCTGTACTTCGCTGATGGTGCATGGTGGCTCAAATCTACCGATTACGGTGACGATAAAGATCGCGTCGTCATCAAATCTGACGGGAACGCCGCCTATATCGCCGGAGATATCGCCTACTTCCAAGATAAGATTCACCGTGCACAAAACCCCGCAGACATCGCCATTTACATGCTTGGTGCAGACCATCACGGGTACACTGCACGTCTTAAAGCTGCTGCCGCCGCACTTGGCGATGATCCACATCGCGTCGAAGTGATGATTGGTCAGCTCGTCAATCTCGTCAAAGATGGAAAACCTGTACGTATGTCTAAACGTGCCGGAACCATCGTCACCCTTGAAGACCTCGTCGAAGCAGTTGGAGTAGACGCCGCACGCTACACACTGACACGCTACTCTGTGGATTCAAATATTGATATTGACCTTGATCTGCTCACCAAGCAGAGCAACGAAAACCCCGTATTCTACGTTCAATACGCACACGCTCGTACCTGCGCTGTCGCACGTAACGCAGAACTTGCCGGGGTAAACACCGACCTCTTTGACCCGCAAGCGCTTGACTCTGAACTCGACGCTCAGCTCCTTGGTGTACTCGGAGAATACGCTAACACCGTTAAAGAAGCAGCGCTCTTCCGTGAACCTCACCGTGTAGCACGTTACGCCGAAACATTGGCTGGAACATACCACCGCTGGTACGGTTCTTCACGTGTCGCACCACGTGGTGACGAAGAAATTACCGCCGTACATAGCAGTCGCTTGCTCCTTAACAACGCCACCGCACAGGTGCTTCACAACGCGCTATACCTGCTGGGTGTAACCGCACCAGAAAGAATGTAACGTGAGCGACCAAACACCTCTTTACGTGCCGTCGTGGCTACAAATGCCCGAACACCCAGAAGTTCTTGAACCTACCATTTGGGAGCAAAACTTTTCACGGGCAGAATCTGGCGAACTACTCGTTGACGGAACACCGGTTGAACAGCTGCGTGAACGTTTTGGCACTCCACAATACGTTTTTTCGGAGTCTGTTTTTCGTCGGCGCGCTCGCACCTTTAGAGTTGCTTTTGAGCAAGCTTTTGAAGCAGTCGGGGCGCCGGTATCTATCTACTATGCTGGTAAGTCTTTTCTGTGTAGCGCTGTTGCTCACTGGGCAGATGACGAAGGGCTTTACCTTGATACTGCTTCGGGCGGGGAACTCGCTTTAGCTATCCGTGCCGGTGTGCCGGCACATAAAGTTGCTTTACACGGTAATAACAAGTCTGACGCTGAGATTCGTCGTGCTTTAGAGTACGGTGTTGGTCGTATCGTCGCTGATTCTGTGCCTGAAGTTCAGCAGATTGCTCGGATTGCTGAGTCGATGGGTGTTATTGCGCCGGTACTTTTACGTTTGACCCCTGGTGTTCATGCCTCAACTCATGATTTCATTGCAACCGCACACGAAGATCAAAAATTTGGTCAGTCGTTGGTGTCTGGGACAGCTGAACTGAGCGGGTTAGATTCGCAGACGTTAACCGGTTTGGGTATCGGTCAAGAAGATTCTTATGCCACGGTTGCAGCGGTGTTAGCTCATCAAAGCCAACACCTTGATTTTCGTGGTGTGCATTGCCATATTGGGTCGCAAATTTTTGAGGCAGATGGTTTTATCGCTGCTGCCACAAAGGTGCTTGAATATATGCAATATCTGAATCAGCGTCTAGGTATCAACCTTGCTGAGCTTGACTTAGGTGGCGGTTACGGTATTGGGTACATCTGCTCAGATACTCCGCGTGAAGCTGAACATATTGCTCAAGAACTAGCAGATTCTATTGCGCAAACGTGTGCGCGTCTGTCGATGGCTATTCCTCATATGAGTTTTGAACCGGGACGTTCTATTTCTGGTCCTTCTGGAATGACTTTATATACGGTAGGAACGGTCAAAGATGTTGCTGTTGAAGACGAGAATGGTCAGACGCGTGTCCGCCGGTATGTGTCGGTAGACGGTGGTATGAGTGATAACGCTCGTCCAGTCTTGTATGAAGCAGACTATACGGCAGTTTTAGCGAATCGTGCTCCCACGGGGGAGCAGGTGCTTTCTCGTGTGGTCGGTAAGCATTGCGAATCGGGAGATGTCGTGGTGCGTTATGTTTATCTTCCACAAGATATCCGTGCCGGCGACATGTTGGCTGTTCCGGCAACTGGCGCGTATTGCTATGCGTTGAGCTCAAACTACAACTATTTGACGCGTCCGCCGGTGGTTTCTACAGCGACTGATCAAGAGCCATCTGTGATTGTTCGCGGTCAAAGCGAAGATGAGATGCTCTCTTATGATGTAGAAATAACACAATAGTTGATGTTGATTCATATAACGACATAAAAGAACGCACTGCCGTAACGCTTGGATATCTCTAAGCTAAGGCGTGCGTTCTTTTGTAGAACCTGCAAAAATAACGATAGTTGATGAGCGCTTCTCTCCTGTGATGGGGAAGGAGACGATACACCCCTTATCCATAGAAAGATTGGTGAGTTGTACCCGATGAAAAAGATTAAGGTAGCCCTTTTAGGAGCGGGTACTGTTGGTTCTCAAGTTGCTCGTATTCTTTTAGAGGACGCTGTTTCCTTAGGGCAGCGTATCGGTGCTGATATTGAGCTTATTGGTATTGCTGTACGTGATGTAACGAGTTCTCGTGATTGGAATGCTCCTGCATCGTTGTATACAACTGATGCGGAATCATTGATTGACGTTGCGGATGTTGTGATTGAGCTTACCGGCGGTATTGAGCCGGCGCGTACTCGTATTCTTCGTGCTCTTAACGCTGGTAAGTCTGTGGTCTCTGGTAATAAGGCTTTATTGGCGCAGCATGGTGCTGAGCTTCAAGCGGCAGCGAAGGCTAGCGGTGCTCAGCTTTCGTATGAGGCAGCTGTTGCTGGTGCTATCCCTATTCTGCGTCCGTTACGTGATTCTCTTGCAGGGGATCAGATTCAACGTGTTTTGGGCATTATGAATGGGACGACTAACTACATTCTTGACCAGATGGATACCACTGGGGCGCAATTTTCTGATGCTTTAGCGCAGGCACAAGAGCTTGGTTATGCAGAGGCTGATCCGACGGCTGATGTTGAAGGTCTTGATGCTGCTGCTAAGGCTGCAATTGTGGCGTCGTTGGCATTTCATTCTGAGTTTACGCTGGCAGATGTACATTGTGAGGGTATTAGTGCTATCAGTGCGGAGGACGTTCAGGCTGCCGCATTAGATGGGTATGTTATTAAACTTTTGGCTATTTGTGAGCGTCAAGGTGAGGGGATTAATATTCGTGTTAGTCCTACGCTTGTTCCGCGTGAGCATCCTTTAGCGTCTGTGCATGATGCGTATAATGCGGTGTTTGTTCAGGCTCGTGATGCCGGTGAGCTGATGTTTTATGGGCCTGGTGCAGGCGGTGCTCCGACTGCCTCTGCCGTGTTAGGTGATTTTGTGTCGTTAGCGCGACGTATGGTTCTTGGTGGTGCTGGCGTTCCAGAATCTACCTATGCTGGTTTGTGTGCTGTTGGTATGGACGAAGTGGTGACTCGTTTCGCTATTGGTTTGCGGGTTGAAGATAAGCTCGGTGTTCTGGCTAATGTTTCGCGTATTTTTGCTGAGCATGGGGTTTCGTTGCAGGCTGTGCGTCAGGTGAAAGATCGTTCGGGGGATTCTGCGGTGATTCGTTTGGTTACTCACCGTGCAAGTGATATTTCGGTACGCCGGACGATGGCTGTTGTGGATTCTCTTGAGAGTGTTCGCGAGATTATTTCTGTTGTGGCGGTAGAAGGGGAGTAATTTTTCCTTGTGTGCTGTTGTGTTTGTGGAGAAAGTGTGACTTCTATGCCTGTTTCTTCTGGTATTTCACGTGGTTTCGTGGCGGATTATA
This sequence comes from Rothia sp. P7181, assembly GCF_048513015.1. Lineage (NCBI taxonomy): Bacteria > Bacillati > Actinomycetota > Actinomycetes > Micrococcales > Micrococcaceae > Rothia > Rothia sp. P7181. The sequence continues at coordinate 27,781 of NZ_JBLXXZ010000009.1, read as the reverse complement.
TTCCGGTGGGTCGGCGCGTTAGTGTTCGTGTTCCTGCTACGAGCGCTAACTTGGGCCCGGGCTATGACTCGTTGGGTGTGGCATTGTGTCATTACGATGAGTTGGAGGTGACTCGCATTTCTGAGGGCTTAGAATTTGATATTTGTGGTGCTGGTTCTCAGAGTGTGCCTCGTGATAGTTCTCATCTAGTGGTTCGTGCGATGATGAGGCTGTGGGAGGCTGTCGGTTTAGAGGGGTTGCCTGGTCTTCATCTTCGGGCGAAGAATAATATTCCTCATTCTCGAGGTTTGGGATCTTCTGCTGCTGCCATTGTTTCTGGTGTGTATGCGGCTAATGCGTTGTTGCCTGAGTCTTTGCGTAAGGGTGCTGCCGAACTTTTGACGATTTGTTCGGATATGGAGGGGCACCCCGATAATGTTGCTCCTTGTTTAGAGGGTAATTTTGCGTTGTCGTATGGCGAGTTGGGGCAGTGGCATACGTTGAATGTTGCTGTGCATGAAGAAATTTTTCCGGTGGTTGCGATTCCAGAGTATGAGGTGTCTACTGCTAGTGTTCGGGCGTTGATTCCGGAGGTTGTGAGCCATCGTGATGCTGCGGTAAATTCTGCGCGTACGGGGTTATTGACTCAATCTTTGCATGCTTATCCGGAGCATCTTTTTGCGGCGACCGAGGATTTGTTGCATCAGCAGTATCGTGCTGATGCGATGCGTCCGTCGTATGAACTGGTGTGTTTTTTGCGTGAGCGTGGGTACTGTGCGGTGATTTCTGGTGCTGGGCCGACGGTGATGGTTTTGGGCCGTTCGATGTCGGAGCGTAGTGAGGTGATGGATGCTATTGCTGAGGGCCTTGAGCGTTCTGATATTGGCGAATATGGGTCAGAAAAGCTTTTTTGGCGTGTATTACCTGTAGATATTGATCGAGAAGGTGCTATAGTTACTGGAGAAGAAACCGTTATCTGACCTCTTATGGTGAAGAAAAATGGTGTTTCTTTGACACAAGGCGGGATAGCTAAGAAGCAGCTATTTCGTGTTTTATGTTGTAAAGTGCTGATATTTTGTAATGGAAGACTTTACGATTCGTATGCGTTTTCAAGCATGTGCATAGCCGTGCGCTTGGACGTCTAACTTTCACATGACATTCTCTTGAGAAACTCTTTTCCTTGTTTTCTTGGAATATTGTGTCTGCCCTATCACCAACTTTTTCGATGTCGGTGTGTGGTGTGTGCGGATGCATGTGGGTTAACTATTCACTGGGCTATCTGATGTCTGGTGTGGCACTTATTCTGTTGTGCCGATCATTACCGAATCTTATTTCGAATATCGAGGGGGAAGGAACCTTCTTGGCTGAAACTACCGACCGTACCGCTGGTGCGGAGGAAACTAAATCGCCGTCTTTGAGCACTCTCAAACTTACTCAGCTTCAATCTCTAGCAGTACAGCTAGGTATTACGGGTGCACGACGTATGCGTAAATCTAATCTTGTTGAAGCTATTTCTAACCATCAGCGTGGTGGTGCAATGGCTGAGCGCGAAGAGCAAAGTGCTGAATCTCAGGAGCAGAAACCTGCTAAAGCTCAAAAAACTACTCGTAAGCGTACCGTCCGTGGTGCAAAGAAGGTTGAGGAATCTTCTGCTGCTGAGGTAGAGACTTCTAGCGAAGCGGGTGAAGCAGATTCTGCTCAGCCGTCAAAGAGCGAGAAGAGCGAAAAGAAAACTACGCGTCGTCGTTCTTCCCGTAACGCTCAGGAGAAGAACCTTTCACAGTCTTCTGAAGAATCTTCAGTTCAGGAGCAAGAGAATGGGGAAGCGGGGGAATCTGAGAAGACTACTCGCCGTACTCGTACTCGTACTGATCGTCGCCGTAAGGGTTCTGAGCAGAAGCATGATGAGAAGAAGAACGTTTCTTCTGAAGAGGTAGAGAATACTTCTGCTGAGGATGTTTCTGTTGCCGATGAGAGTTCAGAACGTTTTGAGGATGATGAGCGTCCTCAGCGTAAGCGTACTCGTAATCGTCATGACCGTAACGACCGTGACCGCGGAGACCGTAACGACCGCGACCGTGACCGCGAGCGTGGAGACCGTGACCGTAACGACCGCGGCGAGCGCGAAAATTCACATGGTCCTGATGAAGACCGCCGTGGACGCAACCGAAACAACCGACGCGAACGCCAAAACGAACGTCGCAACCGAAACAACCGACGCCATCACAATGATTACGACGAACCAGAAATCAGCGAAGACGATGTACTCGTTCCTGTCGCCGGTATCTTAGACGTCCTCGAAAACTATGCGTTTGTCCGTACCTCCGGATACCTCCCCGGACCTTCTGACGTCTACGTCTCTTTGAACCAAGTCAAACGATACGGGCTACGTAAAGGCGATGCTATTGTCGGTGCTATCCGCGCTCCTCGTGAAAACGATAAGCACAACAACCGTCAAAAGTTTAACGCGCTACTACAGCTGACCTCTATCAACGGTCTTGACCCTGAGACTTCAAAGAACCGTCGTGACTTTAGCAAACTTACCCCGCTATACCCTCAAGAACGTCTACGTCTTGAAACCGATGCGAAGAAACTGGGCACCCGTGTGGTTGACCTCATCGCACCGATTGGTAAAGGCCAGCGTGGATTGATTGTCTCGCCTCCTAAAGCAGGTAAGACTCTCATGCTTCAGTCCATCGCTAATGCGATTACGACTAATAACCCTGAAGTTCACTTGATGATGGTGCTTGTTGATGAACGTCCTGAAGAGGTCACCGACATGCAGCGCACTGTCAAGGGTGAAGTGATTGCTTCGACCTTTGACCGTCCCGCAGACGACCACACAACCGTTGCTGAACTCGCTATTGAACGCGCAAAGCGCCTTGTTGAACAGGGGCTGGATGTTGTCGTTCTACTTGACTCGATGACTCGTTTGGGACGTGCCTACAACCTTTCAGCGCCGACTTCTGGTCGTATCCTCTCTGGCGGTGTAGACTCTGCGGCACTGTACCCACCTAAGAAATTCTTCGGTGCAGCACGCAACATTGAAGAAGGCGGCTCCTTGACCATTCTTGCCACCGCATTGGTTGAGACTGGTTCTAAGATGGATGAGGTCATCTTCGAAGAGTTCAAAGGCACTGGCAACATGGAATTGCGTCTATCTCGTCAGCTGGCAGATAAGCGAATTTTCCCTGCGGTGGATGTTACCTCTTCGGGTACTCGCCGTGAAGAGAATCTTCTTTCACCAGAAGAAATTAAGATTATGTGGCGTTTGCGTCGTGTTCTTGCTGGTCTGGAACAAGAGCAGGCTCTTGGCGTACTCACCTCAAAGCTACGCGAAACCCAATCAAATGTTGAGTTCCTTTTGACTGTTCAAAAGTCCGGTTTGGGAACGAATACAGGAGACTAGAGATAGTTGGTGTGTGCCGTCTTTGGATGAGACGGCACACACGTATCATATCGACCACTATTATTTGCACTAAAAGTCGAGGGATGGACGCTCTCGCGGATAGTAAAGAAGGCATATTTTGTACGAAATTCAGTCTCTGCTTGATGAGCATGCTGATCTTCAGAAACAACTAGCAGACCCAGCAGTTCACGCAGATCAGGGTAAAGCCCGTAAACTGGGGCGACGCTATTCTGAGTTGAACGGTATCGTTGAGGCTTATCATCGTGTCAACACTTTGACTGAAGACTTGCAAGCAGCTCAAGAAATGGCTTCCGAAGACCCAGACTTCGCTGAAGAAGTCCCTGTTCTACAACAACAACTTGACGAGGCCTCCGAAAAATTACATCGTCTTCTCATTCCTCGTGACCCTGACGATGGACGTAACGTCATCCTTGAAGTCAAAGGCGGAGAAGGCGGAGACGAAGCAAGTCTTTTCGCTGCAGACTTGTTACGCATGTATTCTCGTTATGCTGAGTCTAAGGGTTGGAAGACCGAGATTATTTCTTCGACGAGCACCGACGTCGGCGGTTATAAAGATGTTCAGGTTGCTATTAAAGGGCAGTCAACAGACCCTGCAGAGGGCGTTTGGGCGCATCTCAAGTACGAAGGCGGTGTGCACCGTGTTCAGCGTGTTCCCGCTACTGAGTCTCAAGGACGTATTCACACTTCAGCTGCCGGTGTTTTGGTGTTTCCTGAAGTGGATGAGCCTGAAGAAATTGAGATTAACCAGAATGATTTGAAGATTGACGTGTATCGTTCTTCTGGTCCTGGTGGTCAGTCAGTGAACACAACAGACTCTGCTGTGCGTATTACTCACTTGCCTACTGGCATTGTGGTAGCTATGCAGAATGAGAAGTCTCAGATTCAAAACCGTGAAGCGGCGATGCGTGTGTTGCGTGCTCGTCTTCTGGCATGGCAGCAAGAACAGATTGATGCTGAGAATGCTGAAAAGCGTCATTCTCAGGTGCGTACCATGGATCGTTCTGAACGTATCCGCACCTATAACTTCCCTGAGAACCGTATTGCTGATCACCGTACTGGATATAAGTCCTATAACCTTGATGCGGTACTTAACGGAGACCTCGAAGCGGTCGTTCAGTCTGCTATTGCCATGGATGAAGCGGCTCGTTTGGAGCAGTTAGGTCAGGAAGAGAACTAGATTCTTGAGTTCAGAGTTTATGCTTATGCCCGATGAGGAGCTTGATTCCGCTCTTCGTCGGGCATCGGCGCACTTAGCAGAAGCTGGAATTGATCAGGCTGAGGTTGATGCTCAGCTACTTGTAGCGCATCTTCTTGAACAAGAAACCGGAGAGGTTATTTCTCGCGGGAGAGTTCAAGCCTTAGCGTTAGTGGGTGCGCCTGTTCCTGCCGGATACGAGAAACTGGTGTCTTTGCGGGCTGAGCGGATTCCGCTACAGCATCTTACCGGTGTTGCGTATTTCCGTTCTCTTAAATTGTCTGTTGGGCCTGGTGTTTTTATTCCTCGTCCTGAAACAGAACTTCTTGTCGAACACGCTTTAGGGCGTGTGGATAGGTTACGTTCTGTTATAGATTCTCCTATCCGTATTCTTGATTTGTGTACTGGTTCTGGTGCTATTGCGGCGGCTTTGGCAACAGAACGACACCATGTAGATGTGACAGCTGTTGAGCTGAGCGATTTGGCGTATGCTTGGGCAGAGCGTAATCTTCAAGGAACGGGCGTTCGCTTGGTGCAAGCTGATGCCAGAGATGCTCTCGAGGGAGAAGAGGGGAGTTACGATATTGTTGTGAGTAATCCTCCGTATATCCCTGAGAACGCTATTCCGTGTGATGTGGAAGTCCGTGAACACGACCCTCATATGGCGCTTTATGGTGGTAGTGAGGATGGTATGAGAATTCCGCGGGCTATTGCCTCTCGGGCTTTTGAACTTCTGAAGCCTGGTGGGTATTGCATCATGGAGCATGCTCAGACTCAGCGTGAGGTGATGGTTGAGACTTTTGAGTCTTTAGGGTTCAATGCTATTGAATCTATTGACGATTTAGCCTCTCGTGCACGACATACTGCCGGTGAGAAACCGAATTATTCGCAGAATAATTAAGAGAATATCCGTAGAGTTCTTTGAGAACATGAGAGAATAAACCACGTGAAAGCTACCCTGTATTCAACCGATACTGAACAGAACCGTACTGAGGCGCTTGCTGCTGCTCAGAAAGCTATTAAAGAGAAGAAAACGATTGTTCTTCCTACCGATACCGTGTATGGTATCGGCGCTGATGCGTTTTCTCCTGAAGCGGTTACTAAGTTACTCTCTGCTAAGGGGCGTTCACGGCGTATGCCTCCGCCGGTGTTGATTTATAGTTCTTCTGTTTTACCCGGTCTTGCTGATGAGGTCTCTGCTGATGCTTCTGCTTTGGCAGAAGCGTTTTGGCCCGGTGCACTCACCATTATTTGTTACTCTCAGCCGTCTTTGAACTGGGATTTGGGGGATACTCAAGGAACTGTCGCTCTTCGTGTTCCTGACGATGAGGTTGCTATTGATGTGCTTCGTTTAACGGGCCCGTTAGCGGTGTCTTCTGCGAATAAGACAGGTCGTCCTGCCGCGGTGGACGCGCAAGAAGCTTTAGACCAGTTAGGTGATGATGTTGAGCTAATTCTTGATGCTGGTTCTCGTGCTCTTGACGGTGAGGGTGCTGAGCATACTGTTCCGGTGGCTTCTACTATTGTGGATTGCACGGGGGAGCAGGCTGTCGTTGTTCGTGAGGGTGCTATTTCTCTTGATGCTTTACGTGAAGTTGTTCCGGAGATTGTCACGAAAGCTGAGTTAGAGTCTCGTAGCCAGTTGAAAGATCCTCAAGAGAATCATGATGAATTCTCTGAACTTGATGATGACTTTTTAGAGCCTGATGAGTCGTCGGATACTCCTAGTTATCGTCAAGCACCGGTGCCGGCTTCGGGTAGTTTACATGAACGTCTTGTTTCGGAGTCTTCACCGGTATCTGGTATTGATCAGCGTCGTTCTTTGGCTCAGCCGGTGCGTTCTGTCCGTCAGCCGTTAGATACAACTGTGACGAAGCCGTTGAGTACTGCTCAGGCTCATTCGTTGGTGTTTGACGGTGCTGAAGATGAGAGTTCAGCGAATTAATGTGTTCTCCTCATAAAAATATGGGGTGCTTCTCACGTTGGTGAGGAGCACCCCATATTTTTATGATGTTGAAGAGGAACGGTATTTTCGGTCCTTTTTACGTCCGAGGGCAAGATGAGCGCTTCTGAGAACTTCTTGGATTCTTGGTTCTGGAATGAGCCCATGATGACGTGCCCACGAGTCATCTATTCTTTGTCCGAACCACATGACTTCTACACGGCGTACAGTGCCTTGAAAACGGTCGTCTAAAAGGCGTGAGAAAGCGTAGCCGCTTCTAATGATGCCTTGGCATAGTTGATGAGGCAGGGTGAATGGGCGTCGTCGACCAGCATCAATGAGAACGGAGGAGCAGGTGCTTCCTTCCCACGGCTGAACAACGATTGCTGGTAGTCGTTGAGGGAATTGACCGACCATGGACACGAATTCTGCTAATGCGTAGGATGATGAAACAGGTGAGGATTGCTGACCTGTTCCGGCAACGGAGCCGAGGAATGAAGACGCAATTTTTGCAAAGGATTCTGTGGTTTTACGTCCTGAGCCTTGCACACTGGTTGCACGGATAATACATATTTCTGGTGTGCGAGCGTGCTGTTGTGATTCTTCTAAGAGCATGAGGAGTACTTTTTCTCCGAGTGCTTTTGAGAAAGAATATGCTGAGAAAGGTGAGGTTTTGATTTCGTTGTTGAGTACAGGGGAGGAACCTTGTACTGCGGCAGATGACATGTGAAGTATTCTTTTGACGCCGGTACGTTGGGCTGCAATAGCGATAACTGCTGGTAGCAGGGCGTTGGCTCCGATGAGAGGTGCTAACTCTTGTTGGTGTGGGGCAGCTAATCCTGATGCGTTAATGACGACGTCTGCTCCAGCAAAAGAATCAGCCAGAGAGTTGATGATTCCTTCGAGCCTATAGGCTTCTTTGATGAGTGCTTGCGGATTTGTCTGTGATGTTGCAAGACGAGGAGCTTCGATAGGGTCGCTGTCGATGCCGTCTGCTTGTAGACGTGCAATAATGGACGACCCGACGAATCCGCTTGCTCCAATAACTTTCCAGCTTGCCTCAGCCACAATGTCCCCTTTCTAGACCCGTCGATGAGGTTAATGACGGGCTGATATACCTAACATAATCATAAGTGGTGCAAAATCACTAACAGACACAGCAACCTTTTAGGTATCTTATGGGTGATAAAAGGGGTGTCACCGTCTGATGTTCAGTAAACTAGCTAGAGTTGTTCAATACTGATAAGTAGAGAGCATCGACGATTTGAGCTCTTAGCAGGTGCTTAGAGTTGTATGAATCTTAGAAAGGTTATGGTCTAGAGGTAATGTCGCATCTTCATAGCTCCCAACGAGTACCTAACTCAGCGACGAGTTCTCAGGACCATATTGTAGCGGTCGTTGTGACCTATAACAGGTTGGATCTTCTGCGTATGACCATGGAGGGAATACGACAGGGTGCTTGCCGTCCTGATTGTGTTGTGGTGGTAAATAATGATTCTGCTGATGGGACGGCTGCATATTTAGATGACCTTGAATATGACATTCCTTTAGATATTATTCATTTATCTAAAAATACTGGTGGCGCTGGTGGCTTTGCTGTTGGTATTGATCGTGCGTTGTTTACTCATCAGGCAGATTTGGTGTGGGTGATGGACGACGATACTCAGCCTTTAGAAAATACTCTTTTAGCCAGTTATCGTGCGTGGCGTGATTATTCGGTGATTCGTTCGGAACGCCCTGCTTTTGTTGCTTCTCGTGTGGTGTGGAAGAACGGTCTTGACCATCCGATGAATACGATGCGTACCATGTTTGGGGCTACTCGTCGTCAACATCAGTTGGCGCAAAAAGTGGGTGGGCGTCCAATTCGTTCTGGGTCTTTTGTGTCGTTGCTCATGGACGCTGCTGTGATGCGTCGTGTGGGGTTGCCTTGGGCTGATTTTTTCATCTGGAATGATGATTTTGAGTATTCTACGCGTTTGGCTCATCATCGGCATGCTATTGCTGTGGCTGATTCTGTGGTGGTTCACCATACTAAGACTTTCGGCACAACAGATGCTGACCCCGGGAAACGTTTTTATAATGATGTGCGTAATAAGATATGGGTGTTTACACGTTGTCGTACGCTCACTCCTTTAGAAAAAGTGCTGTACAGCGGTTCTACGGTAAGACTGTGGTGTAGTACTTTATTGCGTACTTCAAAGAAAAAAAAGTACGCCGGCTATTTCTATCATGGTATTAAAAGTTCTTTGAAGCCTTTTCGTTCTAATCAGGACGTGCTTGCTGGGGCGTATGATTTTTCAGATGTTCGTCAGCAGTGTGTGTCGTGTTCTTCGCCTGAGCAGAAGTTTTCGGTGTTGATGAGCACTTATTCTCGTGATGATGCACGTTTCCTTGACCGTGCTATTGCCTCGAATACGGTTGAGCAGAATCGAGCTCCTGATGAGTTTGTTTTGGTCAAAGATGGTGTTCTAACACCTGAGTTAGATGAGGTCATTGAGCGTTGGTGTGCTCGTTCTCGAAAAGGTGAGGTGTGCCCGATTAAGGTGGTTTCGTTACCTCGTAATGCGGGTCTTGCAAATGCTTTGAACGAGGGGCTTAAAGAATGTTCCTATGATGTAGTGGCTCGTGCTGATGCTGACGATATTTCTTTACCGCATCGTTTTGAACGTCAGCTTCCTGAGTTGGTTGGCAAGAATGTTGCGGTGCTTGGTTCGTCGATGTTTGAAGTATCTTTGGATGCTTCTTATATTGAGTCTGAACGGCATGCTGTTCTTGGTTCTGAGCAGATTCGTTCTGCTTTTGCTCATCGAAATCCGATGTTTCATCCTACGGTGATTTTTCGCAAGTCTGCAGTGGAAGCTGTTGGGGGTTATGAGGAAGTCCCTGGAGCTGAGGATTATTGGTTGTGGAGCCGTATGAATGCTGCTGGCTTTGAGTTCCAGAATATTGCTGATTCTTTGGTGAAATATCGTACTGGTGCTGGTGTGTATACCCGTCGTGGTGGTGTGGGTGCTTTTACTAAGGATGTGAAAGTGCAACAGACTCTTTATAACGGCGGTATGATTAACAAGACTGATTTTGTGACGAATTTAGGTGTTCGTCTAGTGTATCGTTTTGTTCCTGTTGGATTACGTAAAAAGGCTTTTCGGTCGTTGATCGGTAGCGGGCAGGCTGATAATAACCTGCGGAAGGAAAAATGTTCATGACGGATATGTCCAGTGATATGGTGCATGATTCTTCTGCACGCCCTGAGCGCGACCATAAACAGCGGTGGATTTATTATCGTATGGCCTTGGACGCTGGTGCTTGGATTGCCGCTTTATTCATTGGGTTCTTCTTGAGGTATGGAAGTTTTGAGCTGATTAACCCATTCGGTTTTTCTGTGGTTACTGCGATAGCTCTAAGTATTCAGCTTGGAGTTGGGTATGCCGTTGGTTTGTACAGTAATCGTTTACCGTATGGTTCTTTTGCAGAGACGAAGCTTCTGGGGTATACCGTTTTATCTGCTGTGGCAGTTATTCAGGCTGTTCTTATTCAGTTTTCGTGGCATATTGGTGTGCCTCGCTCAGCAATATTAATTGTTGCGCCTTTTGCTCTGATTATTATGTCAGTGTTCCGTTATTTTAAGAGGATGCTTCAGGAATATCAGAATCTTTCTCCTGTTGATAAGGCAGTTCCTGTGATTGTGTATGGTGCAGGTTTTCTTGGGCAACAATTAGTGACGAACCTGTTATCGGACCCGAGCTCTCTCTATCATCCTGTTGCACTTGTTGATGATGATCCTTCGTTACGTAATCAGCGTATTCAGGGTGTTCCTATTCGAGGAACCCGTGAAGATCTTCGTCATTTGGTGACGAGGCTTGGCGCATCTGCCGTTATTTGTGCAAAGAAAGAATTGCCGCTGGGGTATCAGACGGTTGCGGAGGAGATGCGAAGTTTGGGTGTGGATTTTTTGCATTATGCTGGAGTGACGGCTGGAGTGAATGGGAATCTCCATTATGAATACCCTTTAATGAGAAATCCTGAGCTTGAAATAGATCGTAGAATTATTGAGGCTGTACGCGGAAAAGTCGATTACAACGTTGAGCGCCAGGATATTTTTCAATATTTACAGGGTAAGCGTGTTCTTGTGACTGGTGCTGGTGGGTCTATTGGATCTGAGTTGTGCCGTCAGATTATGGAGTATGAGCCAGAAAAATTAATCATGCTCGATCGTGATGAGACCTTGCTTTTAGACGCCCTTTATGGAATTAAATATTCTGGTTCTTTAGCTGATGACGGTATCGTGGTTGCTGATATTCGTGACGTTGAGGCTGTGAACAATGCTTTTGAAGAACATCGTCCACATGTGGTTTTTCATGTTGCTGCGTTGAAGCATGTGGCTGCTCTTGAATCGAATCCGAAAGAGGGCTGGAAGACTAACGTTCAAGGAACGCTTAACATTCTTGAAGCTGCATCTAAAGTAGAGGTTGATGTTTTTGTGAATATCTCTACTGATAAAGCTGCTGACCCGAAGAGTGCTTTGGGGCAGTCCAAACGCACCGCTGAAAGACTGTGTAGCTGGTACGGGCAAACTACTGGAAAAAAATATGTTTCCGTTCGTTTCGGTAACGTTTTTGGTTCCAGAGGTTCTGTTAAACCGCTATTTATCAAGCAGATTCGCAATAATAAACCGTTAACGGTGACAGATGCTAAAGCTACCCGTTTTTTCATGTTGGTTGATGACGCCTGTGCATTGGTCCTTCTTGCTGGTGCCTTGGGCAATAGTGGCGAAGTTCTCGTTCTGGATATGGGACAGGCTGTTCCTATCGAGAAAATTGCTCGGCAAATACTTGAGGTGTATAAGTGCCCTGACCTTGATATTCAATACACCGGATTACGGGATGGCGAAAAGTTAGAGGAAGTTCTTTTCAGCAAAGAAGAGAAAAACGTTTCGAATGAGAAGAATAAACATATTTCTCATGCTCATGTTCCGCCGTTTGCACCAGCAGATTTAGACTATGAGCAGTGGTGTCAAAACTATATTAATCACCGTGGGTATGGGCGAAAATAGGATGACCTGCTATCCTCTCGTGTCTTTTCAGAATGGGGTGTTGTCGTGGAAAACATTATGATGTGGGTTCCTGCCTTCGTTGCTTTTATGGTGAGTCTTTTCTTGCCACGGGCAATTATTCCTTTGCTGAAAAAATGGAACATGGTGGATATTCCAACTGAACGTTCTTCGCATCACCGTCAGACGTTGAGGGGGATGGGTATTGCCGCTGCTGCTGGCACTTGTATCGCTTATATTCTCGCGATTGTTTTCGGCATGATTTCTATTGACCGTTCTGTTGCGCTTTCTGTTTTGGTGGGAATGCTTGGCTCAGTAATTCTTGGTTGGCTCGAAGATTATCGAGGCGTTCCTATTCTTTGGCGTTTTGGTATTCAACTTGCTATCGGCGTGGTCGTGACATCTTTGCTGACCTATTCTTTGCATACATCGTGGGTGTGGGTTCCTCTAGCGGTTTTGGCCATTGCCGCTTATATCAACGTTGCAAACTTTATGGACGGCTTGAACGGTATTTCTGGGTTGCACGGTTTTATTGTTGGCGGATTTTATGCTTATGCCGGTTGGGTGAATGATCTCAATTGGTTGTTTATTGGTGGCTCTGCTTTATCACTGGCGTATTTAGCATTTTTACCGTGGAATCTTAGAAGTGTTAATAATGTTTTCTTGGGGGATTCTGGTTCTTACTTTTTAGGTGGTTCTATTGCGTCAATGGCTGTTGGCGCTTTTCTCTCTGGAGTGTATTTAGAGTATTTGTTATCTCCTGTTTTGGTGTATTTGGCGGATACGGGTGTGACTCTTTGGCTGCGTATCTATCGTAAAGAGAAGTGGTATTGTCCGCATCGCCAACATGCTTATCAGCGTTTGACCGATGTTGGTTTATCCCATATCCAAAGTGCTTTAGTGGTTTCGTTGTTGACTATTTTTATTTCGGTTCTTGCTATTGTGACGTTGCCGTATGAAACTCAGGAAGCTATTTGGGCCGGTTTACTGACTTTTGTGTTGCTTGGTATGTATTTGTATTCTCCTCAGCTGGTGAAGAAATTTAAAAAAGATAGCCTTGAAAAGAGTCCGGGGCAAGGGTCTGTTGATGGGCAGTAATAGCTCTGTCTGGAAAAACATTTTCTTTTCGGTGAGTAAAATTGTTATTCCAGTAACGATCACAGGTATTATGGTGGGAGCACTTATTCAAGGGCGCTGGGGTTTTCTAGCTTTCTTGGTAGGTAGTCTCATCGTTCAGATATGGTTTAGCATAGATGTTCTTGTTGCTCATCGTGCTGAGCGTGTTTCGATGACAAATGTGGCACGCCAAATGGTGGTGTGCTACGTCATTAAAGTAATGATTGGTGCAATGTTGCTACTGATTGTTCCTTTGCCACAAGCGATGACGAATGGTTGGATGCTATCTGGCGCTTTGATTACTACATTGGTGTGGTTAGTGATGACAATGAAGAGCATTATGGCAATGCGTATCTTGTATTTTGCTAATCATGATTAAGGTAGATAGTCAGAATAAGTGTGAAGGAAATAAAAAGTGAGTAAAGCGCAGAATCCTTGGTGGCGTGGCGATAAAAAGCTTCGTACTACGGGAGAGCTTGTTGCAGGTGGCGGAATTGCTGGGGCAATCATGACTTTGCTCTATGTCATATTGGGCATTGCTATCTGGAGTTTGGTAGGCTTTGTGCTGGATCACTTTTTAGGAACTCGATGGTTAGTTTTTGCTGGTGCCCTTGTTGGCGCAATCGGAGGGTTCTACCTCGTTTGGTATCACATGACGAACCGTAACTGACCACATCATTGAGTCACACATAATTTTTCAATAACATACTTATATGTACACGGTCATTTTGACCAATACTTTGATGCAAGAAAGGACTTGCCTTGATCGTAAACGGGCTTGTTACCGCCGCGGGATATGTTCCTCCCACGGTTGAAGATACTCATCTTCCCGATATTTTCACGATTGGTTCGTTTGGTTTCGGCAAGCAGATGCTGCTGGTGATACTTTCCGTTGTCATCGTCGCAGCATTTTTTATGCATGCAGGTCGCAAGCGTGCGATGGTTCCCGGACGTGAGCAATTTATCGCAGAGAGCGGTTACCTTTTTATTCGTAACTCTCTAGCAAAAGAACTCATTGGCGCTCACGCATATAAGCCTTTTGTGCCATTGCTCTTTACTGCTTTTTTCTTCATCTTGGTTAATAACCTTTTTGGTTCTATTCCTGGTATTCAGCTACCTCCAATGTCTCACGCTGGCGCAGCGTATGTGATGGCAGGCTTCGCATGGTTTACATGGGTTGGCGTAGGTATCAAACGTAAGGGCTTTGGCACGTTCTTCAAAGATCTCACCATGCCTTCTGGTGTTCCTCCTATCTTGTACATCATTCTTGTACCGATTGAGTTCCTCTCAAATCTTTTGATTCGCCCTGTAACTCACGCCCTTCGTCTTTTTGCGACGATGTTCGGCGGACACATGGCGATTTTGGTTGCTGCATCTTTGACTCAGTACCTCATTGTTGAGGTGGGGGGATTCGGTTCTCTTGCAGCTGTAGGTTCTGGTGCTCTCGGTTTATTCTTCTACTTCCTTGAACTGATGATTCAGTGTATTCAGGCGTACATCTTCACGTTGCTTCTAGCTGTTTATCTACAAGGTTCAGTTTCAGAAGGACACTAAAAAAGTTTTCTCAAGTTCATCTAGAGCTTGAAGGATATAGCATCCCGTAACATGCGGGTAATCACCACATAATCAAAACTCTGCTCGTTGAACAAAACACATAACGGGCACTGTTGAAAGGAAACAACATGGCAATCGCAGGCTCCCTGAGTGTTATCGGCTACGGTCTTGCATCTATCGGTGGCGGTATTGGCGTTGGTCTAATCTTCGCTGCTTACATGACTAGCGTTGCTCGTCAGCCTGAGTCACAGCGCACTCTTCAGCCAATGCTCTTCATGGGCTTCGCTTTGGTTGAAGCACTTGCAGTTTTGGGTCTCATTCTCGCGTTCATTATGTAATAAAGGCTCACGCCTTATTCTCTAATCTATAGAACAGGAATTTTCCCTATGTCATATTTGATGGCTGCTGGAGAGGAGCACAGCGTTAGCCCTCTCTTCCCGAATGTTTGGGAAATGGTCATTGTCTTCATCGGGTTCCTGATCCTCCTCCTCATCGTTACCAAATACGTTATCCCGATGTTCGAAGAGATCTATCAGGAACGTAAAGAGGCTATTGAGGGCGGTCTTGCTAAAGCTGAAAAAGCTCAGGCAGAAGCGGCCGCAGCACGCGAAGAGTACAACCAACAGCTTGAAAGCGCTCGTTTGGAAGCACAGAAGATTCGCGAAGAAGCTCGTACTGAGGGTGAAGCAATTCTTGCTGAGTTCAAAGAACGTGCAACTGTTGAGGCTCAGCGCATTACCGATAATGCACAGAAGACTATCGAAGCTGAACGTGTAGCTGCTCTAGTTTCTCTTCGCTCAGAGGTAGGAACTTTAGCAACATCTTTGGCTGGCAAAATTGTTGGCGAATCCCTTAACGATGATGAGCGATCAGCTCGTGTAGTAGATCGTTTTCTTGCTGACCTTGAAACCGAGCAGCAGAACGCAGGTGTAGCTCGGTAATGGCAGGAGTATCTACTGAATCACTGAAGAAGGTGGAAGCGGTTCTTGCTGCACAGCGTGCAGTAAGTCCTGACTATCTTGCTAAAGAGCTGTTTGCTGTTGTTGACGTCCTAGACGCTGATGGCGGTCTGCGACGAGCACTGACCGACCCTTCTCGTAGCGAACAAGCACGCGAAGGAATCGTTCAGAAAGTATTTCGCGGTAAGGTCTCGGAGCCGGCACTGAACGTTTTTGTAGCGGCTGCAACTGCACGTTGGTCTGCTGAACGTGATTTAGCTGATGCTCTCGAGCATGTGGCTGTTGATGCAACAGCTCAAGCTGCAGAGGTACGCGCAGGCGCCAACGCTTTGGAGACGGTTCTTGATGAACTACTCACTTTCATCAACACTTTGAATTCTTCTGCACCAGCACAGATCGCTCTTAACGACGACCGTGCACTACCAGAAGCAAAGAAAAAACTTGCTCTCACTCTTGCTGGTTCTCCAGCAACAGCTGAAGGCCAGTTGTTGATTGAACGTGTGAGCGTCGCACCTCGCGGAATGACACCTGCACGTTTGGCAGAAAAATTCGTTGAAATTATCGTCAAACGTCAAAAACGCTCGGTTGCACGTGTTGTATCAGCCCGACCTCTAACCGACGCACACATCGAAAAGTTGCGCCGTGGGCTTTCACAAGCCTATGGACAAGAACTGAAGCTAGACATCACCGTTGATCCTCAGGTAATAGGTGGACTCAAGGTTCAAGTTGGAGACGACATTATTGACGGCACCGTCCAGTCACGTCTGAACGAACTCAACCGCTCTATCGTTGCCTAAGACCACGGATTGCATACGCAATAGTGATTTAGCAGATACAGATGGAAGGTGCGGTTCTTCTCACCACGGTGGTTAGAAGAACGTACCAACCGTAAAGCAAGTTTCGGTTTTCACCCACGACCTGTGGGGGAGAACCACACATTAGGAGAGCAGGGACAAAAGATGGCCGATTTGACCATCAACGCCGACGACGTCCGTAACGCGCTAAACGAGTTTGCAGCGTCTTACGAACCCGGCAAAGTAGAACGAGTAGAGGTGGGTCGAGTATCGTCAGCATCTGACGGTATCGCCCGCATTGAGGGTCTTCCCTCCGTCATGGCTAATGAGTTGCTTCGTTTTGAAGACGGCACTCTTGGCTTGGCGCAGAACCTAGACACCCGCGATATTGGTGCTATTATCCTTGGCGATTTCACCGGTATCGAAGAAGGACAAGAAGTACACCGCACCGGTGAAGTTCTTTCCGTACCCGTAGGCGACGCATACCTTGGTCGTGTTGTTGATCCTCTGGGTAACCCCATCGACGACATGGGACCTATCGAAGCTGAAGGTCGCCGTGCGCTAGAACTACAGGCACCTGGTGTTACCCAGCGTAAGTCTGTGCACGAACCATTGCAGACCGGCCTTAAAGCTATTGACGCAATGATTCCTATCGGTCGCGGACAGCGTCAGCTCATCATTGGTGACCGCCAGACCGGTAAGACCGCTATCGCCGTCGATACCATTTTGAACCAGAAAGCTAACTGGGAATCTGGCGATCCTCAAAAGCAGGTTCGTTGTATCTATGTAGCTGTCGGTCAGAAAGCATCGACTATCGCTGCAGTACGTAGCACCCTTGAAGCACGCGGCGCTTTGGAATACACCACCATCGTTGCTTCTCCTGCATCTGATGCAGCAGGCTTCAAATACCTCGCACCTTACACCGGTTCTGCTATTGGTCAGCACTGGATGTACGGTGGCAAGCACGTTTTGATTATCTTTGACGACTTGTCAAAGCAGGCAGAAGCATACCGTTCTGTTTCCTTGCTTCTACGCCGCCCACCAGGACGTGAAGCATACCCCGGCGACGTCTTCTACTTGCACTCTCGTTTGCTCGAGCGTTGCGCAAAGCTCTCTGACGAGCTAGGCGCTGGTTCGATGACTGGTTTCCCCATCATCGAAACCAAAGCAAATGACGTCTCCGCGTTCATTCCTACGAACGTTATTTCCATTACCGACGGACAGATCTTCTTGCAGTCTGACCTCTTCAACGCAAACCAGCGTCCTGCAGTTGACGTAGGTATCTCGGTTTCTCGTGTGGGTGGTGCCGCACAGACCAAGGCCATGAAGAAAGTCTCCGGTACTCTCAAACTCGACCTTGCACAGTTCCGCGCAATGGAAGCTTTCGCAATGTTCGCTTCTGACTTGGACGATGCGTCCAAACAGCAGCTCACTCGCGGTGCTCGTTTGACGGAGCTTTTGCGTCAGCCTCAGTACACCCCGTACGCGGTTGAAGAGCAGGTTGTTTCTATCTGGGCAGGTACGAACGGATACCTTGATGACGTTGAGGTCTCTGACGTACTCCGTTTTGAGAAAGAGTTCATCGACTACCTCCGTCGTTCCACTGGCGTCTTGACCGCTATTAGCGAGTCCGGAAAGCTTGAAGACGACACTGTAGCTGCATTGAAGAACGCGGTTGCTGAAGTCAAGCGTAACTTTTCCTCTGAAGGTACTAGCCACCTCGTAGACGCTGGTCATGAGGAGCATAAGCCAGTATCTGATGCGGACGTATCTCAGGAAACCATCGGTTAGCGATAATCCTGATGTGGTTGTGCTGTTCTGAGCCTAACAGCGTAGAACAGCACAACTGCTAGGACTGAAAGGAAGCTCTATGGGAGCCCAAATTAGGGTTTACCGCCAGAAGATTAATTCGACCTCGTCGATGAAAAAAATCTTCAAGGCGATGGAGATGATCGCGACCTCTCGTATCAATAAGGCACGTAAGAGCGCAGACGCTGCAAGCCCTTATGCTGCTGCTTTGACAAAGGCTGTTACTGCTATTGCTACTCAGCACCCCATTCAACACCCGTTGTTGACTGATACGTCTGTTAAGCATCGTCGTTCAGCTATTTTGGTGATGACGAGTGACCGTGGCTTAGCTGGATCATACTCTTCATCCGTTTTGAAAAAAGCGGAGGGTCTGATTGAGAAGTTGCGTAGCGAAGGTCGCGAGGTTCAGCTTTACCTTGTTGGCCGTAAAGCAAAATCATATTTTGAATTCCGTGAACGCCCGTATGAGCGTGCATGGGAGGGTAACACCGATAACCCCAACGTCGAAATGGCTATCGAAATGCGTGAAGCTTTGCTTGATGCGTATGAGCGTCCTTTCGAAGAGGGCGGTGTCGATGAATTGCATATCGTGTACACCGAATTTTTGTCGATGGTAACTCAGGAAACAAAGATTCTTCGTCTACTACCGATTGCTGTTAAAGAAGCACGTCGTATGGGTGAAGAAATTGTTCCAGGTGTTCGCCTTGATGAAGAGCAATTTGAACAGGACGCTATGTTCGAGTTTGAACCTAGCCCTCAGGAAGTGCTGGACGCGTTGATGCCTCGTTATGTGGCGTCTCGTCTCTACGCCTGCTTATTGCAAGCTGCTGCTAGCGAACTTGCTTCTCGCCAGCGTGCGATGAAGTCTGCTGGTGATAACGCAGATGAACTTGTCAAGAAGTACACTCGTTTGATGAACAACGCTCGTCAGGCTGAGATTACTAACGAGATTTCTGAGATTGTCGGTGGCGCTGACGCCCTCGCCGCATCTTAACAGAAGACCAACCAATAACTTTCTCTTATTAGGTAAGTGAGAACTATGACCTCCACTGTAAATGAATCGGCAGCTACGCCGACTCAGGGCGCTACTGGCCGCATCGTGCGCGTCATCGGCCCTGTTGTCGACGTTGAGTTTCCTGCCGGTCAGGTACCGGATATTTACAATGCGCTCACCGCTGATTTAACTCTCGGTGGCACTACTACTACGATTACTTTCGAGACCGCTCAGCACTTGGGCGACTCTATCATCCGCGCAATTTCTTTGAAGCAGACCGACGGTTTGGTGCGTGGACAGGCTGTTGTTGACACTGGAGCACCTATTTCTGTTCCTGTGGGCGACGGCGTGAAAGGACACATCTTCAACGTTCTCGGTGACGCTCTTGACGTCGATAACTCCGAGATTAAGGCTGACACTTACTGGCCTATTCACCGTACTGCTCCTGGCTTCGCAGAACTTGAAGGTTCTACCGAAATGCTTGAGACCGGTATTAAGTCCATTGACTTGCTGACCCCTTATATTAAGGGCGGTAAGATTGGTCTGTTCGGTGGTGCGGGCGTTGGTAAGACCGTTTTGATTCAGGAAATGATTACCCGTGTGGCTCGTAACTTCGGTGGTACTTCTGTATTCACCGGTGTGGGTGAGCGTACTCGTGAAGGTAACGACCTCTGGGTTGAAATGGAAGAAGCCGGCGTTCTTAAAGACACCGCGCTTGTGTTCGGCCAGATGGATGAGCCTCCGGGAACTCGTCTTCGTGTGGCTTTGACTGGTTTGACCATGGCGGAATACTTCCGTGATGTGAAGAATCAGGACGTTCTGCTCTTCATCGACAACATCTTCCGTTTCACTCAGGCAGGTTCTGAGGTATCCACCCTTCTCGGTCGTATGCCTTCTGCTGTGGGTTACCAGCCTAACCTTGCTGATGAGATGGGCTTGTTGCAGGAGCGTATTACCTCAACTCGTGGTCACTCTATTACCTCTATGCAGGCTATTTATGTTCCTGCGGATGACTACACTGACCCTGCTCCAGCGACAACCTTCGCTCACTTGGATGCAACAACTGAGCTTTCTCGTGAGATTGCTTCTCGTGGTCTGTACCCTGCTATTGACCCGCTTTCCTCAACCTCACGTATTTTGGATCCGCAGTACATCGGTAACGAACACTACGATACTGCTATCCGTGTGAAGGCTATTCTTCAGGAGAACAAGGAACTTCAGGACATCATCGCGATTCTTGGTGTGGACGAACTTTCTGAAGAGCAGAAGGTTGTTGTTTCTCGTGCACGTCGTATTGAGCAGTTCCTCTCTCAGAACACTTACACTGCGAAGCAGTTTACCGGTGTTGAGGGTTCAACTGTTCCGTTGAAGGACACCATTGAGTCCTTCCAGATGATTTGCAACGGCGATGTAGACCACATCCCTGAGCAGGCGTTCTACAACATTGGTGGTATGGACGATGTCTTCCGCCGCTACGAGGAAATCAAGGCACAGACTGGAGCCAAGTAATGACGGCACTAAAAGTCGAGGTTGTATCTCGTGAACACCGTGTGTGGGAGGGCGAGGCGAAATATGTTCGTGCTCGCACTGTCACCGGTGATTTGGGTATCCTTCCGGGGCATATCCCGACGTGTGTTCTTCTTGCTGAAGATGGTGAGCTGTACATTGAGCCGGTTTCTGGTGAGCCGATGACGACCACTCTTCAAGAGGGGTTTTTGACGGTTTCTAATGACCGCGTCACTATTGCTGCTAAGCACGCGAAGGTCTAAATAAACCTCATATGAGAAGAGGTGTTTGTTTCTTCTCCTTCTGTTCAGAAGGGTTAAGAAACAAACACCTCTTGTTTTAATGGTGGTGCTCTAACACTGTGAGTCTAAGAGCATGATGAATTTTTATATGGTGTTATATTTTGGGGTTTAGAAGAGTCGGTTTTCTGATTGGTCTACTCCGCGCATGGCGTCGTAGTCGAGGCTGATACAACGGATACCGCGGTCTTCTGCGAGGGTTCTCGCTTGCGGTTTGATGCGTTGAGCTGCGAATACACCTTTGACGGGGGCAAGTAGCGGGTCACGATTGAGTAGTTCGAGGTATCGGGTGAGCTGTTCAACACCGTCGATGTCGCCTACACGTTTGAGCTCTACTGCAATGGATGCGCCATTGGCGTCTCGTGCCATGATGTCAACAGGGCCGATAGCGGTGGGGTATTCTCTGCGGACGAGAGTATATCCAGCACCGAGGGTTTCGATTTGTTCGGCAAGGAGGCGTTGTAGATCGGATTCGACGCCGTCTTTGACGAGTCCGGGGTCGATGCCGAGGTCGTGGGAGAGTTCTCCGATGACCTCGTAGATTCTGATGAGAAGACGGTCGTCGCTTTTGGCTGCTTGTACCGTCCATAATTGTTGTATTTCGGGGTCTGCCAGTTCGGTGAATTGGCTGCTTCGGGTGAGTTTTTCTCCCTCTAGGACGTGCATATTGACCGGTGGGTTCATCCAGTTCAGGGGCTTATAGGAGCCTCCGTCGGAGTGGATGAGTACCGAGCCGTCATTTTTGAGCATGAGTAGGCGTGTGGCACGGGGGAGGTGGGCACGTAATCTGCCCTCATAATCTACGGAACATTCTGCTATAACAAGTCGCACGCACATAACTCTAACAGTTTGTGTGGGCGCTGGGTGTCGATTCTGTGGGTGTGTATTTGAGTGTGAGCCGGATATGTACGATAGTAGTATTTATGTCCCGCAATTCTTCTCGTCGCCGTAATGGCAATTCTGGCCGTGCTCCTAGTAAGTGGCAGCGTGCCGCTGTTTCTTCTGGCCGTGATATTTCGAGGATTCTTGATCCGTCTCCGACGGTTGAGGTCGCTTCAGATGGTCACTGGTATGTGCAGTATATGCCGGCGGTGAATGCTCGCAAGAATTATATTTGTCCTGAATGTGGGCGAACTATTAGCCCCGGTGTTGCACATTTGGTGGTGTGGCAAGAAAATCATCTTTTTGGTAAGGCTCAGGCTATTGCTGAGCGTCGGCATTGGCATCAGCGGTGTTGGCAGACTCGTCGCCGTTGATATTTTAGGTGTAATCCTGCAATAGAACGGGGTGTGGGGTATGAAGAATCGTTCTTCATACCCCACACCCCGTTGTATTGGTGTTATACGGTTTTAGTTTTTGTCTTGTCTTGGTACGAGTATTTCTTGAACGAGGATGAGACAAGACGCCGCAACAGGGATGCCGATGAGTGCACCGAGTACGCTCCAGAGGCTTCCGCCTGCAGCCACTGCAATGATGGCGATACCGCCGGGGACTGCAACAGCTTTAGACATGATGCGCGGTGAGATGAAGTACGCTTCAACTTGTAGGTAGATAAAGTAGCAGATAGCGAATGCCAGAGAGACTTGCCATCCAGCGGTCAGTGAGAATACGGAGACGATAATTCCTGCGGAGACTCCACCAATAAGGGGGATAAAGGCAAGGATGACGACGATGAGTGAGAAAAGCTCAGGGAAAGGAACCCCTACGATGAGCATGACGGTTAGCGCAAAAGTGCCGTTGAGTAAGGCTACGGCTGCTTGCCCGAGAACATAGTTACCAACGGATTCGGTGATTTTGTCGGTGAGTTTGCTGACGGTTTCACGCTTTGAGGCGGGAGTGAGTCGAACAAACCATGCTTTCATCAGGGGTAGTGATGAGAGGAAGTAGAGGCTCAAGAAGAGCACAATAATTGTTCCGGTAAGAATGTTGGCAACGGTTGAGCCAGCGTTGACGAGGGTGTTGAAGAAGGAACTGACAACGTTGGAGTCTGAGGTGAGTCCTTGGAATGTTTTTGATACTTCGTTTGTGACCCAGTTACGTATACCAAATTTTTCATCGATGGAGGTGAAAAATGGTGAGTTGAGGAAGTCTGCGAAGTCGTTGGGGAAAGAATTGACGAATTGGATGGTCTGTCGCGCAATTTTTGGGACCACCCATGAGATGAGTCCGACAACGACGAGGGCGAAAGTGACGACGACGGCGGGTACGGCGGCTGCACGTGGAAGGCCGAGACTTTCTAGCTTGCGTACGGCGGGGTCGAGTCCGAGGGCGATAAAGAGTGCCCCAACAATCCAGCCGGCGAGTGGGCCGATATTGGTGAGGAAGTAGAGTGCTAGTAGTGCTGCACCAACACCGACGGTTAGGAGGAAGCCGACACGAACAGGGTTAGCGATAGCGATAGCGGGCGCTTCGAAGGTGTTGGGTGAAGAGTCGGTTTCTTCTGCCGTGTTTTCGATGGTGTCGATGCTGGTTTCTTCTGTTAACGTTTCGGGTTCTTCTGGTGGTTCAAAGCGTGGGCGAGGTTGTGGGCTAGGTAAGCCTACGCATTTATTTTTGCATTGGTTGAGTTTTTCTTTGAGATGTTTGAAAGTTTTCTCGACTGCAGATTCTTTGGTCATAATTTTTTTATTTTCGTCTTGATATACGGTGTATCTGAGACAACTTTATACCTTATTCCTGAGAGTAGGATTCAGCCGACGGCTAGAAACACTGCTTTATGACGAGAAAAAACGGTAGATTTTAGATAACACAACATTCTTTTATTTGTAGGAGGTAAACTGTGGCTTCTTCTCATGAACCTTTTATTCCGTCGTCGGTACGTCGTGCACCTGACTTATCTCAGTTGGCTCAACAGCCGGCTTCTGCTGAGTCTTCTGCACCTGCTGGTGATACTGCGGTGAGTTACCGGTATGAGGTCACCAGTGGCGAGGATTTTCAGAAGTATGTTCAGATGTCTTCGCAAGGTGCTGTTATTTTTGTGCTGTGGTCTGCACAGTCTGCCGCTTCGGAGCAGACGTTGCGTGCCGTTGAGGAAGTCGTCAATTCTGCTGGCGGTAATTTGTTGTTGGCGTCGGTGGATGTGGGTGCTCACCCTGAGATTGCTCAGGCGTTTCAGGTGCAGAGCGTTCCGGCAGGTGTAGCAGTCCTTGCGGGGCGTCCGGCACCTTTGTTTAATACTCCGATTGATACTGCGCAGGCGACAGATGTGTTGCATCAGGTTCTTCAGATTGCTGCAGAGCACCAGCTTCCGGGCGGTTTCGCTCCTTCTGCGGGTGAGGTTGCCGAGAAGCCTTTGCCTCCGTTACATCAAGAGGCGTTAGACGCTATTGATCGTGGTGATTATGCTGCTGCTCAGCAAGCGTATCAGCGTGCTTTAGCGGAGAACCCGGGGGATAAGGACGCTAAGCTGGGGCTGTCTCAGGTGAATCTGCTATCGCGGGTGTCTGCCTATGATACGGTGCAGGTGCGTGCTCAGGCTGCACAAGAGCCGTTGAACGTTGAGGCGGCGTTGGCTGTTGCTGACCTTGATATTTCGGGTGGGCATGTTGAGGACGCGTTTAATCGTCTTATTAACGTGTTCAAACAGGTGGACACTTCGGCTCAGAACACGGTGCGTGAACGTCTGGTAGAGCTTTTTGATGTGGTTGGTTCTGCTGATCCTCGCGTGGTTAAAGCGCGCACTGCTTTAATGACCGCCCTCTTCTAAAAGAGAGCGCCACACACCGCCTAACCGCTTGCACCGGTACGGTGTTGGGTGCGTAGTATGAGTGATGAATATTTGCTGTGGTTGACAAGAACACCTAGACTGTGAACCACAGCATTTATTATTTTAACTGTTAGATGATGTGCCGAAATAGTATGCGCTCGCAACGAGAGGAACGCTTCGTGACAGATAAGATTCCGTGGAATACACCTTCTCAACCAGACACCGAAGAACGCGACCTTACCCAAGTGAGCGAGCAGATTCCAACACCAGAGCATTCTGCTCCGTCACAATCCATGGCGTTGAGCTTACGCCATCTGGTCAAAGAATACCGAGACAAAGTGGCTGTAGACGGTATTAATCTGAACATTCCGCGTGGCTCCTTCTTTGGGCTGGTGGGACGTAACGGTGCTGGTAAAACGACCACACTGAACATGGCAACAGGGTTGTTGCGTCCTACCGCTGGAACAGCTCATATTGGCACAATAAACATTTGGGAAGACCCTATTGCCGCTAAAAAGCAGGTGGGTGTTCTTCCTGATAGTGTGCGTCTTTTTGATAAGCTCACCGGCGAACAACTCTTATATTATGCGGGCATGTTACATGGGCTAGACCGTCAGACGGTTAAAGAACGTAGTGCCGACTTGTTGAACGTCCTTGAAATGGGTGATGCTGGTGGGCGTCGCGTCTGCGATTATTCTGCTGGTATGACAAAGAAAATTGGGTTAGGGTGCGCGCTGATTCACGCCCCTTCACTTCTGATTCTTGATGAGCCGTTTGAGGCGGTAGACCCTGTTTCGGCGTCGAACATTCAGGATATTTTGCGCGGGTACATTCAATCGGGTGGAACGATTGTGCTCTCGTCACATGTGATGGATTTGGTGGGTCGCCTATGCGACCACGTGGCAGTGATGAACGAGGGACGTATCGTTGCCTCTGGCACGTTAGATGATGTGTGCGCCGGCAAGACTTTAGAAGAGCGGTTCATTGAACTAGTTGGTGGACGTGTTGTTTCGGAGGGAATCTCATGGTTAAAGTCCTCCTCAAACTAAAATGGGCAGATTTTCTTGCCTCTTTTAAACGTAATATGTGGGCCATCATTGGCACCATTATTGCGCTACTTTATGGGTCTGGTCTTCTTGCCTTATGGGCTTTTGCGTCACTGACAGCCGGCACAGAATCACCCCAACAGCAGATATGGGCGCTGTGCTTTGGTGTGGTGTTTAGCCTTATCTGGCTGGTGGTGCCCTTGTTCTTTGCGTGGGTTGATAATGCGCTTGACCTCGATAAGCTTGCCCCGTACCCGTTGTCGGCACGAGATATTCAATGGGCGCAACTGTGGGGCAACCTCATAGGTGTTCCCGGCTTTTTAACAGCTCTTGCCACGCTCGTGACTGCTGGTGCTTTCATTCATCAGCCGTTAGTGCTGGTTAGCTATGTTTTGTGTGCTCCGGTGGGGCTACTGTTAATGATGATGATGTCTCGCCTGATTAATATGGTGGGACAGCGCATTTACCAGAATCGTATGCTGCGTAACGTGATGTCGGTAGTCACGGTGATTCTAATGATTTGTTTAGTCCCGTTTCTCATGCTGATTGCTGGTGCTGTGGCATCTATCTGGGATTATCTTCCAACCATTCTTAACATTTTGGCGTGGAGCCCGCTGGGCGTTATATGGGCTGTTCCCGGTGATGTTCTTGACGGCGCATGGGGGATGGCTGCCGGTCGCTGTGCTCTAACTGTTGTGTATGTTGCGGCTGGTTGGGTGCTATGGAATAAGTTGCTCACTCATGAGATGGAATATTTGGGTGCTTCAACAGCGAAAACCGGTACACGCACTAAAGAAGCAGGGAATATCGGTATTTTTGCGCATTTTCCAGCCCATACACGTTGGGCTGTTGCTGCTCGCACCATACATTCTTTCTTCACCGATTCTCGTATGAGCGCATATATGGTGATTCCGCCTGCATTCTATGTGCTGATGGCTTTTGGTGAAGCGTTCTCAGCTTCTGCCGGCAGGGATAGCGGCGCTTTTTCTGATATTGGGCCATTGTTTATTGCGTTGATGGTAGGCTCTACATTCTATTATTTGGTGGCGTATGATGATTCTGCGTTGGCTACACATCTTATTTCTCCACTGCGTGGAAAAGATGACCGCTGGGGCCGTTTCTATGGTTTGAGCATTCTCTTCTTGCCGATTCTGCTCTTCTGTTTAACGTTTTTCTTGTGGTATCGTGGCGCTAGTTTTGTGGAGTTCTTCGCTCTTGCTGGTGGTTCGGTTGGTGCTTTTTGTACGGCTGCTGCTATTAGCTCATTATTTGATGTGACGTTGCCGCCGCCGACTCCGCCACCTGGTTCTGGCCCGTTCAAAACACCGCAGAATACGGGCGGTGCTGGTTTGGTTCTGGCACGTTTAGGTGTCTCGTTATTGATTTTTGCGGCGCTGATACCAACCTTTGTGCTGTACGGTGTCTACTTGTTGACGGGGCAAGCAATGTGGGCATGGTGCACGAGCGCAGTGTCGCTGGTGTATGGTGTGCTGTGCGTGTGGGGTGTGATGCGTGTGAGTGCTCGCCGGTATGAGCGTCATGCTCCTGAGTGTTTTGCTCAGTTGAAGCGGTAACATACTTTTCTTTTGTGTAGTATGTGGTTATTGATGTATTTATTGCTGTTTGTGAGGAGGAGAGATGTCTTCTATTCCTGGAGTTGAAGATCCTTTTGCGCCGGATACGCGTGGTGGCACTGCGTTGTTGGAGCGTGAGCTGACGGAGACTGTTGAGCCGGGTGACCATGAGCGTTTTAGCCATTATGTGCGTAAAGAGAAGATTATGGAGTCTGCTCTGACGGGTAATCCTGTGCGTGCGTTGTGCGGTAAGGTGTGGACTCCGGGGCGTGACCCCGAGAAGTTTCCGGTGTGCCCGCAGTGTCAGGAAATTTATGATGGTTTGCGTCCGGGTAAGGATGATGGCGACGGCGAGAATTAGCTGAAGCTGTGAGGTGACCCTATCTAGCTATGTGGCTGGGTAGGGTCATTTTTTGTGTGCGTTTTTGTGACGAAGTGTAGGTGCTGAAAATTTTAGTTTTGTATATAATAACTACACACTCCCAAAGGATGTGTAGTTTATATGTTCTTGTTATTTTACTATTGATAAGGTGTTGTGATATATGGGATATATTCCGTATGAGATTAAAAATGAGATTCGTTTGGTCAAAAACAATATTTGTTGGCTCAAAAACAATATACTGCGCATTTTTGAAAAACTTTTTTTATTTTGTGGTCTTATGCCTATTGTGGTTTATGGTATGCTTACGCCAGTTCATGTATTATTTTCATTTATTGTTTTCCTAAATAAGCATGGCAGTGTAATAAATTACGTACTTATACTCCTTTGGATGATTTTATTTAGTTTTATATTTTTATTTCCAATATATATTTTATTCTATAGATTTT
>NZ_JBLXXZ010000008.1:0-112117 GCF_048513015.1 Rothia sp. P7181 | reverse complement strand
CTGTGCACTATAGTTTAGAGATTCGGGTTTCGAGGGTGCCAAAAGTTTTGGAAGCGACGATGAATAGAGTGGTTTCGGGGTCGAGGTCGCTGACGGTCTCTGCTGCGTCGGTGGGGTCAATGTTTGAGATGAAGCGTGCTTCTAGACCTTGTTGTGCATAGGATTTGAGCGCTTCATAGACCATGACGGGGCCAAGGTCTGATCCGCCGATACCGATATTGACGATGGTTTTAATGCGTTTTCCGGTGACGCCAACCCATTCGCCTGAACGAACGCGTTCAGCAAATGCATAGACCTTAGCGAGGACGTCGTGTACGTCTTGGTCAATATTTTGTTCGTCAACAACCAGTTCTGGTGTTGCTCCTTGTGGGCGGCGTAGAGCGGTGTGCAAGACGGCGCGGTCTTCGGTGACGTTGATGTGTTCGCCAGCGAACATTGCGTCGCGGCGTTGTTCTAGCTGTACTTGCTGAGCTAGCTGAGTGAGCAGTTCGAGGGTCTGCTCGTTGATGAGGTTTTTGGAGAGGTCTACGTGAAGGTCTGCCACTGTGAAGCTGAGTTTTTCTGCTCGCTGTGGGTCCTGTTTAAACCACCCGCGGAGGTTTGGTGTGAGTTCTTGATGGTGACGTGTGAGGGCTTCCCATGCTGTGGTTTGAGTGGGATTTACGATGTTGTTAGTCATAATTCTTATTTTCCTCTCTTGTGGGTGCTCTGCCTAGTTCTCAAGGAAGAAAAACTCATTTAGTGATAGGGGACATATTTTCCGAGGTGTTTTCTAATAGATAGTGAGCCTACTTAATAAATTATAAGTAATCTGATGATTTAGTAGATATTAATTCATATTTTCGATATGCTGGACGAGCTAGCCCTGTCCATACAGGGTTTTTTATTAACGAAAACATACACAGTTCGTAACCAGAGATATAAGGCAATAACACATATGGCTAAGACTGAAACTTCACTACCTGAGGGGGCTCCAGACTTACGCAAAGCAGACGTAAGTCAAGAAACCCGCGCCAATATGCGCGCCGGAAACCTCTCCGGTAAAGTATTCTGGCCCGCTGCCGTTATTATGGCGGTTTTTATCGGGTTCACACTCCTCTTCCCCCAAAAAGCTAAAGGAATTTTTAACGCACTACAAAGCGACGTTATTAACTACTTCGGCTGGTACTACGTCGCAATCATCGCATTCTTCGTCATCTTTGCGCTCTACCTCGGGTTCTCCCGCATGGGCGACGTCAAACTCGGAAACGACGATGACGAACCCGAATATTCCTTTACCACCTGGTTTGCATTCCTCTTCGCTGCAGGCATGGGTATCGGTCTGGTGTTCTACGGTGCAACAGAACCTCTCATGCACTACGTCACCCCACGCCCCGGCGTGAGTGGCAATGAACAACAAGTAGCACAAGCCGCAATGAGCCAGTCCTTCCTGCACTGGGGCTTCCACCCTTGGGCTATCTATGTCATCGTAGGTTTGGCGATTGCATACTCTGCACACCGTCTCAAATTGCCGCTATCTATCCGATACTCCCTCAAACCGCTACTCGGTGATCGAGTCAAAGGCGGATGGGGTGACGTCATCGACATCGTTGCACTCGTGGGAACACTCTTCGGTGTCGCAACATCCCTCGGCCTTGGCGTGATGCAGATTGCTGCTGGACTTGGCTACCTCAACATTCCTGCAGATAACGAGCTATGGCTTGTGGGCATCATCATCGTTCTTATGGGCATTACCCTCTTCTCTGTTGTGACCGGACTCGAAAAAGGCATGAAGCTCCTCTCTAACGGAAACCTCATGCTTGCAGCTATCGTCTGCATTTTCGTTCTTGTCGTTGGACCAACCATCTTCTTACTCCGAGAATTTGTTGGCTCCATCGGTAACTACCTCCAAAATATGGTCTCCATGACCTTCGATACCCTCGCACTATACGGCGATGAGGGCGAGAAATTCCAAGCTGCATGGACCACCTTCTACTGGGGCTGGTGGATTTCATGGTCACCTTTCGTTGGTATGTTCATCGCACGCGTTTCTAAAGGACGTTCCGTTCGCGAATTTGTGATGGGCGTTCTGATCGTTCCAGCGCTCACCTCCTTCTTCTGGTTCTCCGTACTTGGTGGAACTGCACTGCATCAAGAGCTCTTCGAAAACAAGACCCTTCTTGAAGCAGACGGAAGTGTCTCTGCTCAAAACGCACTATTTAAGATGTTCGAAAACCTTCCAGCTGGTACTGCCCTTACTGTTGGCGCAGTTCTGCTGATTACGATTTTCTTTGTGACATCAGCTGACTCTGGTGCGCTCGTTCTGGGCATGCTCTCAACCAACGGTTCACCTGAACCCAAGACTTGGATTCGCGTGTTCTGGGTTGTCGTAGCAGCTGCTACCGCAATCGTCTTGATTCTTGTGGGCGGGCCAGACTCCCTCACGGCAATTCAAACCATCGCGATTTTGACGGCCTTACCATTCTCCGTCGTGATTATCATGATGTGTATCTCGCTCTATAAAGCATTGAGCTATGAGCACCGACTCTTCGTTCGTGCTCAGCGTCGTAATGCTCGAGAAGAAATTGCCGCAGAACTACACGAACGTATCGGCGAAACCGTGGATGAGATGGTTGCTGAAGGCGTCGAAGCGCAAGTTGAAGCACACGTCGAAGCCCACATGGAACAAGCCATCGAAAATGCGGTCGATCAGGCTCTGGACCAAGCTGTTGGCCAAGCGGTTGACGCGAAGGTTGAAGCTGCGGTGGAAGAAGCCGTGGAAGAAGCTGTCGCCTCAGTCGTTGATGATGTGACGATGCAAGTCGAAGCAAATACTGCAGCTATCAAGAAAATCACTGATACACAGGCTCTTCGCATGGTAAGTGCCGAAGAAGTAGAAGCAGACCGCTCTGCTAAAACTTCTCGAAAAATGCCATGGAGCTCACGTAAAAAATAACACGTAGAACTCTACATAGAGCGCTCACCTAAAACCAGGGCGGGTACCCATAAGAAAAACTTATGGGTACCCGCCCTGCGACTTTAAACAAAACTATGAGCTAAATCTTTTAGGGAGTTTTATCACCGTAGAGGGTATCTGAGTATGAAGACAGGTATGATGTCACTAAGCCCTCTTTACAGGGTGCTCATTTTTTGTGTGGGTACTACCAAATAAATTGTTCTTGAGTGGGCATCTTTTATTCCCTAGATTTAAGCGAGACTTATACGCATGTCTGAAAACACCGCTTCGCGCAGCGACCTGCGCAACGTAGCAATTGTGGCGCACGTTGACCACGGCAAAACTACTATCGTTGATGCAATGCTGAAGCAGACCAACGCATTCTCTGCACACGCTGACGTTGAAGACCGAGTGATGGACTCTGGTGACCTCGAAAAGGAAAAAGGCATCACCATTTTGGCAAAGAACACCACCGTGTTCTATGATGGCCCTTCTGCACAGGGCGAAAAAATTACCATTAACGTTATTGACACCCCCGGCCACGCTGACTTCGGTGGTGAAGTCGAACGCGGACTCTCCATGGTCGATGGTGTTGTCCTATTGGTTGACGCCTCTGAAGGGCCTCTTCCTCAGACCCGCTTCGTGCTACGTAAAGCACTAGCGGCAAAACTACCTGTTATTCTTGTGGTCAACAAAGTAGACCGCCCCGACGCGCGTATCGACGAAGTCGTTTCCGAATCCATGGACTTACTCCTTGGTCTTGCCTCCGACCTCGCTGATGAGGTTCCCGACCTCGACGCAGACTCCTTGCTGGATGTGCCTATCGTCTACGCTTCCGGTAAAGCTGGTGCAGCGTCGATGAACCAGCCAGCAGACGGCGCTCTTCCTGATAACGATGACCTCGAGCCTCTCTTCGAAACCATCATCAACCACGTTCCAGCGCCAACCTATGACCCCACAGAGGTTCTTCAAGCGCACGTTACCAACCTCGACTCATCACCCTTCTTGGGACGTCTAGCGTTGTTGCGTATCTTCAACGGTCGCATCAAAAAAGGACAGACCGTTGCCTGGGCACGTCAAGATGGCCAACTCAAGAACGTTCGTATCTCTGAACTCTTGGTTACTAAAGCGCTTGACCGCGTACCTGCTGAAGAAGCTGGCCCTGGCGAAATTGTGGCAGTTGCAGGTATCGAAGACATCACCATCGGTGAAACCCTCACCGACCCTGATAACCCTAAAGCGCTCCCGCTCATCACTGTTGACGACCCAGCAATCTCGATGACTATCGGTATTAACACCTCTCCTCTTGCTGGTAAAGTCAAAGGTGCTAAAGTCACCGCGCGTCAGGTTAAAGACCGTCTTGATAAAGAGCTTATCGGTAACGTTTCTTTGAAGGTTCTTCCTACTCAGCGTCCTGACGCATGGGAAGTTCAAGGACGTGGCGAACTCGCGCTTGCTATTTTGGTGGAACAGATGCGTCGCGAAGGTTTCGAACTGACTGTTGGTAAACCTCAGGTTGTTACCAAGACCATTGACGGTAAATTGCATGAACCTATGGAACACATGATTATTGACGTTCCAGAAGAGTTCCTTGGTGCCGTAACTCAGCTGATGGCAGCACGTAAAGGCCGTATGGAGAACATGGCGAATAACGGCACCGGCTGGGTTCGTATGGAATTCTCTGTGCCAGCTCGTGGCTTGATCGGTTTCCGTACCCAGTTCTTGACTGAAACTCGTGGTGCAGGCATTTCTTCCTCCTACTCAACTGGATATGAGCCTTGGGCTGGAGACATCGAATACCGTACTAACGGTTCGATGATTTCTGACCGTGCTGGTGTTGTAACACCTTATGCCATTATCAACCTTCAAGAACGAGGCACGATTTTTGTTGAGCCAACCTCCGAAGTCTATGAAGGCATGATTATCGGTGAAAACTCACGTGCCGACGATATGGAAGTGAACATCACTAAGGAGAAGAAGCTAACGAACATGCGTTCTTCTACTGCTGATAACTTCGAGAATATGACTCCGCCTAAGAAGCTCACCCTCGAAGAATCTCTTGAATGGGCACGTGAAGATGAGTGTGTGGAAGTTACTCCTGAAGCTATTCGTATTCGTAAGGTGATTCTTGATTCCAACGAACGTATTCGTGAATATCGTCGTCGTCACCGCGACTAATTAACACAGTATTTGGGTAGAGCTTCGCCTGCGGGATTGAAGTTTAACACCTTGTCAGTGAAGGGGTTACCATCAGTGATGGTAGCCCCTTCACACTATACCTGTACACGCTAGAATTACTACTGTAGGAGGGTCGAACGTATGCTATCTCAAGAGCAAGACTCCACACCGTATTATCCAGAACAAGGCGACACAGTCCGCGAAGACGCTGTATTTTCTTTACTGCCTGAGGGGCTAGAGGTGCATGAAGCGCGTGTCCTTTTTGTTCATGCTCACCCTGATGATGAATCTACCTCTACTGGTGCAACAATGGGGTTTTTAGCAGATTCTGGTGCTCAAGTAGACTTAGTGACGATGACTCGCGGTGAATTAGGCGAAGTAATCCCGAGTGAGCTTAAACATCTTGAAGTTGGGCAGCAACAGTGCACTGATGGCGGTCAGGCTCTGGGAGAGTATCGTTCTGGTGAATTGCGTGAGGCAATACAGTCTCTGGGCGTTCATGAGCACCTCTTTTTAGGTGAAGGTGTTTCTGCTGGAAAAGATACGCCATCAGTCTTCTACGACTCTGGAATGGTATGGGGTGCTAACGGTCGCCCTGAAGCAAACCCGCAGGCTTCTTCTAACTGCTTGACGAAAACTTCTTTAGATGTTCAAGTTCAGGCTCTAATGCGTGTGATTAAACATTATCGACCGCATGTTGTCGTGACATATGATGCTGGGGGAGGGTACGGTCACCCCGATCATGTGAGAACTCATGAAGTGAGCTTGGAAGCTGTCAAGAATCTTGAGGACACTCCCGATGCTCCTTGCCTATTGTGGGGGTTGGAAGGAGACTATTCTTCTGAGGATAACCGAATACAGGCTGTGATTGAGGGGTCTCTTGTGCGTAAACGTGAGGCTATGGTAGCTCATCGTACTCAGGTGATTATTACCGCTGAAGATAGCTATCAGTTCTCTAATTTGGTGACTCAAAAAATATCTGCTCGAGAAACGTATCGGCTCGTGTGGTCTGCTTCAACAGTAGAGCTGTCTTCCTCATCATAGGAGAAGAAAAGATGAAACAAACTAAGGTTAATTCGCGTTCGTTTTCAGATGAGGATCGTCAAAACGTCGATGTGTATCCGACAGCATTGAACTCCGTCATCACGGCAATCGCTTTAGGTGTTATTACTGGATTTATGGGGACGATGTATCATGCTTCCATCTGGTATGCGCCGAATGCTTCATGGTTTGTGCCGTGGGGGAGTTGTGTAGCTATTGTGATGGTGTTTTGTGCGAGTTTATGGAGTGCGTTGCGGTCTGGGGCTTCATGGGGCGGAGCCTTGGTTGGCATTGTAGCTTTTATACTCATTGGTCTTTTTGCTTTCGGTAAAGAAGGCTCGTTATTGGTGCTCTTGAACCCCCAAGTTCCGGTGGGAATTGCTGGTGTGATATGGACTTTTGGTGCTTTGGGTGCTGCTCTTATCGCTCAGCGTGTGGCACGTTCTTTGTCATAATTTTTCCAGCTGAAACTAAGCTAAGGCTAAGCTAAGTTATTTGATAAAGAAAATAACTCGGTGGTAAAAACTATGTCAGTTCCACCACTAAAGTCTTCAGTTTCGACTCAATCGGACTACCATAGGTAGAGGTTTTGCACTACAAGGTGCTTCTAAGAATCCGCCGTACCGGCTCAGAAAGGCTATTGCATGACTTACGTTATCGCCCAGCCTTGCGTCGATGTCAAAGATCGCGCATGTGTTGAAGAGTGCCCCGTAGACTGCATCTACGAGGGAGAGCGTACGCTATACATTCATCCCGACGAATGTGTAGACTGTGGCGCGTGCGAGCCCGTATGCCCCGTAGAAGCAATCTACTACGAAGACGACGTCCCTGAAGAATGGTCAGAATACACCGCTGCCAACGCAGACTTCTTCGACGAACTCGGCTCTCCTGGTGGGGCTGCACGTCTAGGACCAACCGGCAGCGATGTCGCGTGGATTGCTGGACTCCCGCCACAAAACCAAGACTAAAATAATTCTTATCAAGAGCTTCTATGCGCAACCACTAGCGCATAGAAGCTCTTTTTTCTTGACCACAAAGATTTCTTGATATGAAATATCTTTTAAGCAGAGCCTCCTACAACGATAAGATATGAGAACACCCCAATTACCGACCCATCTACTGAGGAAAAGTTCATGCCTACATTCGGTCTTAACCTGCCAGAATACCCCTGGGAACAACTCGCACCCTACCGAGAAATTGCAGAACAATATCAAGGTCCTCTTGTCAACCTCTCAATCGGCACACCCATCGACAGCACACCCTCTGTTGTACGAGAAGCATTGGCGAATATGTCGGATGCACACGGATACCCCACCACACACGGCACTGTGCAACTTCGAGAATCTATCGCTTGCTGGTATGAACGTCGTCGTTCAGTAACAGGGCTGAACCCCCAACAAATTATGCCAACAGTAGGCTCAAAAGAACTGATTGCATGGTTGCCATTTCTTCTGGGTCTAAGTGCACAAGATGTTGTTGTACGCCCGCGTATCGCGTACCCAACCTACGACATCGGAGCACAACTAGCAGGAGCTCAACACATTGCTGCAGACATTCTAGAAGAACTCGATGAGGGCACTCGTTCTCGAGTCAAGCTCATCTGGGTTAACTCACCGTCAAACCCTACCGGTGCAGTAACGTCTCTCGAGCAGATGCGAACATTAGTTGAACAAGCACGTGAGCTCGGTGCAATCGTTGCATCAGATGAATGCTACGCCGAACTTGGTTGGGGTCAATGGGATGCTCAGCGGGGCGGAACTTCTGTTCCCTCGTTGCTCGACCCTTGCGTCACTCAAGGAAGTTTTGAGAACGTGCTGAGCGTCTATTCGTTGTCTAAACAATCTAATATGGCTGGTTATCGAGCCGCTTTTGTTGCCGGTGATGAGCAGCTCATTCTCAATCTCGTTAACTCTCGTAAACATGCCGGAATGATTGTTCCTGCACCGGTGCAATCTGCAATGATTGCAGCGCTAAACGATGAGCAACACGTCCAAGTACAAAAAGACTTGTATCGTGCTCGTCGCGAGCTACTTCTACCCGCTGTGCAACATTTCGGTATTCAAGTCGAAGAATCTGAAGCGGGTCTTTATCTATGGGGTAGTGCTGGCGAAGATACGTGGACTACTGTCGAACGTTTTGCTCGTTTAGGTATCCTCGTAGGACCAGGCGTCTTCTATGGTTCTGCAGGGGAAGGATACGTGCGTATTGCTTTGACCGGAAGTGATGAGGACATTAACCATGCGGTAGAGCGTCTGCGTCGATAAATGTCATTTTGACTAGAAAAATACGCAACAAGCCCACATGAATGTGACTTATAACATTCTTACCTGTAGGGTGTAATAGAGATTACTTTTAGTGCTCTCGGTAGAAAAGCCACCACCATGGCATACACAGCTTCCCACAATATACAGCTGCTACCGAGACACCACATTTCTCGATACACGGAGGAAAGAATGTCTGAAAACCATACCGCTGTGTTGCACTATAACGACACCGCACAGGAGCTAAGCTACGTCACCCCTACCGAAGGCAACGGCGCATTTGACATCGCAGGGCTGATGAAAAACACCGGACAAGTCTCCTACGACCCCGGATTTATGAACACCGCAACCACAAAATCAGCCATCACCTACATCGACGGTGACGCCGGTATCCTACGATACCGTGGATACCCCATCGAAGAACTCGCCGAAAATGCCAGCTTCTTAGAAGTAGCGTATCTGCTCATCTACGGTGAACTACCCACCGTCAAAGAATACGAAGACTTTGACACCATGGTTCGCCGCCACACGATGGTACACGAAGACTTCAAAATGTTCTACGCCGGATTCCCACGCGACGCACACCCGATGGCAGTGCTCGCCTCCTCCGTCTCAACGATGTCCACCTTCTACGCAGATTCCCTAGACCCCTTCGACAAACGTCACGTAGAAATATCAACATTCCGACTTCTCTCTAAAGTCCCAACACTTGCAGCGTACGCCTATAAAAAATCTAAAGGCGAACCCTTCATGTACCCACAGAACAACCTCAACTACGCTGAAAACTTCTTGAGGATGTGCTTTGGGTTCCCCACCGAAGACTACGAAGTAGACCCCGTTAAGGCTAAAGCCCTAGACACCTTGCTCTTATTGCACGCAGATCACGAACAAAACTGTTCAACATCTACCGTGCGCATGGTCGGATCAGCACAAGCCAATATTTTCGCCTCCATCTCCGCTGGTATCAACGCACTCCACGGGCCACTGCACGGAGGCGCAAACGAAGCCGTATTGAACATGCTACGTAGCATCCAATCAGAAGGTATCAGCCCCGAAGCCTTCATGGAAAAAGTCAAACGTAAAGAAGACGGCGTACGCCTCATGGGATTCGGCCACCGAGTCTACAAGAACTACGATCCGCGTGCTCGCATCATCAAAAAAACTGCTGACGAAGTGCTCAATAAACTAGGTGGCAACGACGAACTGCTCGACATCGCCCGAAAACTAGAAGAAAAAGCACTAGCTGATGACTACTTTATCGAACGGAAACTCTACCCCAACGTAGACTTCTACACCGGACTTATCTACAAGGCCATGGGATTCCCCGAAGAAATGTTTACCGTTCTCTTCGCCCTTGGCCGTATGCCAGGCTGGATTGCCCAATGGCGTGAACTCATCCACGACCCCGAAATTAGAATCGGGCGCCCACGTCAAGTGTACGTTGGAGAACCACTACGGCACTACCCCGGAAGCCAAGAGAACCACTCCTAAACGGGACTAGCCGTTCCGTATTCGTATCAAGAGATAAAAGGTTGGGGGTCGATAGCATCAACGCTATCGACCCCCAACCTCTTAACGGAAGCAGATATAACGGGTCTTATAATCTCGTATTATTGCCCATAACCTTGAGGATTATTCTTCTGCCAGTTCCAGTGGTCACGTACCATCGTGTCAATATCACGACGAGCAGACCAACCCAAATCAGCAAGAGCAGACGATGGATCAGCAAAAGACACTGCCACATCGCCCGGACGACGTGCAACTATACGATAGGGGAGCTCCTTGCCACAGGCTTTCTCAAAGGCGTGAAGAACTTCAAGTACCGAATAACCATTACCAGTGCCTAAATTCCAGGTGCGTACCCCGCCATGAGTAGTGATGTAGTCAAGAGCCTTCAAATGGCCGTCAGCCAAATCAACAACGTGGATATAATCTCGAACGCCGGTACCATCGACCGTGGGGTAGTCATTACCGAAAACATTTAAGAATTCACGACGGCCCACCGCAACTTGCGCAATAAACGGCACCAGATTATTGGGGATGCCGGAAGGGTCCTCACCGATTTTGCCAGACTCATGCGCACCGACAGGATTAAAATAGCGCAAAAGAGCAATATTCCAAGACTCATCAGAAGCACCTAAATCACGGAGCATATCTTCAATATGTTCTTTAGTGCGACCATAACAAGACTGGGCGTCCATATTAATTTTTTCGGTTAGAGGCATCTCTTCCGGTTCACCATACACCGTAGCAGAAGAAGAAAATACGATAGAACGGCAGCCAGATTCTTCCATTGCGTAGAGAAGATTCAGAGTACCCGCCACATTCGTTTGGTAATACCACAACGGTTTCTCAGCAGACTCACCCACAGCTTTAAGCCCTGCAAAATGAATGACAGCTTCAGGCTTTTGCTCCGCAAAGAGTTTCTTCATCGCCGGCATATCAAGCAAATCAACCTGATGGAAGGCAACCTCTTTACCGCTGAGTTCACTGACTCTACGTAAAGACTCCTCAGAAGAATTCGCAAGGTTATCCATCACAACAACCTCATGACCAGCATTTAACAACTCTAAAACAGTGTGTGAGCCAATGTATCCGGCACCGCCAGTAACTAGAATTTTCATTTTTCTCCCTCAATAGAAGTCTTCAACAACAGTCAACGAATCCGATCAAGACCAAACTCTTCTTTTAACTCTACTGTTTTTCTGCAATTTTATTCTCAGAAACTCTAGAAGACTTTGTACTACATCTGTAGCCACAACAAAGGACGAAACACCCCAAGCACCACCTAAGGCGTAGTATCAGATAAATACTACGCCTTATATCAGCTCATGATTAGTTTGAATGTAAGTCCGCATTAAGCTGAACCGTATTATTCGCACGAGGTAATACCTCAATCGCACCAGAAACTGAATTTCGGCGGAACAAAATATTAGAAACACCAGATAATTCGGCAGCCTTCACCGTCACAGGATCTTGACCGGGCTGCAATAAGGTCACCCGAGAACCAGCTGTTACGTATAAACCAGCTTCAACGACACAATCATCGCCAAGAGCGATACCGACACCTGCCTCAGCACCAAGCAAAGAACGCTCACCAATGCTGACACGTTCGGTGCCACCACCAGAGAGAGTACCCATCGTAGAAGCACCCCCGCCAATGTCAGAACCATCGCCAACAACGACACCTTGAGAGATGCGTCCCTCTACCATCGAAACACCTAAGGTGCCAGCGTTGAAATTGACGAATCCCTCGTGCATCACCGTAGTACCTTCAGATAGATGAGCGCCAAGACGTACTCTATCCGCATCACCAATACGGACACCTGCCGGAACAACATAATCAATCATGCGAGGGAACTTATCCACGTGAGAAATCACAAGATTCCCACGAGCACGAAGACCAATCTGAAGATCTTGAATTTCACTGGCAAGCACCGGACCAAAGTTCGTCCACGCCACATTAGCTAACTGCCCAAATAGACCATCAAGATTAATGTCATTAGGGGCTACCAACGTATGCGATAGCAAATGTAACCGAAGATAAGCGTCAGAAGCATCAGCCGGTGCTTGATCTATATCAATACGTACAGAAACAATCTCGGTGCGCACATTACGAGACTCATCAGAGCTAACCAACGGTTCTAATTCTGACCGAAGATCAACAGGAGTCTCTCCCAACGTCGGACGAGGAAACCACGTATCAAGGACAGTTCCAGCGTTTGCACCCTGACAAACAACTGTTGCGATACCAATTCCAGAAGCTAAACGTACATTATTATCACTCATACCCTCTAGTGTAGTTTGTTCTAGCGGTACGTTAAAGCCAGTATCACCGACTGAGAAAAGCTCATAGAGAACAACGTCAAAGATCTACAGCTGAGTAAGATAAAACCTATGAACGAAGATAACCGAACCGAACACAACACAAAGAGCAACGTCCTCAATATTTCCGGTGACGTGGCAGAACTAAGTGCTCAAATTATCGATATTTTTTCAGTTTCTAGCCATGAGCACGAACTCGCCGACGCCGTTGAAACCTCCTTGCGCTCGCTCGAGTATTTATCGGTCACTCGTGACGGTGACTCTATCATTGCTCGCACCCAATGGGGAAAGAAACAGCGAGTTATTCTTGCCGGTCACCTTGATACTGTTCCACTGCCTCAGACCCCAAATTCTAGAGGAACAGTACCCTCCCAATGGTGCGAAGAGAACGGTGTGAAAAAACTTTATGGTCGGGGCGC
This sequence comes from Rothia sp. P7181, assembly GCF_048513015.1. Classification (NCBI taxonomy): domain Bacteria; kingdom Bacillati; phylum Actinomycetota; class Actinomycetes; order Micrococcales; family Micrococcaceae; genus Rothia; species Rothia sp. P7181. Next base: position 99,458 of record NZ_JBLXXZ010000008.1, on the reverse strand, counting down.
TACCGACATGAAATCAGGTGTTGCCGTACAACTGGCTTTAGCGGCAGCCCTACAACACGCCCAATACGATATCACCTATGTTTTTTATGACCATGAAGAAGTTGCCAGTGAACTATCCGGTTTAGCACGGTTAATGCGTCATCACCCTCATCTTCTCAACGACGCAGATTTCGCAGTTCTTCTTGAACCCACCCATGGAACTATTGAAGGTGGTTGTAACGGAACCATGCGTTTTTGGATTCATTGCCAAGGTGTCGCCGCACATTCTGGGCGGTCATGGGTCGGAAAAAACGCAATTCATGCAATGAATGATGTGCTGACCCGCCTATGCTCCTATGAAGCTCAAACTCACGAAGTTGAGGGGCTAGCTTATCGAGAAGGGCTCAATGCTGTCCAAATTTCTGGGGGAGTAGCCGGTAACGTCATTCCTGACCGATGCTCAGTGCACATCAATTATCGTTTCTCACCAAAACACACTCTTGAAGAAGCTACCACTCATATGCGCGAGGTCTTTGCCGGATACGAACTTGACTTTGTTGACCAATCTGCAGCTGCCCGCCCAGGACTTGACGCTCCTCTGGCGCAAGAACTGATAGCTGCCGTTGGAGAAGAACCTAAACCTAAATACGGTTGGACCGACGTTGCTCGTTTTTCTCAGATGGGTATTCCTGCAGTGAACTTTGGGCCCGGAGATGCCTTACTTGCTCATACTGATGATGAACATGTTGACGTTGAAGAAATCTATCATTGCTTTACGAGCCTCAAAGAGTGGCTATCACAGAAATAGCTTCTTCTCTTTGGGCATAGAAAAAGCTTTGGTGTTGTCGGCGAAGTGATCGTCGATAACACCAAAGCTTTATGCATAAGAAGCTAAAAAACTTCTAGGCTTTAGGCATCTTAAACATCTGAATGGTATCGGGGTTCGGATTATCAACCTCACCTGGAACACCATCAGATTTCTTAATACCTGAGGACGAACGTGAGCTCAAGAAACCAGATAGCCAGCTTGCAAACATCGTCAAAGCAAAGTTGATGATGATAAAGAGTACCGCTGCTAAGAGTAGGCTCTGGAGAATATTGCCTTCACCCGAACCAAATCGACGTGCTGCGGCAAGAAGCTCTGGGTAAGAGATGATATAACCTAAGGCAGTATCTTTGAGAATGACCACAAACTGTGAAAGCAATGAAGGCATCATCGTGAGCATTGCCTGAGGCATCAAGATATTGCGAAGAACCTGACCAGGAGTCAAACCAATTGCTACGCCGGCTTCTCCTTGGCCTTTAGGGAGCTGTTTGACGCCTGAACGAAGTAATTCAGCGATGACTGAACCGTTATACAGTGTCAATCCGAGAACTACCGCAATAAAGGGAAGCTCTGAGGGAGAGAACACGGAGAAGCGTCCCAAGAAGAGCCAGAAGAAAATCATCATGATGAGTACGGGAACTGCTCGGAAGAACTCAACAACTACTGTGCCGATAGCACGTACAAAAGCGTTTTGAGCCAGACGCATATACCCAAAAATCATTCCAAAAATCACTGAGGTAATTACAGCGATAAAGGCCGCTTTAAGGGTTGAGATAATGCCGGGGATAAAATATGATTCCCACGCACGATAGGTGAAAAGTTCTGTCCACTTTTCGGCTTCAAGCTGCCCTTGACGGTTCATGACCATAAGAACATAACCGAAGAACGCAAGCAACGCGATAATTGCAATGATGTTGAAAGCTCGTGTGAGCGCTCGACCGCGAGGGCCTGGAGTATCAAAGAGGACCGAAGTCGTTTGCTGAGTTTTCATCGTTTCACCGCCAATTTACGTGAGGACCATGTGGTCAATAAACCGATGGGAACAACGATGATGACGAATCCTGCTGCAAAGACCATGAAAATCACAAAAATCATGTCTGAGTTGAATTCAATCATGGATTTCATCATGCCCGATGCCTCTGCTACTGAAGCAACTGTTGCCACTGTAGAGTTCTTTGCAAGCGCAATCAACGTGTTGCCCAAAGGAGTGATGGAACCGCGTAACGCCTGAGGGAAAATGATATGACGAGCAGCGGGGAAGAATCCTAACCCAATGGCTCGTGCCGCTTCTGCCTGTCCGATAGGAACGGTATTGACGCCAGAACGGATGGCTTCACACACAAAAGCCGCATGGTATAGCGCCAAGACGATTACTGCGTAGAGGAAGAAGTTCATCTGAAAATCTGAAACCAGCTGTAGCTGGAACTGTGTCCACACGCCCAAAATAGCGAGGGTCATCAGAATAGTCAACGGCGTATTTCTGAAGATATGAACATACGCTGTTCCTGCTAGTTGGAGTGAAGGTACCGGCGAAATTCTCATGAGAGCGAGAATGGAGCCGATAACAAATGATCCAATAGCTGCCCAAAAAGTGAGCTGTATATTAACCCAAAACGCACCAAGCACATCATAGGTGCTAAAGAGCGTGGAGAGCTGTTCGCTAAAAGTCACGTTAGTCTCCGTAAATCTAAGAATGAATGGTTAGGATGTGGCGCATGATGTGCCAAGGTGAGGAGGATTAAGCTCCTTGTTATAGACGAAACCTGAGTCACCGACGTTCTTAGCCAGTGCCTTTTCCCATTCGCCAGTTTCTACCATTTTGTTAATAGCTTTATTAATGGCTTCGCACTTATCGCTGCCTTTGGGCAGGCCCACTCCATAGCGTTCGTCGGTGAAAGTGTTGCCGACGAGTTTGAGGTGTCCTTTATTTGCTTTAGTGGAGCCGAGTCCAGCAAGAATGATGTCATCGGTGGTTACCGCATCAACCATTCCTGCGTTGAGCGCCACAACGCAGTCTGAGTAGGAGCCTTGTTGAACAAGCTGAACGCTTGAGGCAAATTTGTCTTGAATTTTCTTTGCCGAAGTTGAACCTGTTACAGAACATAGGTTCTTTCCGTTGAGAGAATCAGGACCTTTAATGTCGTTGTTATCTGCTTGAACGAGAAGATCTTGACCTGCAACAAAGTAAGGGCCTGCAAAGTCGATAGTTTTAAGGCGAGATTTTGAGATGGAGTAGGTCGCAAAAATCATGTCTACCTGACCGTTAGTCAGCATATTTTCGCGGTTTGCTGAGGGCGACTCAACCCACTCGATACGGTCTTCTGGGTAACCAAGTTCTTGCGCTACGTAGCGAGCTACATCGGTATCGAAGCCGGTGTAGTTTTTGCCATCTTGGTAGCCTAGTCCAGGCTGGTCGTATTTGATGCCGATGCGTAGCTTATCGCCTTCTGATGAGTTTGCTGCACATCCAGAAAGAACGAGAGTAGCACTTGCTGCAAGAGCAAGAGTCTTCACGGCGTTACTTTTGAGGCGGTGAATGACGCTCATACTACCTCCTAATTAGTGGTTGAGAATTTTGGAAAGGAAATCTTTTGCACGCTCAGACTTGGGGTTGGTGAAGAACTCGTCTGGGGTTGCTTGCTCGAGAATTTCTCCATCTGCAAGGAAGACGATACGGTCTGCTGCTTTACGTGCAAATCCCATTTCGTGAGTTACAACAATCATGGTCATACCTTCACGTGCAAGGGATACCATGGTGTCGAGAACTTCGTTAACCATTTCTGGGTCGAGTGCACTAGTTGGTTCGTCAAAGAGCATCACCTTAGGTTGCATTGCTAGAGCACGGGCAATAGCAACACGCTGCTGTTGCCCGCCAGAGAGCTGAGCTGGAATCTTATGAGCTTGGGACTCAACACCCACTTTGGTGAGTAATTCCATGGCTAATTTATCTGCATCTGCTTTGCTCATGCCACGAACTTTACGTGGACCAAGAGTGACGTTTTCGAGGATTGTTTTGTGTGCAAAAAGGTTAAAGGACTGGAAAACCATTCCTACTTCTGCACGTAGCTTTGCGAGTTCTTTGCCTTCTTCGGGAAGGAGCTTTCCGTCGATACGAATTTCACCGGAATCGATAGTTTCAAGACGGTTGATGGTACGGCATAGCGTAGATTTACCAGAACCAGAGGGTCCTAGCAGAATAATGACCTCTCCTTTGCCCACCTCAAGATTGATATTTTTGAGAACGTGCAAATCGCCATAGTGCTTATTGACCGATGTGAGCTGAACAAGCGAATCGTTCACTAGGTTCCTCCTGACGAAAGTAGATATGTCTGCAGAGAAAAGTCCCTATGTGATAAAGAGGGAATAGTCGTTGAGAATGCAGACACCTGAAATATACAGTTCTACCGTACACGGGCTTATGTAACTTGCATGTTACAGATGACGCTTATCGGTTACGGCAGAGTTTTATTAAGCCAAAAATCGTGAGACTGAAAACAGTCACGGAATACAAGCTTAGAGCGGTCTGTCTCATCATGAGAAGCGCGCTTAAGATAGCTTAGAGTAAAACACATAAATTTTTTTCTCAATGGGGGAGAAAAACGAGAGGAAAACGATGAATTATCTTCTAGTCGGAGTCACTTTTCTTGTTCTTGCTGTGACCATGATGGGTGTTGCAGTGCTTGGTAGTGACCGACTCTATCCTCTTCGTAAAACCCTAGTTCACATGGGAGAAGATGGAATTGATTTTTATCAGCATCCCTCTGCGCAAGTCGATGAACCTTCAAAAACTTTTGCTGAATATCAAGAGTTCTCTCGTGAAGAATTAATCACCGCACTTATTAAAACAGAACATGATAATCTCGCATTGCGAGACGCATTGGCTGAGAAAGAAGCCTCCTCCAGCCAATAATTAGCGCTATATGCCGAGAATTTTCTAACGTTAAACACTGCAACATCATGTACGAAAAATGAGGGACTTCACCTCGCTATGCATCAGCTCACTCATCGAATGAACACCTATCTACAGGCTTTTAGCGCATATCTGTATCTTCTATGCTACAGATTCTTCACTTATTGGCAGCACCTGCATTGGGGCGCCCAAGTCCTAAGTATTTTTGCGCTAAGCCGTCTTTGGGGCTGGGTTATTTTTAGCGTCGTCGGCGCGCAAGATCAATACACTCCATGGAAAATAGGGCCAATGTCCTATCTCGAATTTATCAGTATCTGGGACTCTGGCTGGTACGAACGAATAGCCCTCGACGGGTACCCTCATACACTACCCACGAATAGCGAAGGCACGGTGACCCAAAATACTTGGGCGTTCTATCCACTCTACCCGATGAGCGTAAAATTCATCCAAGAACTTACTGGTAGCGCATACTATCCAACAGCTATAGCGCTAGCTACCGTATCGGGATTTATTGCCTGCCTTGTGGTATATCTCCTCTTTAACCGTTCTATCAGCTGGTGCAGACAGCATCGCCTACACCTGAATAACGATTCTAGTCGTGCTGTAGAGTCTCCACACCATTTAGCGTTATGGGCTACCGCTGCTTTTGCGTGGGCGCCAGTAGCACCTATCCTTCAAGTGCCTTATGCTGAAGCGCTAAATATGGTGTTTCTTGGGCTGACTCTCTACCTCATAATGACCCAACGATGGGCACTAGGGGCAATAGCTGGAATCCTCGCCGCTTTTTCTCGCCCAGTAGGGGTACCATTAGGGGCTTTAGCGGGAATATGGTGGCTTATCTGCATGTACCGTAGCTATCACCAAACACCACAAGCACATTCCACCGTCAGTACGTTACGTGGAGTTCTTATAAAACATCTCGGACAAGGTGTTAGCGCAATCAGCATATGTGCGGCTGCTATCTCTTGGCCTCTTATTGCATGGGCTTATACCGGAAGAATCGACGCATATACCGCAACAGAAACTGCATGGCGGCAGAGCCATCTTGTCCTATTTCAGCCGTGGATTGCTCAAAGCCAAGAATATTTTGGGTTAGCGGGTGTTCCTGTGCTCATCATGAGCATTCTCGGCTTTATTTTTCTGATGGCCTCGCGATATGCTCGTCGTGTATTACATCCGGTGCTTAACCTCTGGTGTTATAGCTACCTGATATATCTTCTGCTGTTCCTATACCCACAAAGTTCCACATTCCGGCTTCTCTTGCCGTTATTCCCCGTAGTTTTGGTCTTTATCGGGTTGAGTGGTTCACGAGCATATAGAGTTCTTTGGATCCTCGCTTCAGCTATCTTTCAAAGTGTGTGGGTTGGCTGGCTCTGGCATTGGAAAGAGCTACCTGGTGGGGGAGACTATCCACCTTAAAAGTTATGAACGCTGAGGAATACTACGATAACTGAGCAACATAACGAGACAATAAACCTCAGCTAGTTTATTATGGTTGCTGTCACATGAGTTTGAACCATGACCATGGGACTCATTATTAAGGAGTAAAAAGATGGCTGCCCAGAAACCACGCACCGGTGACGGACCTTTAGAGATTCTCAAAGAAAACCGGAGCATTATTGTTAAAATACCTCTTGAAGGAGGCGGTCGACTCGTACTTGAAGTATCAGAACAAGAAATTGAAGACCTCAAGAACTGTCTCAAAGATTTTGACCAACCCAGCACTTCATAAAAGCACCATATAACGCCGTACTGCCGTGAAAACTTCTTCGGTTTTCACGGCAGTTTTGTCGCCCGAACACTTTTGACAAAAATAACAGCTCTTGAACTGTTCTGCCTCACCGTGCTCAACAGTAGAGCGTATCGCTCATATTTTTCTGGGCAAAGATGATGAACTATGCGACGCTTGACGGTTTTCTTCCGAATTAACTGGTAATCTTCCATATTGTGTTCGGTATTAACGGAATGGAATTTATCGTCCTTGTAATCCTGGTGTTCGTGGTCATCGGGCCAGAACGCATGCCTGAGTACGCCCAAAAACTCAAAGAAGGCGTTAAATGGGTTCGCGCCATGGCGTTTGAGGCAAAAGATGACCTCAAAGAAGTCATGGGGGATAACCCGCTAGGCGACTTTGACTGGAAACAATATGATCCACGCCAATACGATCCGCGAACTATCGTGCGTGAAGCTCTCGCTGAAGACGATGAAGAACGCGCACGTCTGGCAGCAGAACGAGAAGCTGAGAACAAGCCACCAGCACAAAATATTCAGCGTTTACCTCAAGGCGCATACGCACCTTTCGATATTGAAGCTACTTAAACCGATACCTTCTCTCAATACTGTATTCGCTCTTATCCTCTAGCTAGGCAAAAACCCATCATCGCTGGCGAAAACCTTACTATTCTTAGAGAAGAACCTCCTTAGACGTTGAACGGTAACGGTTTACCATTCAAATTCCGCGCACGATGCGATAGTTGACGAGCAATACGGTTAATAGATTGAGCCGTTTCTGAGCTCGTATCAGCCCAGACCAGAGGCACACCGACGTCCCCTCCCGTCCGTAGAGAGACATCTAAAGGCACAGAACCAAGAAGCGGAACATCATACCCTAATGTCGCAGAAAGACGCTCAGAAAGCTTCACACCGCCTCCTGCACCAAAAATATCAAGCATCGACCCATCCGGCATACGCATCGCTGCCATATTTTCAATAACACCAGCAACCTTCTGCTGAGTTTGAACACTCATCGTGCCAGCACGCTCTGCAACATCAACGGCAGCACTTTGCGGAGTAGAAATCAACACCAACTCTGCTGTCGGTAAAAGCTGAGCCATCGAAATAGCAATGTCACCCGTACCCGGCGGTAAATCAAGAAGAAGAATATCAATAGCGCCAAAATGAACATCAGTCAAAAACTGCTCTAAAGCACGATGAAGCATCGGACCACGCCACGCCACCGGCTTATTACCAGCAACAAACATGCCCATAGAAATGACTTTGACACAGCCAGAGCCCTGCCCCGAAACATTCTCTGGAACAGAGACCACCGGCGGAAGAATCATATCTTCAAAACGTGTCGGAGCTTGTTCAATACCAAAAAGACCGGGAATAGAGAAACCATGAACATCAGCATCAACGACCCCCACCGATAGCCCATCAGCTGCAAAAGATGCCGCAAGGTTAGCCGTCATCGACGACTTTCCCACACCACCCTTACCTGAGACCACCGCATAGACACGAGTCAAAGAATCCTCAGCACTAAACGGATTCTTAGACTTATGCCCCAACGTACTCCGTAACTTTTGCCGTTGTTGAGGGTTCATATACCCAATATGAACCTGAACCTGCTGGACACCCTCGACACCAGATAACGCCTGCGTAATATCATGCTCAATCGTTGTCTTAAGCGGACAACCCTCAATCGTCAATAAAACGTGAATATGAGCAACGCCCTGCTCAAAGTACGCCTTCTCGACCATCCCAAGCTCGGTAATCGGGCGACGAAGTTCTGGGTCATGGACCGTACACAACGCCTCGTATAGTGTTTCGTCGATAGAAGACATCAATATCCTTAGAAAAATACAGAAAACAACAGAAGACTACTCGCCATGTTCTTGCGAAAGCTCATCGACATCTTTGACTTTAATCTGAGACAAACGTCGTTTAGGAGTGCTCATATCTTCCGTCACTATCTTCATAGACTGCGTTTCAGGGCTATTCTCTAACCCCTGAGATTCTGAACGATCTAGAGCCTGCTGCAATTTTTGAAGTTCTTCCATCACATCACGCAACTCACTACGTACATAATCACGAGTTGCCACCTCACGAAGAGCAATACGCAAAGACGCAATTTCACGAGTAAGGTACTGCGTTTCTTCAAGATTTTGCTGATCTCGCTGACGGTCTTGAGCAGCAATCACGCGGTCACGGTCATCTTGACGGTTCTGCGCTAACAGAAGCAACGGAGCAGCATAAGAAGCCTGTAAAGATAACGCCAACGTCAAAAGAGTAAAGTTCAAGGCTCGAGGGTCAAACTGTAACTCATCTGGGGCTAGAGTGTTCCACCCAAGCCAGAGCGTACAAAAAATGGTCATCCACAAAATAAATTGTGGAGTTCCCATAAAACGAGCAATAGCTTCGGTAGCACGCCCAAAACGGTCAGGATTCGGCTTCCCCCCGGTAGCGATACGATGACGAGCAGCTTGGGGAGTTGCTAGACGGTCATTATGACGTTCGCGGTTTTTCTCACTCAAAACGGCGACCTACCTTTCGAATGGGTGTGCCATCATCGTATGTTCTCCAGTCCTCAGGTAAGAGCGCATCTAGAACGTCATCAATAGTCACCGCCCCAACAAGACGCTGTGACTCATTAACGACTGGCAAAATAGTCAAATCATAGGTTGCTAATACACGAGAAATCTCTTCAAGACTGGTCATATCTGAGACTGGCTCAATGGAAGAATCTAAAAGATTACCGACCTGCTCACTGGGCGGATACCTCAACAGCTGTTGCATATGCACCATACCCAAATATTTACCCGTAGGAGTCTCTAACGGTGGTCTAGCAACGAGCACTGCCGCAGCCATTGCCGGAGGAATCTCCTCTTGTCGGATATGTGCTAAAGCCTCAGCCACAGAAGCCTCAGGGGAGAGAATAATAGGCACCGGGTTCATCAACGAACCGGCTGTTCCCTCTTCATACTCAAGTAGACGGCGAACGTCTTCTGCTTCTTCTGGCTCCATCAGAACTAATAGCTGTTCACGTTGCGCATCAGATAGTTCATTGAGCAAGTCAGCTGCATCGTCTGGCTCCATCTCATCAAGAACTTGAGCCGCACGCTCAACATCCAGATGCGAAAGAATCTCAACCTGATCATCTTCAGGTAGCTCTTGCAAAACGTCTGCAAGGCGATCATCGTGCAATTCATGAGCTACCTCAACCATACGTTTATCGTTCATCTCATGGATAGCGTCTGCCAAGTCTGCAGCATTAGCATGTTCATGATTAGCAACGAATGTTGTCGCTGCTTGAGGTTCTAAATCAGTTGAAAGAATCGCCTCATCCCAATCAACAACAAGGGTAGCTTTTCGGCGACGTAGTAGCCCACCATTTTCTGGGATACGTGAGATGAATAGCTCTGAGATGAACCAATCACCGTTACGTCGCTGTTCCATTGCAACGTCTTCAACAGTTGCTTCTCCAGAACCATCTGTCAAACGAACTTTACGGTCAAAAATTTCTGCAACCACAAGCGCCTCAGAACCGCGCTGTTCGAAACGTCGAAGGTTGACAAGTCCCGTACAAATAATCTGAGCAGAATCGATAGAGGTGATACGAGTCATCGGCACAAAAATACGTTTTTTGCCGAGTACTTCAATCACAATACCCACAACAATAGGTTCTTTACCACGTTGCGAGATACTTCCTGTGGCGACGGCTAAAGGCCCAAAACTTCGTTTGAGCACAACAACATCGCGTAGACGACCAAGACGGTCACCCATAGGGTCAAAAACGTCCATACCAAGTAGGCGGGCAATAAAAATTTTATTTGGTGTTGTACTCACCCTTAATAGACTACGCGTTCTCACCAATTTTTGAAGAGACCATAGCCTATCTGTGACAAGAAACGGATAATCTTTAGTTCAAAACAGCTCTGAATACGACACCATGTAGGGAAAAATTTTCGCCACTTGCGATACTCGCCGTTTTTTCAGGAAATACTAAGGTGCCTTCGCGAAAATATAGAGCATGGACGAACAAAACATATCAGCAATTCTCTCGAACACAGATAACCTTCCCGAAGGAATCCCCGTTGGAGAATACAGCAACCGACAGCAACTCAACCAAGCACTCAACACCCTCAACAACGCCAACTTCCCGCTACGAACCTTATTCATTCAAGGAGAAGGGCTGAAACAAATCGAGTTTCTTGGTAACAAACTCTCTTATCCGAAAGTTGCTTTAGCTTCTGCCGCTCAAGGTGCTTTTTTTGGTGCCTTCATCGGTCTTGCTACTGCATTATTGAGTAACGGAAACTTCGCCGCTAACCTATTATCTTCCATCCCATTAGGTATCGCTGTATGGATGATTTTTGGTGTTCTGTCTTATTCTCGAAGCAATAAACAAGGAAACTTCCAAACCCGAGCACAATTAGTTCCTCAAAAATATATTCTGATGGCTCACCCCAGCACCGCAGGACAAGCTCAACATATCCTCGGAGGCCCTCAACCTACACCAATGGCACCAGAAGGCCCTGTACCTTTTAGCCCGCCCACACCACCACAGAGCTTTGATGGAAACACCCTTCCTCCACAAAAAACGGCTGAGCCGTTTCCTTCTCCCACCGTTAACAGCCCTCAAAAAGAATCTTCATCAAAATTTGGTTTGAGAATAGAAGACCCTGAGGAATACGCACAAACGATTCGGCAAGAACCACCAGCACCAGAACCTAACGAACGCATTGAACAAATTCGTTCCCAACAACGAACTGGACGCTATGGAATCCGCATCGAAAACCCTGAACAATTTCAAGAAGCAATCCGTCAGCCGGGGCAGTCAACGCCACCTCAACCGCAACCTTCTAACACCAAACCTCACAACAACAGTGCTGGTACTCAAGAATAACTACCAGAATCATCTGAACTGGTGAGTTGAAAAGCTGAGGAACAACTGTCCATCACCATAAAACGGGGTGTGGGGTGTTCACCATATCTGGTGAACACCCCACACCCCGTTGGCATAATCCTCTGCTATGAACGCAAAGAATCCATCCACTGTTCAATCTCAGCAACAGTACGTGGAAGATCTGCTGAAAGATTCACCGGACCATCTTCAGTGATGAGAATATCGTCTTCTAAACGAATACCAATACCACGGTATTCTTCACTAATAGCTAAGTCCTCTTCCTTGAAATACAACCCTGGCTCAATCGTGAACACCATACCCGGCTCAATGACACCATCAAGATACAGCTCACGTTTGGCCTGAGCGCAATCGTGAACATCAAGACCTAAATGGTGGCTTGTCCCATGAGGCATCCAACGACGATGCTGACCTCCCTGCTCTGACAAAGCAACCTCTGCCGATACAGGAAGCAAACCCCACTGTTCAAGACGCTCTGCTAAGACAGCAGTAGCCGCCTCATGAACCTCACGGAACCGGCGACCAGGAACAGCTACTTCAAAAGCCGCATCAGCAGCGTCAAGAACCGCCTGATAAATCTTTGCTTGCACTTCAGTAAAACGCCCGCTCACTGGTAGCGTTCGAGTGATGTCAGCAGTATATAGAGTGTCATCTTCTACGCCAGCATCAACAAGAATCAGCTTTCCCTCATCAACCGAACCATTATTACGAATCCAATGCAAAATAGTGGCATTATTTCCACACGCCGCAATAGTGTCATAGCCAAGATCGTTGCCTTCTTCACGTGCTTTTGCAAAGAAAGCACCCTCAACTACACGCTCACCACGATGATGGCCTACCGCCCGAGGCAGAGCACGAACCACATTCTCAAAGCCCTCAATAGTGTGCTGTACAGAACGACGAAGATTTTTGACCTCCACCTCATCTTTAACAAGACGCGCCTCAGAAAGAGCCTCTGTCAAAAGAGCATCGGTCTGGTCAGCTTTCTCTAAATCCACCCCAGTGTTATAACGAGAGGTATCAACGAGTGCGTCAATATTTAAGTCGACGTTACGCACAAGACGGATATTAATACCGCCAAGCGCCTGACTACCAGCATTCTTCGTGATAGCGACTTCTAACTCCGAAAGGTCCGCGGTACGGATACCGTACTCTGCTTCCACCGCTGCGAGGGTAGGGCGTGGACCAACCCAGAATTCACCATAGCGAGGATCAGCATAGAACTGTGCGCTATCTCGTCCAGCAAGAGGCCGGAAATAAAGCGTCACCTCGTGATGCGAACCGTTATCTCCGTGGTTTTGCTCAACTGGTTCAAAAACGAGTACAGCATCAGGCTCTTGGTCTAGCCCAAGACCCGTTTGGTGCGCAAAGGCAGAATGAGGACGGAACCGGTAATCGGTATCATTAGAACGCACTTTAAAAGCACCAGCAGGAATCACAAGACGCTCACCAGGGAAAAGGCGTGAAATACGGGCGCGACGTTCAGCCGCATAATCTGCTACTTCTGCACGTTCAGGTAATGGTGTTTCATCGGGCGCCCAATATGAGGCCATAAACTCAATAAAAGCTTCAGACTGGGGAGGCTGAGAGCGATTATTCACTCTTTGCTCAAGGGGCTGTTCATCTGTCATATCAGAAGATTTATGTTCATCAGTAACCATAGATACAACTCTAATACGTTCAGAGGTATCTATACACCTATCTTTGTCATAGACAAGCAACCTAAGATAGAAATATGTCATATGATTTGCATACTCATTCGGTACTATCAGACGGTACACAGAGCGTACAAGAACTCGTCGCCGAAATTGCTCACTGCGGATTAACAGGTTTTTCCCTCACTGATCACGACACTACCGCAGGGTGGCAAAGTGCACAAAAATATGCTGACGACTGGGGACTAGACTTCTTACCAGGTATGGAAATCTCGTGCGCTATCGGCCCGCTTAGCGTACACCTACTAAGCTACGGACATCAACAAAACGATAGCGTCCTGAACAAACATATTACGCAGGCTCGCACCTCTCGCCGGACACGAGCTCAAAGAATCGTTCAAAAACTCTCTGAAACATACCCCATCACATGGGAAGACGTCTTAGCTCAAGCATCATCAGGAGCAACTATCGGCAGACCCCACATTGCAGACGCCCTCGTGAACGCAAACATTATCAAAACCCGCAGCGAAGCCTTCTCCGGATTACTGGCAGACCACTCAGCATATTATGTTCCGTACCGTGCCGTACACCCCGTTGACGCCGTCACCATGGTTAAAGCTGCCGGAGGAGTACCCATCATGGCACACCCCCGTGCTCGTATCCGCGGACAAGTTGCCTCTGCAGAGCTCATAGAACAGATGATTGAGGCCGGACTAAGCGGACTTGAAATCTATCATCGAGACAACAACGAAGAAGACCGCAACTGGCTCAAAAAACTTGCCCAAAAATATGACCTCATCATAACTGGCTCTAGCGATTACCACGGCGCCGGAAAGCCTAACCGACTAGCAGAAAACACCACACCAGCCCAAACCGTCGAACGTATCAAAGAAATCATCCGGCAGAACCACCAGAAGAACACCCCACCTCAACACACCCAAACAATATAAAAGGCGGTGCCCATAACCCCTTGGGTTAAGAACACCGCCCCAATCAATACAGGCTAGTCTTGTGAATCACCATCATTAACGATACGTTTGCGCCGACGACGACGCGGAGCCTGCTCGCCCTCTACCCGGGTACGACGTCGTGAACGACCAGAAGCATCTTTCTCCACAACGGGGGAGTCTGAACGCGTATTATCATGCTCTTGACGGCGAGGGCGACGCTGCCTTTGCCCATTATTCTGCGAACGACGAGAAGAAGAGGAAGAACGTTCTGAGCGGCGCTCGCCTCTGCGCGGTGAACGTTGAGCAGAAGCATCAGAATCCTTAGGCTGAGCATGAGGCATCTTACCTCGAGTGCCTTCAGGAATATCAAGGTCACGGAAAAGATGCTCAGAAGAAGAATACGTTTCTACAGGCTCTGGGACACCCAACTCTAATGCTTTGTTAATGAGAGACCAACGAGGGATATCTTCCCAATCAACAAGAGTAATTGCGGTACCAGTATGACCGGCACGGCCTGTACGACCCACACGGTGTACATAGGTTTTTTCGTCGTCGGGGCACTGAAAATTAATCACGTGAGTGACGTCATCAACATCAATACCTCGGGCTGCTACATCTGTAGCGACAAGGACATCAACGGTATTATCACGAAACGCTTGTAATGCTTTTTCGCGTGCTACCTGAGGCAAATCGCCGTGAAGAGCACCCGCACGGAAACCACGATTCTGTAACTCATCAGAAAGCTTTGCTGCAGAGCGTTTTGTTTTGGTGAAGATAATGGTACGTCCTCGCCCATTGGCGCGCAGAACTCGACCCACTAACTCATCTTTGTCGAGAGGATGAGCACGATAAATAACTTGACGGATAGACGCCTTTGTCAACGACTCATCTTCGGAAGACTGCGCTTGAATATGCATTGGTTTACGCATATAACGGCGTGCCATGGTCAGCACAGGCCCAGGCATGGTTGCCGAGAAAAGCATGCTCTGACGAATCTCGGGCAAACTTGCAAGAATTTTTTCAACATCGGGTAAGAACCCTAAATCAAGCATCTCATCGGCTTCATCAAGAACCACAATTTTTACCTGCGAAAGATTCATCTTCTGCTGGCGTTGTAAATCAATGAGTCGGCCGGGCGTACCAACAATAATCTCAACTCCGCGGTCAAGAAGTTTAACCTGCTGTTCATACGGAACACCACCGTATAACGTCACAACACGAACTCCCGCACCTGCTGCCGCAGCAGAGAGATCGTCACCTACTTGAACAGCAAGCTCACGAGTTGGAACAATAATTAGCGCTTGAGGGGAGCCCGGGGAGCGTAACGAATCCCAACGGGGATCTTCGGGGCCGATGACTCGTTGAATTGCGGGCAGACCAAAACCTAGAGTTTTGCCGGTACCTGTTTGCGCCTGCCCGATGATGTCATTGCCGGCGAGAGCAACAGGCAACGTGAGAGACTGAATAGGGAACGGATGAATGATGGAACGTTCAGCTAAAGCTTGGCAAATATCTTCGCGTAGTCCGTAATCGGCAAAAGTCTTGGGGTCTTGGTTCACGTATGTGTTTCCTGTAGAAAAGGCGCAAAAGCGCAACTATGGAGGTACGCCGATCGTGAGAGAACAAGTCACCTTATCTCAGCAGGTGACACTACTAAACATTACTGGTGGATAACGACCGGACAACCGTCTTATCTTAGCCATTCTAACAAAGCTGAAGAGAAAAAAGTGGAGAGCCTAAAAATATAGGCCCTCCACTATCGTCTACACCGTTTATATCAACGGCATATTATGCTGAGAAATTAAAGCCGACGCGACGCTTTGTCTCTGAACCAATTTCAACGAAACCGATTTTATCTCCAGGAATCAATACAACGTTACCCTTATCGTCTTCTAGCTCTAGAACCTCACCTTTATCCATGGCGCGTGCAATGAGCTGACGCAATTCAACAGGGTCTTTATCGGACTCGATAACTACTTCGCGAGGCATATTTCTAATACCAAATTTAACGTCCATAATTGCTCCTTAAACAACGGAAATTACCGGTCATGTCTCTAGACATTCTAAAAGGTGAAGACAAGAACACCTAGAAATATCACCCTCAGCGTACCACCCCTACGATAAATCACGCAGAAGAGTCCTTTGTGAACTCTTGGGAGAGCAGAAGATGTGATTCACGCTCTTTAACATCAGCGTTTGCATCAAAATGGATTTCACGCCCGCTGCCAACTTTCATTTCAAGCTCAGTGACGACGTGACCGCCTTCGCCGTCTTCGACGATGGTCGAGAGTTGGATGCTCATAGAAAGGACTGCACGTAGCTGACGGACAGCCTCGCGCGCAGTTTTGCTATCCCCTTTGATACCTAAATCAGACATGAACCCTCGATAGCTTTTCGCTAATTCAATCCGAGGAGAACCCGTTTTCACAGCTTCAGTAGTGACATACAACAGCGCAGCACGAGCGAGCTTTCCAGAGGGGATAAAAGATTCACGGCTACCATCAGGATTAGTAATAATGCCAGGAGTGATTCCGAGTGTCCAAGAGCCGTTTTTACAAAGTCAGATTTTCTCTTTGACCGCTTCATCGGTAAACCTTTGAACGGTGTCCAACCTCAAGAGCGATAATCACCACGCGGGTTGAATCAAAGTCGATAATCGCCCTGTAATTACCTACACGATACCGCCAGAGACCAGCATATTCGCCTGTCAGAGCCTTACAATGCGCTTATGGAGTATCGAAAACTTGAAAGCCGCTCAGGGTATCAATCGCACGGTGCCCAACCGGTTTATCTAGTTTTTTGAGGTCTTTCATAAAGCCCTCATCGAGGTAAACATTCCAAGTAGCCACGTTTTATAGGCCTAGCTCTTTTCGAGCTTCGTCAAGGGTATATACACGTGCATTACCTTCACGTATCGCCTGAGCGCGGGCATGTAGCTCGTGAGCGTGTTCTAGTTCTGAGATTTTTTGTTCCAACGCTTTTTTGACATAAAAAGCGACGGGGTGTTCGGTGGTCTGAGCGAGAATACTCAAACGTTCTTTGAGCTGACAGAGTATTAACGGGAGTCTCGACGACATACCAAAATATTCCTAACATTCTATGAAAATTTTGGATATACAAACCTGCCTATTGTTGGCTATAAGAAAGAAAACGTATTGTATGCAGTGTAATACACTGCTCTTATGCGTACACAAGTACCTTCCAAAAAAGTAATAACCTTCCGAACAACCCCAGACGTTCAAGAACGCTTAGCAGGCCTATCCAAAGAAACTAACCGAACCGTTTCCTTCTATATCAATTC
Source organism: Rothia sp. P7181 (assembly GCF_048513015.1). Taxonomy (NCBI): domain Bacteria; kingdom Bacillati; phylum Actinomycetota; class Actinomycetes; order Micrococcales; family Micrococcaceae; genus Rothia; species Rothia sp. P7181. The sequence goes on along the minus strand of NZ_JBLXXZ010000008.1, from coordinate 82,194 downwards.
CCTTCTGGAAGAGCACCTCGGAGAACTTGAGCACGCCTATGGGCTTCGCCAAGACGCGGAGCAAGCACGTTCTGGAAAAGCTAAAACATACTCCCTTGATAGCATCAAAGCTGAATTAGATCTATGAGTTGGAGTGTTGAATTTACTGAAAACTCACGTAAGCACATAAAAAGCTTGACCGGCAAATAGCAAAGCAAATCGTCGAAGAGTGAGAAAAACTTTCTGCTTTTGATGAGCCAAATAAACATTGCAAATCACTAACTGCAAAATGCTTAGGGTTTTGGCGTTATCGTGTTGGTGATTATCGAATCATTATTGATGTCAACCAAGGTCATTTTTTTAATCCTTGCCTTGGATATAGGACACCGTTCAAAAATATACCGTTAATCTTCTAGGACGGGGTGACTTTATTTATCTGAAGTCACCCCGTTTATTTCTATTGAGGATAAATGGGTAAATGTTTTGGCATTGCCCGTTCGGTGATGGAAGGGTAAAGAATGATTGAAAAGATTAGTTATTAGATGATAAAAATATTTTATTTTTTCTGTTCGTCAACGATCTAGAACATTTTTATCATAGGAAGATTTACTTAGGGATATTCTGCATTAGCAGGGTATCCCTTTTTTGTTGCTCTGTTGCAAAAGAAACAGTAGCCATGCAGTCTCCTGCAACAGAACCCTCTGCAACAGAACCAAACCAGCACCCCCCCCCACCCAAAAATAAAACCCAATTTACTTACACACGTCTGGCACCGAGGTGCAACCCGTTAAAAATCTTTAACCCCTTTGACTTACAGCAGACCTCAAAACCGTCAATACAAAGCATGGACGAAAACACAAAATACTGCCCCGTGTGCTCTAAAAAATCTCGACAGAAGCCGACCCTCTACGCATCTACTGCTCAGACTCGTGCAAAACTAAAGCCTCAATAAGACGAAAAAACCAGAAGCCTATCAACAACGCAATTACTTCTGAAGAAGAAGCTGAGCATCTTCGCAAGAAGGTTATGCAACTGCAAAAAGAAAATTTGCAGTTGCAGAAGAAATTGCAATCTAAGCAAAACTTGAATCGAGTTCTTAGCAAGAAAGTTGCAAGCCTAGAAACAGAGGTTGCAGAAGAAAAAGAGAAGCACCTTTGCAACTTGCAACAGGTATAAGTAAGAGCAACTGATCGGCAGAAAAAGTTGCAGAGCAACATCAACATGTTGCGAGCAGAAAACACTCGACTTTCCACCGAAGCAGAGAAGAACCATCCTCAGCAAAAGAAGCTAGATGAACTGAAATCATATATCTCACAGCTCCTTAACGTTTACCGCTCTAAGTACTCTAAGTACTCTAAGTAAGAGTGCCGGATTTCCATTCGGTTCCGCAGCATAAAATAAAAACTATTGATATGATATTAGTAATAATTCTCTAGCTACACGAAAACAAAAGACATGAATAAAGAAACATTTAAAAACCATACTCTATGGGAAAAACTAAATGAAGTTTATAACCGATATAAAAGTATGAGAACAATACAACTTCCAGAGCAACACAAAAACATATTCCAAGAATTAAAAACTTTTATATCTTTATATCAAGGTTTTAAAAATGTATTACCTGAACTGCATGATAAAACTTTCCTTGATAATAGCTACCAACGATGGCATAACATAAGTTCTAAAATAGAGGAAATAAACGAGTCTCACATAAAAAATATAAATTGCTCAGAGATTACCTCTTATCTGGATAGCATCGCCCATGAGATAGGGGAGCTCCGCACGCTTTCCAGAAAGTTCAACACCTATCAGCCTTTCAACAAGGAACAAAACAGCCTCACAGGTGAAGCTTCCACCTTCAACGATTTAGAATTTTTGAGAAAAGCCTCGATTCTCAAGAAACTTACGGAGGTAATCAATGACCGGTAAGCCAAAACGTTTAGACCGTAAGGGACTCTCTATAGCTGAGTTAGCTCAAAAATCAGGGCTTTCTAGAGGTACCATCATTCGGTATACTCCCCGGACACGTAAGCAGTGGATAGAGCAGAAAGCCCAAGAACTCGAAGCCATACGTGCTTACCATGACGATGAAGGATATTCATGGAGCCAAACCGCTAAACACTTCGGGCTATCCACCAGCACCGTCCAACAAAGAGCACGACGTGCTCGCAGGGAACGAGACGAAGAACAAGACCAGTCCCCCCCCAAGGTCGCCTAAAAGCACTCCACAAAGCCCCGCCTGCTCCTAGTGCGGGGCTTTCGCCATGCAAAAAGCCGTTTACGTAACGTAAATGTATAGCTTGCTCCGCCCGGTATTTAGGCGCTCTCACTCTTTTGAGCCACTCAAAATACAACTTTCCTGGCTCATTGAATGCAAGAGGTGTAACAAGAAAACCAGCTACTAAAACAGGCTACGAGCTTCCAGAGTCAGGGATTTATTGGCCAGGGTTACTGTCGCAAATGCGACAGTTGAGCACAGGGTCCTTCATGGCCGGATGTATAGGCATGCCCTCAGGGGAAAGAACCGAGCTCTACAGAGAGCTAGGACAACACAGAAGACAAGACAGCAACAGCTCAGAAACACCAGGCACACAACAGATACAGAACCAACCAGCCCACCCAACAACTCTGCCCCGATCTACAGGAACTTTTTTCATACACACGTCTGGCATTGAAAAGTACTAGGGCGTATTTTTACTCTGTTCCTGGCTTACGCAAGTCAACCTTTGATGAGGGCTTGGTGTTGGAATTGGGGCGGGGGGGATTGGTCTGTGGTGGAGACTCGGGCGTAGCCGATGGTGGTGTGGTGGGTGGTCATGGTCTGAGGGTATCGAAAAGGCTCCCTGGTGTGTTTGCCGGTGAGCCTTTTCGGTGCAGGTTTTCGGTATGGGTTTTTCGGGGGTGTTGGTTGCTCGTTATTCCCGTACCGAAACCGGTCTTTTTCTATTTTTTGAGGGTTTGGGGTGGCCACCCTTATGAATAAGCCTCTATAACTTTATAAAGAATCTTTGTGTGAAGATAAAATCTTGTATTTACTGCATAGGGAAAAACTTATGAGTGTGGATGATATTATAATTCCAAATACTAAATACAAAATATCTTCGTAACCCCAGATTAGAGGAACTATAAATATTAATAATAAATATGTATCAATATCGGTAGATGTATACCAAACTTTAAATACAAGAGAGAATTTGCTAACCCAAAGATAAACGCAAAAATAAATCCGTTGGAAACACTCGTATGACCAACCGTAAAAAGTATAGAGCTGATGAATATTAAAATAAAAAGAGGTAATTTTATAGATTTAAGAATTTCTATAAGGATACCTCTAAAAAAATTTCCTCTGAAGAAACTTGAAATATTGTAAGAAAAATCCAAAGAATATCTTGGCCGACAATCTTGCCTTGTATTGGGATGCCTGTTAATAGTTTTGGAAAAGCGGTCAGAATGATGCTGCATATAATACTGAAAAGCAATATAAAAGATATTTTTAATTTGCTTATATTTATTTGCGATGGATCTTGTTTCTTTATGTAATCGATTCTAGTCATGAACCATGATTAACAAAAGCGCAGGGAAAGAAAATGAGAAAGCAAGAACTGGTATCTTATAATCTTCTGCCAGGTAGTAGTTAGTCGTTGCAAGGGTGGTAGATGTGGGAAGAATCCAGCCGGCAGCTATAAAACCTACCAGTATAGATAGAACAGCTGCCGGCAAGTAAACTAAAAATAGCCTGACTGTATGAAGTTTACTGTTTTTTGGATTCGAGTATTGCATTGTTTGTTTCAAATAAAGAAACCCAATATTCACCGGTTTTCAGAATAAAAGGGATGTTCATCAAAGTTGAACAGACATCCATATGATCAAGATCCTCATATGATATCGCTACCATTGATTTAGAATCTGGTATTTTTTGAGAGACATCTACAAAAGATCCTTTATATCTATCTATCAAACCTTTGGATATGTATGCTTCAATACTCTCTTTTAAATCATCGGGTACTTCTTGGGGGGATTTATAAGATTCTAGGATAAAAATTTCGAGATCTTTTAAACCATCGTATGAAGTATCTGTAAATTTGGGGAAATATTTTTTTATAATAGGGCAAAAAGTGTCCGATTTTATTCTATTTTCCCAATCTAGTAATACGTTATCCATTTTATCGAGGGACAATTACCCAGCCTTAACACATTTCAGGCCTGAAGGGTTAGGCATCACTCGACGGAGATTCTCGCAGGCAGTCTTAGTCGTTACAATTCTAATTACACTTCCCCAAGTCATTGGGTTCTGCTGTGATTCTGAGTATGCAGCAGGAGACTGATTAGCAACTGGGCTTGTAGCTGGAGAGTCAACTCCTGCACCGACGATGAGAGCAAGGGCTGAAGCAATGACTGCAATTAGCTTGTGGGAACGAAAATTTTTCATCTATGCTCCTAAGAGTTTGAGACTTTCATCACGTCAGAGATACTTTAGCATAAGGAATAACTACATTCCCATTCTCTGTTAACTTCACTCCCTTTTCCTCCCAATATTTTCATCCACCGGTTTCGATACCCTCAAACCATGACCACCAACCACACCACCATCGGCTACGCCCGAGTCTCCACCACAGACCAATCCCCCCCAACTCCAACACCAAGCCCTCACCCAAGCAGGCTGCTACCACATCTACTCAGACACCGAGCTCACAGGCCGCACCATGGCAAGACCACAACTCACAGCCTGCCTCAAAGCTCTGCGCCCAGGAGACACCCTCATGGTCTGGAAACTCGACCGCCTAGGCCGCAACGTCAAAGGCCTCTGCCAACTGCTTGAACATCTCGAAGCGCACAATATCCACTTCCACTCTTTGACCGAAGGAATCGACACCAGCACCCCGGTAGGAAAAATGATGTTCCACATCATCGCTTCGCTGGCTGAGATGGAATCTAACCTGATCTCAGAGCGCGCCCGGGCAGGACTTGCTGCCATGAAAGCAAAGAACGGAGGCAAGAAAGGGGCCGGTCCTGGCCGTCCTGCAAAGTTATCTGCTGCCCAGAAGGGGCAGTTGGTGCGGATGTGTTCGGAGGTCTCTCTGAGTGCCTCAGAATTACCCTAGTTTCTGGATTTTAGGCGTTGACTTACGGAAATCAGAAACGGAGTAAAAATACAGTGCAACGCATTTCAATGCCACAGGTGTGTTGCATTTTTCTGTGTACTTTTTTCATACCTGAGCCTGCATACTTGCCTGGTCACCCCTACTCGTCGTAAGAGTCCTTTTGCCCTCTGGTTGGTCTTAGTTTCTGGATGCTGGGTTTACCTGCTGTGGCTAGATCTTCGGGGTAAGAAAGAAAAACGGTAGCACCTTCCAGGAATTACACCTTTTGGTTTTAGTTCCAAAAGCCACTTGACAGTTTGCAAGCTGTCACCGGGTTTTCGGGGAATTTCACGGTCGGTAGCGGCAGGAGGCAGTGAGGATGCAGCGCGTGGGCAGGTGTCTCGGAGGGCCCTGGCACCTGGTGAGGGGACCTCGGCGGGGATGAGATTTCTTCTCTTAGCGTCTTGTGCTTTGGGCCTGCGGTTAGATACTTTTGGGCTCCTATCTGGTTTTGATATGGATTTAATCTGTGTAGCACCTACTGTTTCCTTCTAATCTCAACTCCGCACCGGTGTCCCCTTGGCCGTTCCAGCGCACAACTCAGCCAGCCGACACTACACACCAGATGAGGGACGAAGAGGATGTGTGGTGTCGACTGGGAAGGGTCTAAGCACTCCGGAAACTCAAGGGGGCAGGGGGGTAAAGATATGTTGACGGGGTTCTGTACGGGTTCAGCAAGCTACATTAGTTCCTAACCAATAGGCTGGCTATAAAGAAAATAATTTTTATTATTTTTGCTGCCAGATTTCTTTTCGTAACGTCGTAAAAGCCAGTACAGTAGCCATAAAAAATCCAAAAAATCCAGCTGAAACTGAATCTCTAAAAGGCGACATAGTGCCCCCAACGATACCCCCAAGAACTAAGCCAAACACAACAAAAATCGTGATCGTCAAGAGGTATAAAAACAATACTCGGAACACTATAGATTTCTTACTATTCATAGCTTTTGCAACTCCTCAAAATTCGAATCATAAGCTTATGATAAATGCCCCCGACAGGTAAAGGCGGCCCATCCAAGGTTTGCTGCAATAACGACAGGACCTCCAATAGTTTTACCAGCAGTCGAGACAAAGGCCGGCCCCAAGGCTCGAACAATTGTACTAGCAGCCAAACCATATTTCGCTGCCTTAATCGCAGTAACAATTGAACTCCAGGTACCTGCAGCAAATGCTGTCACAGGAATACCCAAAGCCCCTTGCACCATACATTTAGCAAACTCTGCTGCGCCCTGTGGCGCTGCGTTTCTGTCAAATGAAAAGTGAGAGATGGATGTTTGCACCTCAGAAGCATTAATTGCAGCAGCAAGATTATGGAATAGCTGCGAATTATCGGAATATCCTGATGATACAACAGCAGCTTGATCAACTACGTACAGACCATTAGCATCCTGAAGCACAAATTCAGTAAAAATCAGTTCGAATGCTTGCTCAATTTGAGTTTCTGCAGAAACAACCTGATTACTCTGGCTATAGCTTGCAGAAGGCGAAAGAGATTCACTAGCAAATGCAGCCGGAGAGAGCCCGAGTGCAAGAGTTGCGCCAATCCCTAGAGCGAGAAATTTCTTTCCGATACTTTTCATGGGGAATCCTTAGTACGTCAAAAAGTAACATGTACCATTCGATATGATGTAGGGCACATTCTAGTTGAAGTGAGGGCCGGACGCAAAGGGTAGAGGTGCGGCATTTGGAAGATGGCTGGGGCCACCCGCTCGGGGGAGGAGATCGTAATACCCTGATTAAGCTCCCGAAATTAGGCCGTGTGCCCGATGGTATGAAAAATCATCTCATTGCGCTGACACTCCACCAGCTCACCCCAGACAGGCTAGGACAGGTTTCGTAGCTCCCAGTGGCTCAGAAGCCCTCAGAAGGGCTCTAAGCACCCCCCCCGAGGCCATACGGTGGAACAATCAAAGCCGGGTAAACCACCCCAGCGCCCACATAGAGCGGGTTACGGCATTTTGAGGGGGTCAAGGCATTTACTGCCGGGTCGCCGTTACAAGCACGGCACAAAAGCTCGGCAACGCCTCTAGCGAACTCGATAGGCGCGCGGTGGGCCTTGTCGGTCAACGGTACGCCCCCAATGAGCCAGAAGGCAGTAGAGGTTGCCTTGACTGAACACAGATACCTAAGCGCTGAGACAGTCCGAGAAATCATGTCTAGCGAAGCTCAAGGAGTAGTGCTACGTAAAGACAAACCGGGGGATACTAAAGCAACCGTGGTTCTGATCGAAGGGCAGAGTTTGAACTGGGTTGAGGAAACCTTGAAAAGGATTTCGTGGGTGGCTTACCAAGGTGGTTGTGGAGCTACCGTGTTCGCTCGCGCAGGAGAGCGAAATATCTGACTTGGTTAACTTATCCACTTTCACTATAGGGAGGTTTGTGTCACTATTGAACTATGACCGAAACCCTCGACTGGGAAACCGTATGGCTACCGCGATATCCCTACGCCACAGACGACCTCTCATAAGGCATTTGGCGGCAGAAACGCGACGAAGCTACGGGCAGACGCTACATCGAAGCTAACCCCCAGGCACTCACCAACCTGCTCGTTATAGACATCGACGACGGCATAGCCCTGCAAAAGGCATACTGGTGCGAAAACTACCGCCCTAACTGGGTCATAGCCAACCCCGCCAACGGTCACGCACATGCCCTGTGGCTCCTAGCTTCCCCCGTACCTCGCACCGAGTACGCCCACCGCAAGCCGATCGCCTACGCCCACGCCATTACCGAGGTCCTACGCATCGCAGTAGACGGAGATAAAGGCTATGCCGGGCTTATCACTAAAAACCCGCTACACGCCTCCTGGGAGGCTTACCAGCTCCATACCCACGGTCTATGCCTTAGACGAGCTGAAAACTGCTCTAGAATCTGATAATTGCCTTCCTAACCCCTCCTGGCGTAAAACTAAACGACGCTACACCACCGGGCTAGGCAGAAACTGCGTTATTTTCGATTCTGCGCGCCTGTGGGCTTATCGAGAGGTACGGAACCACTTCGGCAATCCTGAGAGCTTAGAAAAGGCTGTAACGGCTCATGTACACGGTCTCAATGCTGAGTTCAAAGACCCGCTACCGGAGAAAGAAGCCCAGCAAATTGCTAACAGCATTGTGCGGTGGATTGTGACGGAATCTTGGTTGTGGAATGACGGGGAAGCTGTATACGAAGCAACTTTTACAGCCATCCAGTCAGCGCGCGGAAAGAAGAACAAAGGCATTTCCAAGACATATAAAGAGCTACCTGAAAGTAGGATTGCACAATTAGAAGAAGCTCTTACCCAACAAGTCACAGCCAACGAAACACTTGAAACCAAATTTGAGAATCTTTCCTCTTCAATGGAACACCTAGAGGAACAGCAAAAAAGTAATTTTGAAGCCCAGTTAGAAACACAAGGCAACGAGTGGAAAAGCCTTCTAGAAAGAAAAGAAACCGAATATAACAGTATGCTTCATCACTCAGAAAAGGCGCTGTCAGCGCATGAGGACGAGGCGTTTTCTATTCTTGAGAAGCTTAAAACGATCCAAGAAGAAGTCGAAGCAGTCGCTGGCAACACAGCTTCCTCAGCCCTCGGAAGAAAGTTCAGCGAAGCAGCAAAAAAAGATCAACGGGCAGCGTTTTCTCTTATTATCTTGGCAACGCTGGGCACATTAGCAGCAGTAATCTACGTTATACGGGGCAACCCCCATAGCGACTTGCCTCCTCTACAGTGGGTAACAGCAAAGATTACTTTTACAATCCTTGTCGCAGGTACGGTCACTGCGCTCTTTTCTTTTGCGAAGAAGCTTTTAGATAATGCTCAGCAAGTCAAACGCTCTGAGCTTGAGATACGTGTTATCAACCCTCTTCTTGAAGACGTAAAGAAGGATGATTTGGCAAGTGAAACAAAAGTTGATTTTGTCAAACGCTCTTTTGGTCAGAGGCAAAGCAGTGATAAAGAAATAAATAGCCTTTTGAAAACCACTGATACCGAGGTAGAAAGGTTCACGCATATATTGCATTTGATTAGAGATATTTCTAAGAATCAGTAATCACGTAGTTTTTACGAGGTTCGAGATGATGAAATCTCTGGAGGTACCGAACGGCGCAACACAAGCCCTTTAAAGCCCTTGTTCTTGCCTTGTCCTGTGCCCATTTCGCGCACGTTAGCCGCAGGATAATGCTCTTTCACTGTTTCTAAAGCAATGCGGAACTTCTTTTTGAAGTTATCCATACTCTGCTGTTGTGACCCAAACTGAGCATAAAGCTGCTCCCACGTAATATGCAAAGGAGCATTAAGACTACCCAAACGGGACGATAACCATAGATAAATATCAAGAGCCAAAGGGGACTTACTCTCTTGCATAAGGGCACGCCAAGTGTCAGTCACAATCGGCACGGAATGCCCGACAATGATTGCTTCGTAGAATCTTCTGAACAAAAACCTGATAGAAGTGAAAAGGGCAGAGGACTAACCGTCATAGACAGAATCGTCATCAATGCAGAGTAGCCCTCCCCACGCTAAGCGAAAAACGAGATTTTGTGCACGAGCAAGCTCTTGGTCCTGAGCACCTTGTTGCAAAGCATGTTGTACTGCTGATAGAGCCATCCCCGTTAGCGTACGTGAAATGAGCACTGCTTCTTGTGCGGCTAGACCAGAATTAGGCTCTAACACTTGCGCAATATGATTAGCGATATGTAGATGAAGGTCATCAATACGCTGTTGAACAGCTAAATCACTGTGAATATCAGATTCAAAAATCAGCCGATAACCCTGCAGATTAGTGCGCGTGAACTCGAAGAAAGCACCAATAACACGTTCTGTTCGCTCACGGTTATCTTGGGTGTCGTATAAGGGGCGAACTAGGCGTTCTGTGAGCTCTTTAATCTGTTCGTCTAGTACAGCAAGATATAGTTCTCGTTTTGATTTGAAATGCTGGTAAAGTACCGGCTTCGTGACATCGGCAGCTGACGCAACCTGATTCATTGTCGTCGTATGGTATCCCTGAGAAGAAAAAATACGTAGTGCACTTAATACCAGATGTTGTCGTCGTAGTTCCTTCGGCAGACGCTTGTCCCCTGAGGAATAGTGCCGATCATGTGAATCTGGTTCTTGGAGTGGCTCAACGGTCACAGAACTCAACGCTTGTTCCTGAATCTATCTAAATAACGGACGAGTGATAAGGGCATAGACATCTACCGTGAATGGCTGATACCTCTGTATGAGAGGTATCGTCCATGACAGTTAGGAGGCGTCCTTATGTTTTTGCTCCATCTGAAGATGAGAGGACTCTGCGGTGTTTACCTCAATACCGTAGAGCGCTTCAAGAGCTGCAACGTAATCAGCTTCACGACCGTCTTTTGCTAAAGAACGTGCACGGACCGTAGGGGTGTGAAGTAGTGATTTCACCATACGCCGCATCGTAAGCTCTAACTGGTCTACGGCAGCACCACACCCATACTGGTTGCGAACCTTCTGCAGTTCATTGTCCAAAATAGACATCGTATGTTCCCTGAGAGCTACAATAGCAGCATCTACGTTGCGAGCCTTCTCTTGTACCGCAAAATGAGCAGCTTCATTGTCCACAATTGCGTGGGCAAGTTCAATAGAATCTTGAGTTTCGTTGGGGGCAGCCAGACGAACAGTCTCCAACGTAATCAACTCAACATCTGGCATATCTGCAACATCTGGAGCGAAATCTCTACTCAACGCCAAATCGAGAATAATGCGTTTCCCTGCAGGAACCTCATCAGCGCTCAACGGAGCGGCAGAACCAGAACACCCAATGAGAATATCTGCTTCTTTGAGAGCTTCGTGAAGAGCACCCTCAGGAACAGCTCGTATGGAGCGCTTGTCGGCAAAAGTAGCTGCACGACCAGAGGAAGAATATACACTAATATTTTGGCAACCACGCTCTCTCAGAGCCGCAACTGTAGCACCAGCGTAAGCGCCAGTACCAATAATGAGTGCGCGACGGGCATCCCACGCTAACTCTGATAGCTCATACGCTAAATCGAGAGCGACCGAAACAACTGAACGCCCTTGAGAACCAAGCAGAGTCTGCTGACCCACCTCTCGAGCAGTGCGAGCAGCACGATCAAAAAGCCGCACTAAATTACCGGTGGCTGTGCCTTCTTCGCGTGCAGTAGCAATAGCTCGACGTACCTGTCCGGTAATCTCTCGCTCTCCAACCACTGCCGACTCTAAACCAACCGCTACCGTAAATAAGTGTTTGACGGCCCCATGCTGAGTGAACACTTCAAAACTGCTTGCAACAAGTTCGTACGCTAAAGAAGACTGGTCGGCAATGCCACGATATATTTCCTGTGAAGTTTCTTCTAATATCAGCTGTATTTGCTGAGACGTTGCACCGGGGGATACAGCAAGCTCCCCATAAATCTCTAAACGGTTACACGTCGAAAGAACAACGCTTCCTCGAACCCGCTGCGCCGAAACATTTTTGAGCGCAACACTAGCACCGTTGGCCAATAATGCCACGGTGTTCAAATCTACAGTCTTGTGTGATGCAACGAGCGTAAATATAGTCACGACTGACTTATCATAAACATGTTTGCCCCTCAGACGCGAATAAAAACGGGAAATATCACTATTTTTCCTCGTAGATTCCCCTCTCAACCAGCAGATACCAGCAAAGAATGACATGGTGTCGGCAAACAATGCGCAATAATTTGGCACAATGGGAAACATGAGTAGCACTTTGAATCAACGAGAACTACTGAACACACACCAGCTAGATTCTCTTCCCACCACTCACCCACTCAAAACTACAGGCGTGGCAGAGTCACCAATGCTCAAAGCCCTCACCGGACAAAAAGGCTCACACCACCCCGTATGGTTCATGAGACAAGCCGGACGCTCCCTACCCGAATACCGAAAAGTACGTGAAGGTATTCCCATGCTAGAGGCATGTTTAACCCCAGAACTTGCCTGCGAAATTACATTGCAACCCGTACGACGCCACAACGTAGACGCCGCAATCTTCTTCTCCGACATCGTCGTCCCCATGAAGCTAGCCGGTGTAGACGTAGACATCGTCCCTGGCAAAGGCCCCGTACTATCCCAACCAGTACGCACCGCTGAAGACGTCAAAAACCTCCCCGAACTCGAAGACTGCGCACTCGACCCCATCCGAGAAGCAGTCAGCCTAACCGTCAAAGAACTCGGCGACACACCGCTCATCGGTTTCGCCGGAGCACCATTTACCGTCGCCGCTTATATGGTTGAAGGCGGACCCTCCCGAGACCACCTACGACCACGCACCATGATGCACTCAGACCCCGACACTTGGCATGCACTCGGACAATGGGCAGCCCGAACCGCAGGACAATTCCTTCAAGCACAAATCGAAGCAGGCGCCAGCGCCATCCAACTCTTCGACTCTTGGGCAGGGTCCCTCTCCGAAAGCGATTACCGCACCTACATCCAACCCCACTCCGCCCACGTTCTTCAGAGCGTGGCACATTACGGTGTTCCTAGAATCCACTTTGGTACCGGAACTGCACAACTGCTCAAAGCTATGCACGAAGCCGGAGCCGACGTCATCGGCGTAGATTACCGTCTCGACCTGACCGAAGCCCAACACCGTCTTGGTGGGGGAGTACCACTTCAAGGAAACATCGACCCTGCACTACTTAGCGCAGGATGGGACGTCCTCAAAGAACACGTAGACCACGTCCTCGCTGAAGGCGCTTGTGCCCCATCGCATATCGTCAATCTTGGACACGGCGTGCCACCAGAAACAGAGCCTGAAATACTCACCCGCCTCGTGGAATACATTCACACTCAAACTGCTCGGGAAGTAGCCTAAGAACAATGTCACCTGTCGATACTCGTTCCCCTAAAGAAACCGCAATCGTCGTCGGCGGTGGAATCTCCGGACTACTCGCCGCCCGAGAACTCGCTCAACAAGGGCTCAAAGTCACCCTGGTCGAAAAAGAAGACCATCTCGGTGGTGCAGTAGGCGCACACCAACTCGATGGACTCGTTCTCGACTCCGGCGCAGAATCCTACGCAACAAGAACCACCGCCGTCAGCGAGCTACTCGAAGAACTCAATATCAGCGAAAAAATCGTTACGCCACGGCAAGACGGCTCTTGGCTTTGCCTCCCCAACGGGACACATAAAGCACCAAGAACAGGGATTCTCGGCATCCCCGGAGACCTCAACGACCCTGACTTCAAAAAAATTATGAATAGAAGCGGTCTACGACGTGCTAAACTCGACCGTTTCTTACCCGCCTCCGCTGGGGAAAACGCGCGTACCCTTGGTGACCTTGTACGCGTGCGCATGGGACAACAAGTGCTCGACAGACTCGTCTCACCCATCGTTTCTGGCGTCCACTCCACACACCCCGACCACCTCGACATCGATTCTGTTGCACCAGGACTCAAAAAAGCGTTAAGCACCTACGGTTCTCTTGCTACCGCGGCAGCATCACTACGTAAAAGCTCCCCAGCCGGAGCACAAGTCGCAGGACTCATCGGCGGTATGCACCAGCTATCCGAAGCGCTCGTTGACGATATCCTGCGACGTAAAGTACGTATCCTCACCGGCTACGACGCCATCGCCGTCGACCGCGATCGCTGCCATAACCTCTGGACACTTATCCAACGCCAACCCGAAATCGGTGAAAAAGCTGCCGCCATCCACGGAAAATACCTCGTCATGGCATCAGATGGGCCTTCAACTCTTCGAATGCTCGGATCACACCTGAACAACGCCGACCTACCCCAAATTTCAGCAGGACCAGAAGTCGCCCTCGTAACACTCATCATCGAACAACCAGAGCTCGACTCCCGACCACGCGGCACCGGAGTGCTCGTTAGCGAAGAAGTCACCTCAGTACGAGCCAAAGCGCTCACCCACGCCAGCGCTAAATGGGAATGGATGAGCGAAAAACTAGGACCACACCGACACGTATTACGCCTATCCTACGGCAGAGGACAAGACACCAGCCCACTACAAGAAGTCAAACTCTACGACGACCAACTCATCACCTTGGCCATCCACGATGCCCAAAAACTTCTTGACGTCTCCATCTCACGAAACCAGCTCCTCGCAGCAGACGTCGTGCGATGGAAAGGGTCCTTACCTACAGCCAGCCCCGAACACCGTACAACAGTACAAAGCTTCCGCAGCGCACTCACCGAACTAGATAACGTCACCGCTGTTGGCGCATGGCTCAGCGGAAACGGGTTAGCTGCCGTCACCGCAGATACCCGCAAAACCCTCAAAAACTTTATTGAACAAAACAACATCGGATAGAACCTCAACGCTACAACTATCTAACGCCACGAGATTCACCGTAAAACACACAACAACTAGGTTTCTCCCCATCACCCCTGATAGAGAGGAACCTCTGAGGAAGGAAAACATGTCACACCAACATGGATCACATGGAAACTACTCCCACACACACGGCTCAGATGCAACCTCATCAAAAATTCAAGGTCAAGTTCCGGGAGCACCAGCTGAAGGAGACGACAAACTCTACTACGCGCTATACACCGTATTTGCACGTACCGGAGCCACAAACACCCAAGCACAAACTCCCGAAGCTGAAGAAGAACTCAACCACGTAATCTCAGCTCTTGAAGAACAAGGCGTAACCATTCGCGGATTCTACGACGTATCAGCCATGCGTGATAACGCAGACATCCTCGTATGGGCTCACTGCGAAGTCCCCGAAGACCTCCAAGAAGCAATCCGCAAACTTCGCCGTACCAGCGTCTTCTCTGAAACAAAGATTGTATGGTCCACTATGGGCGTACACCGCGATGCAGAATTTACACGCCGCCACGCCCCAGCATTTGCACTCGGTAAAGAAGCACAAGACTGGGTCTGCGTATACCCCTTTGTTCGCTCCTACGAGTGGTACTACATGAACCCCGAAAAACGCGCTGAAATGCTCAAAAATCACGGCATGAAAGGCTACGACTTCCCCCAAGTACTAGCCAACACCATCGCAACATTCGGACTCAACGACTACGAATGGGTTCTCGCCCTTGAAGCACCCGAACTCGTCGACCTCGTCGACCTTATGCGTCATTTCCGAAACACTGAAGCCCGCCTACACGTCCGCGAAGAAACCCCCTTCTACACCGGACGCCGTATTCCCTCCCACGAAATTGCAGGAGTTCTTGCATGAGCACCCGACTACCACACGACGTAGCCCCCAACGTCACCGACCCCAACAACACCGCCAGCAACGGACCTGCCGTACTCGATGCAACAACCATCGAAACATTCCACGGCGAAGAAAACATCTCACGCCCTCGTAACAAAGCACCACAACCCTACGATATGGTGATTCTTTCATCCTTTGGTGGCCCTGAAGGGCAAGAAGATGTCATCCCATTCCTGAGAAACGTCACGGCAGGACGAGGCATCCCCGACGAACGACTCGAAGAAGTCGCAACACACTACCGCGCCAACGGCGGTATCTCACCTATCAACGAACAAAACCGTGCACTCTTGAATGCCCTTGAACAGGCCCTTCAAGAAAAAGGCCCACACATCCCCATCACATGGGCTAACCGTAACTGGAAACCCTACGTCAACGACGTAGTACAAGAAGCCTACGATAACGGTGCACGAAAAATTTTGGTACTTGCCACAAGCGCCTACCCTGGTTATTCTTCATGCCGTCAATACCGTGAAGATTACGGTATGGCATTAGAAAAACTTGAACTAGAAGGAAAACTTCAGATTGATAAAATCCGTCAGTTCTATGATGCACCAGGATTCGTACAAGCCTTCGTCGATGGACTCGTAGACGGACTACGAGAAGTTCACCAAAAAATTGCGCAGAACACCGACCCTGCTGCTGGAAACGGCGCTATTCGCATCATGTTCTGCACCCACTCCGTACCAACCAGCGCAGCGAACGAAGCCGGACCACGAGATGTCGACTACGAAGGCGGCTCCGCCTACGTCGAAAAACATCTTCAAGTGGCTCGACGAGTCCTCGAAAAAGTCTCTGAACTTGACTCAAAACTCCTCGAAAACGTTGATTGGGAACTGGTCTACCAGTCCCGTTCGGGCCCCCCATCGATGCCATGGCTAGAACCAGACGTCAACGACGCCCTAGAAGCCCTCGAAGGTCAAGTTGATGGCATCGTCCTCGTACCTCTGGGCTTTGTCTCTGACCATATGGAAGTCAAATGGGACTTAGACACCGAAGCTCTAGACACTTGTAAAAATCTCGGCTTTGAAGCGGTACGCACACCAACACCCGGAACTCATCCGGCATACGTTGAGTCTTTGCGTCAGCTCATCCAAGAACGCGTACAATCTGCAAACTCAACACCGTTTACCGCACCCAAAGAGCCACTTTTTGGTGGTTGCTCTAACCGCGGATGGTTCGACGAATGCGACCCTCAATGCTGTAAACCAGCACGTGCTCAACAACATCGAGCAACGATTGCAACCTACCATATGAATACTACGGAGGACTAAAACCTATGGGCTACACCGTTGGCACCCGAGGCTCGGCGCTAGCACTCACTCAAACAGGTATGGTTGCTGACGCCATCGGACGTATCTGCAACCAAAACATCGAACGAGTAACCGTCAAAACTGAAGGCGATATCCTGACCGGTCCGCTTTCACAGATGGGTGGTACCGGTGTATTCGCTGCAACGTTAAGACAACGAGTACTGGACGGCAGTGTCGACATGGCTGTTCATTCCCTCAAAGATTTGCCCACCCAGCCCTGCCCTGGACTCAACATTGCGGCAATTCCTGAGCGCGAAGACCCACGAGACGCACTATGCGCTCGCGATGGACTCACCTTAGAGACACTGCCAGAAGGTGCAAAAGTTGGTACTGGATCTCCTCGACGAGCAGCCCAGATTAAGGCGTTACGCCCAGATATCAATATCGTTGATATTCGAGGTAACGTGGGCACACGTCTTGCACGAGTCCCCGGTCTAGAACATTATGGCAATGCAGAAGCGGTAGGGGACTGCGATGCAGTTATCCTTGCGGCTGCTGGTTTGCACCGGCTAGGTTATGAATCTGCTATTTCTGAATATCTTGACGTTTCTCGTGTTCTTCCTGCCCCTGGGCAAGGTGCCTTGGCTGTAGAAATACGTGAACAAGACGTCCACAACAACACTGAGCTAGCTCAAGCTGTCGTTACCGTAGACCACCTACCAACACGCTACGCGGTTATGGCTGAGCGTGCTGTGCTACGTCGTCTAGAAGCAGGTTGTGCTTCGCCCATTGGAACATACGCGAGATATGAACAAGACCAGCTGATTCTTGACGCTGTAG
Source organism: Rothia sp. P7181 (assembly GCF_048513015.1). Taxonomy (NCBI): domain Bacteria; kingdom Bacillati; phylum Actinomycetota; class Actinomycetes; order Micrococcales; family Micrococcaceae; genus Rothia; species Rothia sp. P7181. Next base: position 64,802 of record NZ_JBLXXZ010000008.1, on the reverse strand, counting down.
TGGCTTCTGCTGATGGTTCTCAGGTGCTAAGACATCATGCAGCAACCGTACTTTTGAGTCAAGAAGCAGCTGAACAGCTTGGTATTCAAGTAGCAGAAGACCTCCTGCAAATGGGCGCTGACCGTTTAAACGGATTGAATAGTTAGTGTCCATGGCCAACGCAATGACCTCTACTCGGCTGCTCATCACTCGTTCGTTTGAACAAGCACAACCGTTTGTTGAGCTTTTGTCTCATACGTCTTTAGCGCCGGTAGAGGTCGATTGTGCCCCTATCCGCCAAGCTGTCGCTCATACACCAGATAGTGAGCTCATGAGTCGTCTGCCTCATGGCGGCTTTTCTTGGGCTCTTATCAGTAGCGCGAATGCTGTGCTTTCTTTGAAAAAATATGCTGTTGAATCTCAGCGTACGTTGCCTCAATTACTAGCAACAACAAAAGTTGCTGCTGTTGGTGCCTCCACGGCACAAGTTTTGGCTGATAACGGTGTTGTGGTGGATTACATTCCTTCGGTGATGGACGCTGAACATTTGGGGCAAGAACTTCCGTATGACGACGATCAACCTGTTCTGTGTGTTTTGGGAAAGACGTCACGGCCGACTCTCAACCATGTTCTAGCATCACGGAATATACCTACAGAAACGGTGATTCTTTACGATATGGAACCTTACCCCGCTACAAACCCGTTAACGCCGTTGAGAGCACCCGAAAAATCTTTTGCTCTGGGGCAGGTTAGAGAGCGTTGGCAAGAATATGCGGGTGTTATCGCAACGGCTCCTTCTCTATTAGAAGAACTCGTCACCTATATTTACGGTGAGGAATCTCCGGTATCTTTTCCCCCTCTTATTGCGATGGGAAGAACAACCGCATCTCATGCGCAGCGTTTAGGTTTGGATGTTTATATTGCGCCTGCTCCAACCCCTGGCGGATTATGCGAAGCGGTTCATCATTATTTTTTGTAATTTTTTGGTTATCACGCAAAGAAAATACATGTTTTATGAGAGGAGAACTCCTATGACGGCACTCAACCTTCAGTATCGTCCACGGCGTCTACGCGCAACTCCTGCGTTGCGTAAACTGGTATCTGAAACACAACTACGCCCAGAGCACCTCATTCAGGTTCTCTTTGTGCGAGATGGAATTGAGGAACCTCAGCCTATCGCGTCTATGCCTGGACAATATCAGCACACGTTAGATTCTCTGCTAGAACAGGTAGAACAAGCCGTATCAGCAGGGATTCAATGTATTGATCTTTTCGGTGTTCCTCGTGAAGAAGACAAAGATGCAGATGGAACTCACGCATGGCTACCGGAGGGTATTTTAAACCGTGCTATTGCACAGGTTCGTCAACGTTTTGGGGATACCATTACGATTATGGCGGATACCTGTCTTGACGAGTTCACCAGCCATGGACATTGTGGGCCTCTTTCGACAGACCGGTTCGGTCAGCCGATTGTCGATAACGATGCCTCTGTACATGCTTATTCTCAGATGGCGTTGGCGCAGGCTCGTGCCGGTGCACATATTGTGAGCCCATCGGGCATGATGGACGGGCAAGTACAAGCAATTCGTCAGGCGCTTGATGCAGAAGGGTTCTACGACGTCGCTATTATGGCGTATTCGGCAAAATACGCTTCAGCATTCTTTGGTCCTTTCCGTGATGCTGTCGGTTCTTCATTAGAAGGCGACCGTAAGAGCTATCAGCAAGACCCAGCTAACCGTCGTGAAGGTCTACACGAAGTACGGCTAGATATTGAAGAGGGCGCAGATTTCGTTATGGTGAAACCGGCGATGGCGTACCTTGACATTGTGCGTGAAGTCGCTGATTTCTCTCCGGTGCCGGTAGCTGCCTATCAAGTTTCTGGAGAATATGCCATGATTGAGGCTGCCGCTGCAGCAGGGTGGGTCGACCGTGAAAAGATTGTTCTTGAATCGTTGACAGGTATTCGTCGTGCCGGCGCTGACATTATTTTGACGTACTATGCAACAGAAGTAGCCTCTTGGCTTTCATAATGTTTTGTAGACTAGAGAAAACATTACGCAACAGATATGAAGAAAGTTCTCACCTATGAGTAGTATCTCCGAAGACTTATTTAACCGTTCTCGTGCTGTCATCCCTGGGGGAGTGAACTCACCGGTTCGAGCCTTCAACTCCGTTGGCGGTGTACCCCCCTTTATGGTTGAAGCACAAGGCCCTTATCTGACCGATGCTGATGGCAGAAACTACGTTGATCTTGTGATGAGCTGGGGCCCTGCACTTTTAGGACACCGCGATTCGTCTGTAGTTGAGGCAGTTCACGAAGCTGTAGAACACGGTTTATCTTTTGGTGCCTCTACCGAAGCCGAAGCTGAACTTGCTGAGCTTGTTATTGAGCGTATCAACGCTGTGATTCCAGGAAGTATTGATCAGATACGTATGGTGTCTACGGGTACCGAAGCAACCATGACGGCTATCCGTCTAGCTCGCGGTTATACCGGACGAGATAAAATCATTAAATTTGCTGGTTGCTATCACGGACATGTTGATGCTTTACTCTCTGAAGCTGGTTCTGGCGTAGCAACCTTAGCAATGCCCGGTTCAGCAGGAGTAACAGCGGCAACAGCAGCTGAAACTATTGTTCTCCCTTATAACGATACCCAAGCAGTTCAACGTGCTTTTGAACAGCACCATGGACAGATCGCGGCTATTATCACCGAAGCAGCACCGTGCAATATGGGTGTGGTAACACCCGAGGCCGGATTCAACCGGTTCTTACACGATACTGCCCATGAGAATGGTGCATTGCTCATTTTTGATGAAGTCTTAACAGGTTTCCGTGTATCTTCTGCCGGCTATTGGGGATACACCACAGAAGATGAGGGAGGCTGGGCTCCCGATATCTTTACCTTCGGAAAAGTTATTGGTGGCGGTATGCCCATTGCCGCACTGGGTGGTAAACGAGAAGTGATGGAGTACCTTGCCCCGTTAGGGCCCGTCTATCAGGCAGGTACGCTCTCTGGTAATCCCATCTCTCTTGCTGCAGGCATCGCAACGCTCAAAGCCGCAACAGAAGACGTCTACCAGACTATTAATCAGCGTAGTGAAGAACTTCAAAAAGCTATCCACTCCTATGGCGAAAAACTTGGTTTAAACTACTCGATTCAACGCGCCGGAAACCTGTTCTCTCTATCATTTGGTACAGCTGAGCACGGCGTACATCATTATGACGATATCAAAGCAAGTGAAACGTTCCGTTATCAGGCATTTTTCCATAGCATGTTGAACTCTGGGGTGTACCTCCCACCAAGTGCTTTCGAAGCATGGTTCTTATCTGCCTCACATAACGACACCGCTATGGACCGTATTCTTTCTGCACTGCCTGAGGCCTTAGAAGAAGCTGCTCAGGCTCAACCCGCATAAATAATACTATTTAGTGTTCTCTTCACTGAAAAACCTTTGGGGTTGTATCCTCCACATCAGAGGATGCAACCCCAAAGGTTTTTTTGATGTTATATAGGTGATAACGTATTCGCCTTACCGTAGATGATAGTCAATATTAAAATGACGAACTTTTTGCAAATCTCGGTTATAGAACCAGTTCTTATCCATGAGGAAACGAGCAAATACAAGCCCCATACCAATGGCGAAGAATAATAACCATACCTCTACCATCCCAACCGCGGCTTCTGCAATATCACCATCGGAGAGGTGAGCCATGGAACGATAGAACGTCACCCCGGGAACCATCGTGACAACCGCTGGGACAGACAACGAAACACGCGAATACTTCCGGTGATATAACGGCGCGATAATTTCAGCAAGAGTCGCTGCCAAAAGAGCACCTGTAAATACTGCCAGTTGCGGGGCCAAACCCACATCAGTAGCAAGGATACGAAGAGGGTTCACCACAGCAGCAATAATTCCTGCCCATAAACAGCTCGTGGGCATTGCCGAGAAAAGCATTGCAAACCCATACGCTGCAATAAAAGACGCCGCAACTCGCAACGAATATAACGTCATAGGCGAAAACTCTAGGGGAACAGCTTTTTGCAGAGGAAGCTCAAACGTAAAAGCAAGAATCCACACCGCAAAAGAAGCACTTGCAAGTAACAACCCCACGTAGGTAAGCCGTCCAATAGCCGCCGAAAAATCAAAACGAGCTAAATCTAACATCGCGGTTACCAGCGGGAAACCCGGCACTAAAAACAAGATAGCAGAGATGAAACCTACAAGATGATCAGAAGACGTTAACCCTAAAGCAGTCAGCGCACTAACTGCGCAAATATATGTTCCTGCAGAGAACACTCCACATAAAAACCATATCGCAAGGTGATTAACCTCTTTACTGAGCAGAAAAGAACGTAATAATTGTCCTAGACCTGAACAGAAGAAAACAATACTGCACTCAACAACACCACCATTATTGAGAAAAGCAAATCCCGCACATGCAAAAGCGGCAGCAAGAGAAAGCAACCATTGAGGGTATAGGTGCGGCAATCGTGCAATACGATCAATCTCCTGACCTGCTTCAAAAGGAGAAATCTTTTCAGGGAGGTTCGAGACAAAATCGCTGAGCAAATCAATACGATAAGCGCTAATACCCATCGCCCTCTGCTCACCAATTTCGGTACGAAAATTACCAGCAGCATAAGCAGTTGTGGTGAGCTCCGTAAACGTCACCTGCGAATGATGTTCCTCTAAACCTACAGCTCTTGCCAGACGTGCCATTGAAGTTTTCACACGGAAAGCACTAGCCCCCGACTTCAACATAAGCAAACCAAGCTTCATCACCACAGCAGACTGCGATACAAGATATTGATGTTGGCGTCGTGAAGAACCTAGATAGATACTATTAGTGGGCGGCTCTGCAGAGAGATTCTCAGACATCATGCACCTTAGAAAATATATTGAGTAAAAATATTTATGAAAACGCTCCGCACAAGAACGAACTAACCATGGCGTATAGGCCACGAACCATCAATGACTTGATTCTTACCTTGACGCTTGAGATATTCTTGAAACTCCGCAGCCTGCTCTTGCGCCCACAGAATCTGCTGCTGATGTAAGAACCTCGCATCTTGGGCAAGGTCGGGGAAAGAAGCTGCCATAGCCGTGAGCAGGCGTTCTGCTGCTATCGCATCATCCTTAGATGTATGAGCATTCTCTAAGTTCACACCATATTCTTCGCTGAGTACCTCTAGAGTACGTTTGCCTCGTTTAAACTGATGAAAATGCTTATTCAAAACATAAGGATCTAGCACCGGCTCACACATCAACTCTGGGTACCCATACCGTTGCAGTTCATAATGCAATACCGAAAAATCATAGGCAGCGTTGAAAGCAATAACGGGGATACCATCATGAAAGAGAGAACCCAGAGCAGACGCCACCTGAAACACGACGGTAGAAGCATCCTGTCCATGTTCTTGCGCATATTCAGTGCTAATACCGTGAACTGCTGAAGCCTCTGCTGGGATATCAATACCAGGGTTCGCTAACCACTCTCCAGCGCGAATAACCTGTCCATCTGCCCCCACCAGAACCAAAGAAGCCGTCACAATACGTGCCGTACGAGGATCAACCCCCGTCGTTTCTAAATCAAAAGTTGCCCGAGGATTATCTAGCCAAGAAGTCATACTCCACACTATATCGCTTTTTCGATAAGCCCAATAACCCCACCCCATGTATCAGAGACTTACCGCTATCAAATGTGATAACACTCCTTCCACCCAAGACATATCGCAGAGCATCGACATCTTTTAAACCTCTGAGATACATCGTTCCCCCATAACATAAAAATCGTTAAACTTATGGGGGAGAGGCTAATTACTAAAACCTCGATAAACAACGCAAGAAGGAACCCAAACGATGAGCAACACACCACGGATCATTCTTGGTGCAGCAGGAACGGGCAAAACCACCCAACTCCTTGAACACGCCCAAAACTACCTTGACTCTGGTGCCGAAGCTGATGGCATGATGTTCCTAACGCCCTCCCGTACCAGTGCTACAAGGATGAGAGAACTCATCGCCAACCACACTCAACGAACCCTCTCAACCGTACCAACTCGCGCATGGCAGTCCTATGCTTTCGACATCTTACGACGCGCCCAAATCCAAGGCCTACTACCGGGGGTAGAACTATCACCCAAACTTATCTCAGGGCCAGAACAAGACGTCATCATCTCAGAACTGCTCCAAGGACACACACAAGGTTACGGAAAAATAATTATTTGGCCCCAAGAGCTTAAAGAGGCCGTACACACTGAAGGATTCCGCCACGAAATACGCGACTTCTTCGACCGTATTGCAGAATACGCTATCGACCCACAAGACATCGAAAACTACGCCCAACAGCTCAATATCCGTTCATGGGCTCTAATCGCTCAACTATATAAGGAATACCAACAGATTCGTCGTCTACGGATGCCCAATGCCTTCGACCCCGCAACCCTCATCCATGAAGCTCAACAGGTTCTGACCCGCAACCCAACCTTTCTCGCAGAAGAACGCGAACGTTTCAAACTCTTACTCATCGACGATTTCCAAGAGGCAACACCCTCCATCTACCGTCTACTCGAAACACTCTGTTCACCTGAAACCTCACCAGCTCCAGCACCCCAAACAGTTATCGCTTTATGCACCGATACTGTGGTTCAAGGTTTCCGTGGTGCTCGCCCCGATAAAGCAAAAGAGCTTCCTCGTATCCTTGGCGACTATGAGACCCTATCTCTCAATCTCTCCCATAGGATGCCCAAAGATATTGTTTGTGCCTATTCCACCGTCACAGAACGTATTCCGCCGGTTGCCCACATGCGCTACGACCGTCAACCACAATGCGCACCAGCTGCTGAGCCTACCGCAACAGCGGAAGAAACCTCTCAACAAGAACCTGCTGTGGATGGGTATCTTGTTCAGAACGTTCAACAAGAAAATCGACTGTTAGCACAGATGATTCTTGAAAAACACCTATATGAGAACGTCCCCTATCACCAATGCGCCATTATTGTGCGCAACACCGGCGCAATAGCACGTATTGAACGTACCCTCATGAGCCACGGCATCCCTGTATCGAGCGCTCGCACCCTTAACGTGCTGAGTCAAGAACCTGCAGTACGCCCCTTCCTTGACGCATTAGCTATAGCGGTACACCTATACGAACAAGAGCAGGACCTCAACAGTGATGCCCACCCTGTTAGTGAGTCTGGAATATCTACGGATATTGTCTTGTCGTTATTACAGTCTCGCCTAGGTGGCGCTACCGCAATGGACGTGCGTCGCCTACGACAACAGTTACGCGCTGAAGAACTAAAATCTGGTGGAACACGCCCCAGCGATGAGCTGCTCCTTGAAGCGCTCTACCAACGTCCTCATATTGCTGCTAGGGGAGCAGACCGTGCCGTACACCGTATCCACCATGTGCTCTCTGCCGGTGTCAAAGCACTCTCACAAGAAGGAGCAACAGCTGAAAGCGTTCTGTGGGCGTTATGGGAGTCTTCAGAACTTGCCCACACTTGGCGTCAAGAATCATTAAACGGTGAAGGATTGAACGCGCAACGTGCTCACCGAGATTTAGATGCCATGCTTGGTCTTTTCGAGGCTGCCTCACGTTATACCGAGCAGATGCCTGGTGCGAGTGCCTTCCAATTCTTGAACTACATGATGGCTCAAGACATTCCGATGGACACACTGACCCGAACAACACGCGTACAAGGGCACGTTGAAATATTGACTCCAGCTTTAGCTGCAGGACGTGAATGGGACTACGTTTACATTGCAGGATTACAAGAAGGTATCTGGCCGAACACTACTGTGCGCGGTTCTCTACTTGAGACGCATAAACTCACCGATATTCTTGATATCGGGTTAGATGCTGCACGACACATAACTCCCACTGATCGTGTGCGACAAACCCGTCACGATGAACTACGCATGTTTGCCACTGCTCTATCACGAGCGAAGAAACAGGTTCGGTGTACAGCAGTGATGTCTGAAGACGAATTTCCTAGTGAGTTTTTTGACCTTGTTGTTCCCGGCTCTCATGAGGGACGAACAACTACTGAGGTTCGACGTCCGATGACTCTTCGTGCGCTGGTGGCAGAGCTACGTCAATGGGCAGAACAATATGAGCAAAGCCCCGAACCCGCTCACCACGCGATACAGATTCTTCGCAAGTTCAACGACCTAGGACAAACACGCGGGTATATTGTGCCCGGTGCCTCACCTGATAGCTGGTGGGGGCTGAGCCCTCTCTCCTCTCAAGGCAGTGCCTTTGGAGAAGAGGCACCTATTCCGATGTCACCTTCACGACTAGAGACGGTGCACCGTTCCCCGCTGGAATGGTTCGTGTCCGAATCACGTGCAGAAGCTGCTACCGATGCTTCACGTTCTTTAGGAAACGTTGTACACGAACTTGCAGAACAGTACCCTCACGGGCCAGGTTATGTTTTGGAAGAACAACTTGCTCAGACCTTCCAAAAAATGAATCTTCCTGATACCTGGGAAACTCAAAAAATCTATGAACGAGCACAAAAGATGGTACGAAAATTTGCCTCCTATGTGGCTGAGCTATCCCAGCATCAGCGGGAATTGAGTAATGTTGAAGGCAGTTTTAAAGTTTTTGTTCCAGGAAAAACACGTGACGCGTTATTGGTCGGCAGAATTGACCGTTTAGAGAAAAATCAAGAAACTGGACGCTACGCCATCATCGATTTGAAAACGGGGAGAACTGCGCCCTCTCAGAAAGAGAAAATACCTCGTCACCCACAACTTGCAGCTTACCAAGTTGCTTTAGAAGCTGGTATCGGTGAGAAACTTGCTCAGGGGGAAGACTCACCCGAAGCGAGATTTAGCGGGCTTACATCACGCTCTGGCGGTGCCTTCCTCATACAGTTAGGTACCGACACGAAAACTTACCGTGAACAGCAACAAGAGCCTCTCATAGAAGAAGATTTATGGGCAGTAGAGCTCATTCAACAAGCAGCAGAGCTTATCGCTCAAGAATATTTTCAGGCACGCCATACTTCAGCCCAAGCTAGTGGCTACGGTATCCAATGCAAACTTCCCGAAATCTGCCCGTTATGTGCTCGTGGTAGACAAGTGACACAATAACGAAAAGAGACGATAAACATGACGGAAAAAACTCAAGAAGACTTCAGCCCAGAAAAAATAGCCAAACTGCTTGGCAAACCAGCGCCCACCCCTGAGCAGTCTGAAATTATTCGCTCAGATTTACGCCCTTGTCTCGTTATTGCGGGTGCAGGCTCTGGGAAGACCGCGACCATGGTCGATAGAGTTATCTGGCTCGTTGCGAACCAAAAAGTGAGGCCAGAAGAAATTTTGGGAGTGACCTTCACCCGAAAAGCTGCTGGAGAGCTTCGTGAACGTATGCGTATCGCGCTGAATCAGCTACGTCATCAAGGCATCATCAAAAGAACAGATCAAGACGAAGAAATCACCGACCCTGTTGTCTCAACCTACCATTCATATGCGAAGAGTCTTGTCTCTGATTATGGTCTACGCCTTGGCATAGAACAAGATGCACAGCTCTTAGGTCAAGCTCAAAGTTGGCAGCTGATGGCACAGATTGTGGAGCACCTCCAACCAGAGATTGCTTTAGAAGACCTCATGTCTAAAAGCACCATCATTAAAGATGCACTGACTCTTGCCAGTGAATGTTCTGAACATCTTGTCACACCTGAACGTCTACAACAATGGTGTGAGGACGAAGAACAAAAAGTACGCAATATCAGCGGAAACAGAATCTCTAGTGAACAAAGAAATCTTTTAAAACGTCTTCAACAGCGTCGTTTTTATGCTGGAATCATCCAAGAATACCGCAATGTTAAAAAACGTATGCAAGTGATGGATTACGGAGACCTAGTCTCTTTAGCTGCGCGTATTGCAAAAGAATTTCCAATGGTGTCAAAAACTGAACAAGAACGCTATAAAGTTGTTCTCTTAGACGAGTTTCAAGACACCTCCCACGCTCAAATGCAACTTTTCTCAGATCTTTTTGGGCATAGGGCAGACCCCCAACACGAACATGCTGTGATGGCCGTGGGCGACCCGAAACAGTCCATTTATGGTTTCCGTGGGGCTTCTGACGGCCAGCTCTATAACTTCTACCAGTACTTTCCAACAGCCAACAAAGACACAAAATTCTTAACAATAGCGTGGCGTAATGATGTTTCGATTCTTACCTGCGCTAATACCCTCGCAACACCTTTATCAAAACCTGCAGATTGGTCGAGAGCAAAACTTCTGGGCAAACCTATTCCTCATCTTCAGCCACGTCCAACCGCAGAAGCGGGAAAAGTTCTCCTCGGTGGCTACAACTCAACCGAAGAAGAAGCCCAAGCAATCGCCCAAAAAATCTATGAAGAACGCCACAAACCAGAATATTCTGCGCTCAACGGCAGCATGCCAACGATGGCAATTCTGTGCAAAAAACGGGCAATGATGGAACCCATCCGCAAAGAACTTGAAGCGTTGTCTATCCCATATCAGGTGGTGGGTCTTGGTGGTCTGCTAGATACCCCAGAAGTCGTCGAAATGGTCTGCTACTTGAGGGTACTCTCTGACCCCGGGCGTTCTGACGCGCTCATGCGCATCCTCAGCGGTGCACGCTGGCGTCTAGGCACCCACGACCTCTTAGCGTTAGGGGACTGGGCACGGCATCTAGCACGCCGTCGTGAACACGCCATCAAAGAAGGTATCCGAGAAAAACTGACCTCGGACGAGACTCCCTCACCCGCCGGCAGTGAAGGAGACGAACGCCCCCTCAACACTGTTGAATCAATACTTTCTCGAGCATGCCTTGATAACACCGATGACGCTTCACTAATTGAAGCCATCGAAACGTTGCCTCCAGCAGAATGGGTATCTGCTCAAGGCCGTCAGCTGAGTACAGAAGGACTTAACCGCCTACAACGCTGCGCCGAAGAACTAACAGAGCTCCGTCAATACATGAACGAAGACCTCACCACACTTCTATACGAGATAGAACAGAAAATACTGTTAGATATTGAGTTAGCTGTCAAACCAGATACCAGCTCTCACCATGCACGGCGTAACCTCGACGCTTTCTACGAGTCGGCGGCAAACTATATGCTCACCGCACCGCGCCTTTGGGCAAGTCTTCGAGCAACACAAGAACAACCTCACAACTCCGAGAAAGAATCACCATCAACCTCACAAAAAATTTCACTCTATGCTGGGCTCAGTGGCACCAGCATGGTGAGCGGATTTTTAGCATGGTTAGAAGCCGCAGCCCAAGAAGAATCTGGACTAGAGATGATGGTTGATCCTCCTAGCCGAGAAGCCGTACAACTCTTGACAGTCCATGCCTCTAAAGGACTCGAATGGGACCACGTATATATTCCAGGATTATGTGAAGGGGACTTCCCCATCACAAAAGACCAACGCTGGACACAATGCTCCGACTCACTCCCTACTCCGCTACGTGGAGACAACGACTTTATGCCACCGTGGATTAGCGCATGTGAAGATACTAAAGAGCTCAAAGAATCACTAGAGATTTATCAAGAGCAAACTCTCGAACACACCACGACTGAAGAACGTCGCCTCGCCTATGTGGGGGTAACACGCGCTCGCTCACTACTCATGCTGACTCATGCGGTATGGAAAGGCAGCAACAAAACTAAAAATAAGGTATCTACCTTCTGGGAAGAGTTGTACAGACTGACCGAAGGGCACTCTGGTGGGGCAGAAGATTTTGCTTTTGAGGTTCTTTCTACAAGTAGTGTTCCTGAAGAACAAAAAACAAACCCACAATCAGAGAAAATTTTAAGCGCATTATGGCCGTTTGACCCCATCGACGGACCTGTGACATGTAGCTGGGATTCTTTAGAAGAGCTCGAAGAAACTCCCGAACCAAAAATACGAGAACTACACCAACATACAAAACCATCACGCCGCCAACGGGTAGAGCATGCTGCCCAAGAAATAACGAACTCTATAGAAGAACACTCGTCGCTTGAAGCATCTGATAGTGAAAACCCACTCATCCGCCAATGGGGCGAAGAAAGTAAGCTACTTTTATCGCTTCTGCAACGTCAAGAGGAAGAAGACCCTCTTGGCATCCCTCAACACCTGAACACGTCAACGGTTGTGTCTCTCATTGACGATCCGCAGAAGGTCCTTGACAATACTTTGCGCCCAATACCGCAGCGGCCGACTATCTCAGCGCGCCAAGGAAATCTTTTCCACTCATGGATTGAAAATTATTATGAGAAACCGGCGACCTTAGAATTTGATGAGGAATACGCGGAAGAAGAGAATGACGAAATTATTCATTTTGAGAAGTTCACACAAAACTTCCTTGCAAGCCCTTGGGCGAACACTAAACCGTGGGCTGTAGAGTACCCTTTTGAAACTCCTTTAGCAGGTACTTCTGTCAGGGGTAGAATCGACGCAATTTTTAGGCATGAACAACCTGACGGTAGCGTACGCTGGGAATTAGTAGACTGGAAGACAGGGCGAGTTCCGACTACAAAACAGCTCGCACATCTTAACTATCAGCTTGCTGTATACCGTATTGCTTTCTCACGCCTTCACAACGTTAACCTTACGGACATCGATACAGCATTCTGCTATGTTTCGACAGGAGACATTATCCGCCCAGAAAAACTAGCAACCGAAGATGAGCTAGAAAAAATTATCCGTGAGAAATGGAACAGAACCATCAACTAACGTTCTATCTCTCACAAGAAACTGTGGGGTGCATACCATGGATGGTATGCACCCCACAGCTTGTATCAGAACTTTTATTGCGGTGGTGCAATCTTAAGAAGACGCAACTCGCCAGAGGCAAGAAGCGAATCCTCAAGTTCGCGAAGAAGCTCTAACGCCTGCTGGAACATCTCCTCATCTTCACGCTCTACAGCTCGTAGAAGCCATTGTGCTAACGCAAACTCTGCATAAAGATGGGCTCGTAAAGATAACGCAGAATCTGGAAGCTGCGGCATCTGCTCAATATATACATTGAGAACTTCTTCAGAGAACCGTTGGTCTTCACACCCTAAAAGCCATGAAAAATCAAGAGCCGGATCACCAACACACACTTCAGACCAGCCGGTTACTGCGGTGACTTTTTTCTGCTCTAACACAAGATTATCTTCGTTCAAATCGCCGTGAATCACACGCGGTCTAAACGACCACATCGCATCATCATCAATTTGTTCACGCCACCGTTGAATAAGCAAAGGCGAAATCTTATTGAGAGCCTCAACTCTATCCAACTCTGCACGACGGCGTTCTCGTATCTGCTCCGCCGAATACACCGGAAGATTTGCGTCCTCAATAATCGTCTCAGGCATCACATGAATAGTGGCAATGAGACGACCTAAAGCGGTCGCTAAGTTTTCGGTATCTTCTTTTGCATGAGAAGAAATCTCTGCCAACTCATCAATATCGTGCGGAGAACCGGGGATATGAGTATAAATGAATGTTTGCATACCGTTAACAAGAACCGACCCGACGATGGTTGGTACAAGAAACGGTAAACGTGCCCTGAGCCCTGCTGAAAAAGATTGTAAGATGACATGCTCAGCTTCAAGACGAACGCTTGCCTCGGGATTCTTCGGCGAACGCACACGCCAGCGCTTACCCGCAGAATCGATAATAATAGCTGAATCAAAGTCTGTCGTATCGTCGGCAGAAGGCAACGCCGCAACAGGATACAAACCTGGTACGCCAGCAGAAACAATAGCAGCAAGTTGAAGGGGAGTAACAGTCACATCACAAGAGTACAAGAGAAATGCCAACACCTCGAACGAACATCGCCAGATACTCTAAAATAGTGACATCTTTTATACGAAAACTCTATAAAACTATCAGCTATGCCACAGCGAAGAATGACAACAGCGCTTCTTCACAGTAGCTACTGTCAAAACACTGAACTACACTGGAACACAGAACCCACCATCCAATAACGATAAAACGCACAGGAGCCCGATGTCTTTTCTCCCCTTTTCTGCAGAATCGACAGCTAACACCCCTCAACACGTACTATACGGTGCTCCTGATTCCCAAAAAATTCTTGAAAACCTCGATCCCGAACAACGTCGAGTCGGTAGCGAACTTGACGGACCCATGTGCGTATTAGCTGGCGCTGGAACAGGTAAAACCCGAGCCATCACCCACCGTATCGCATATGGTATAGCTATTGGACGGTACGTACCTCAACGCGTTCTTGCGCTGACCTTCACCGCACGAGCCGCTGACGAAATGCGTATTCGTCTCCGTGCATTAGGCGCTGACGGTGTTCAAGCACGAACCTTTCACTCTGCGGCTTTACGACAGCTCCGGTACTTCTGGCCAAGAGCTGTTGGCGGAACCGAACCAACCCTTATCAGCCATAAAGCACCCCTCATTAGCGAAGCTGCACAACGCCTTCGACTTAGCACCGATAAGGCAGCTTTAAGAGATTTCGCCTCAGAAATTGAGTGGGCAAAAGTCAACTTACACACTCCTGATACTCTCAGCACCGTAATAAGAGGACGCTCTCTACCTGCCGGATTAGACGAACAAACAATGGTGCGTCTCTTCCGTGCCTATGAAGAACTCAAAGACGAACGCAACATCATTGACTTTGAAGATGTTCTTCTCCTCACCATTGGAATCCTCGAAGACGACCCATCCATTGCTGCAGAAGTACATAAACAATACCGGCACTTTATCGTCGATGAATATCAGGACGTTTCACCTTTACAACAGCGCCTACTAGATGCTTGGCTGGGAGACAGAGACGACCTCTGTGTTGTGGGCGATGCTTCACAGACCATCTACACTTTTACCGGCGCAACCAGCCGATATCTTCTAGAATTTCGTAACAAATACCCCCATGCAAACATTGTTAAACTGGTACGTGACTACCGTTCAACACCACAAGTAGTTCATCTTGCCAACTCTTTGCTTAAAACTCGACGGGCCCTCCCCGACGCAACACCTGGGCGGTGGGCAGAACCTCTAGAACTCATCTCACATAAACCACGAGGACCAGAGCCACAATGGTTTGGATACAACGACGACGAAGAAGAAGCACAAGGCATCGCTGAAGATGTTCAAGACCTCATCACCAAAGACGGGATTGCCCCCTCTGAGATTGCGGTGCTTTTCAGAACAAACTCACAATCTGCAACTATTGAACAAGCCTTCAACGATGCGGGGGTACCCTACCAATTACGCGGAGCCGAACAGTTCTTCTCTCGTCCAGAAGTAAAAAATGCCTACGTACAACTACGCTCAGCAGCAAGCTCTGCTGAAAGTGGATCTGTTATGCAGAACGTCTCCGATATTTTATATTCATTAGGATATACACCTAAAGCACCCAGCTCTTCGGGTGCTGTACGTCAAAAATGGGAATCACTGGCAGCACTTGTTTCTATGGCTGAACGTATGGAACGTGAACGTCATAAAGCTCAAGAACAGAACCCCGATTTACCTGATTTAACTTTGCAAGAATTTGTTGGACGCCTACACCAACGAATGGAACACCAAGACGCCCCCATCCTCAACGGCGTAACTCTGGCATCCTTACACTCTGCAAAGGGACTGGAATGGGAGGCTGTATTCTTAGCTGGAATGAATGAGGGGCTTATGCCTATTAGCTATGCCCAAGACGCAGACGACATTGATGAAGAACGCCGTCTGTTATACGTGGGTATTACACGTGCTAAAAGCTACTTGACGTTGAGCTGGTCTCGTTCACGAACACCGGGCGGACGAGGAAATAGACGCCGTTCACGGTTCCTAGCACCGATTGCTCCCGTCCCTGAATAGGGGAGTAGATGCGAAATACAAAAGAGAGACGTCAGCTGATTCCTGCAACAGAAACTCACCCTGAAATAGTGGTTCGGTTTTCTGCTCGCAGGAAGAAAACCATTAGTGCACGTTACCTTGAGGAAACAGAACAGATAGAACTTTCTGTTCCAGCACACAGCACCGCACAAGACATTGATGAATATGTAGAACGTATCCTTGAGCCGATGATGCGTAAGGTACAGCATCAGCTTCGAGAGAAACAACGCTATTCTTCTGACGAGTATTTGCACGAACGTGCGCGTTATATTCTTGACAACTATCTTCCAGAATCTGAAGAACCTACATCAATTCGTTGGGTGCAGAACCAACGTCACCGTTGGGGTTCAGCCACCGTGACGCAGAGAACTATTCGTATTTCTCACTTACTGCAAGGTGCACCCGAATATGTAATAGATCAGGTCATTCACCATGAGCTATGCCATTTTGTAGAGCCTAATCATAGTCCTGCTTTCCGGATGCTAGAACGCCGTTACCCCCACTATGAGAAGGCAACGGCGTTCTTATCAGGAATAATCTTCGCTACGAGAAATGAATAATCATTTTACCTATGGATAAATCCGCTAATTTTGTGGCTTATCGTCATCCTCAGAGGTATCTTCTGGTTGGTCGTACCCTCCAGAAAGTAGCTTCTCTAAAGCAGCATCAAACTCATCTTCGCTGGCGGTCACTAATGCCGTACGAGATGCGTATGCTTCTGGGTTATCTAACTCTTCTAAGGTGGGGAGCATCTCTGGTGCTTCCCATAACTGGTCTCGTGCTTCCAAACCGTATTCTTGGGTGTAGTGACGCCAAAATTGTGCGGCTTCTCTATTCTTCCGCGGGTGTAGTTCAAGACCTAGAAGGGCTGCAAAAATATGTTCTGTTGGCCCACCTACTGCATGGCGACGGTTCATGACCTCAGCTAGCTGAGAAGACATCGGAAGGTTCTTCGTGGCATCTTCTGCGACAACGGTAACCCAACCCTCGACCAGCGCTAAGAGCATTTCTAAACGTTCTAGAGCAAGTTTTTGGTCTTCCGTATTTTGAGGGGTGAAGATATTGCTAGAGAACGCAATTTGTAAGGCTTCTTGATCCATAATGTCAATCTGCTCTGCTTCTTGTTGCATGCGTTCAATATCAACGTGGATACCGCGGGCATAACGTTTAATCAAAGCGACAATATCTTCGCGGAGCCACTTGGCTGCTTTATACAATCTGGTGAGTGCAACTTCGCGTACAGCAAGGTAAATCATGACTTCTTGCGGTGGAATCTCTAACCCATCGCCAAAGTCTTTAATAGCTGACGGCAGTAACGCTGAACGTCCTTCTGCCATGGGCAGACCAACATCTGTTGAGGAGACGACTTCTTGAGCAAGTCTGCCGATGGCTTGTCCAGCTTGGATGCCGAACATCATGCCACCAACACCAGAGAGAATATTCGTTTGCCCGCCGAGAAGATGTTTGATTTCTTCAGGGAGCTGTTCTGACATTGACTGGTTCATTGCTTCAGAAAGGCTGGTGGCAATAGGGCCAGCAATTTCTTGGAAAATATCAAAAGTGTTATTGACGTAGTCAGCTTTAGACCATGATTCTGTGGGGTACCCTGTAGGGCTAAAAGCGGTTGCGGGGTCGACCCATAGTTGAGCAAGCTGAATCGCGTCTGCTACCGCAGACTCCTGAGCCGTTGTGAGCTTTGGATCTTCCCCTTGAGAGACGGCTTGATGAGCGTGACTTTTAGCTAGTTCCCAGTTGACAGGTTCGTCTGCTGAGGCCCCGGCAGACATTGATGTGAGTCCTGAGAAGACTGCCGCAATTTGTGCAGGGTCGATGGGAATCCCCATATTTTTCATCTGTTCAGGGTCAAGGGGCCATTCTGCTGGGTTGCCTTGTGCTCCTGGAAAACCATTTTCTGAGAGTTTTTTGAAGAACTCTTCAAAAGGGTTAGAGCCGTCATCAGATGGCATTCCCCACGGGTTATTGTTTGAAGTCATCATCATCTCCCAAAAATGAGTTAGTACGGGTTCAATCTCTACTGCATACTACGTTACCTAAGGAATATCGGTGGTGCGATGTTTTAGGGGGGGTAGATATCAAAGCGAGACATAATTCTATGCTAACTCAAAGACAACTGACTCTCTGCTGAGAATCAGTGAATCTTTGCGTCATATCACTGTTGGTAGGAAGAATACAGGTACTCTAGAACAATGCAGTTCCGAGAAAAAATGTTTTCCTTCGCTTCTTTTTCTTCTCATAAGAGGTCACGCCGTGATTCTGTTCAGAATCTATGTGCGTTCTCCACGATTGGACTTGCTTTCTTGGGTCTATGGGTTCCTGTCAATTTTGTGACGGAAGAACCTGGACCCACCTTTAACACTATTGGTTCATATAAAGATCAACAACTTATCAGTATTGAGGGCGAAAAAACATACCCTGTAACGGGCGCTCTAGATATGACAACTGTGTCTGTTGCTGGTGGACCTAACACTGATATTTCTGCAGTACATGTATTATCGACGTGGCTGATGCCAGATACTTTAGTTCTCCCTAGTGACTTGGTCTATCCTCATACGCTCACTCGTGAAGAAGTGACTGAACAAAATACTGTTGATATGGCAAATTCTCAAGAGGTTGCGCAGGCTGCAGCACTCAAATATTTAGGGAAGCCGTTTAAAGAAAAGATGACGGTAGCTCGACTGACTAAAGATAATCCCAATAGTGACCTGATCAAACCTGGTGATGTTCTCATCTCTTTAAATGGTCAGAAGATTGAGCATTATGAGCAGATTGCTGAGATTTTGTCGAGAACAGGTGATAAGACTCTTGATGCTGTTATCGAAAGAGAAGGGAAAGAAGAACATCTTTCTCTTAAACCTAGCTATGACGAAAAAAATCAAAAATATATTCTGGGATTATTTCTTGGTGCAACTTATGAATTCCCATTTAAAGTGAATTATGGGTTAGAAGAAGTTGGCGGGCCTAGCGCCGGCATGATGTTTGCTTTAGGAATTATTGACGAACTAACCGAAAAGAATCTGACCGGTGGAAAACATTTTGCTGGTACCGGAACAATCGACGCTCAAGGTCGTATTGGAGAAATTGGCGGTATCGCACAAAAGATGGTAGGTGCTCGTCAGAGTGGAGCAACAACGTTTATCGCACCCGAAAAAAATTGTGGTGAAGTAATCGGTCATATCCCTGACGGTCTATCTGTTGTTGCTGTATCAACTCTAGATGAAGCAGTACATGCAGTGGAAGGCATCGCGGCGGGAAAACCTGCAGATAGTTTTAGACAATGTACCGATTCATAAGATTTTAGCCATTGTCGTTAAACAATAGGTGGTGTGCCCTAACAAGAATGTTGGAGCACACCACCTATTGTTTATGTAAAACTCTTCTCAGAGGCATCTAGCGGTTTAGAAGAATCCTCCACCTCGACGGCGTGAAGAACGTTTAGTTCCAAAGATAGAACGTACCAGCTCACGGCCTAGAGTAGAGACGATATTAGTGCCGATACGCATTGCTGCGTCGTTACGTTTTTGGCGTTCACGTTCTTCTGCCCGCGCAATACGCTCAGCTTCTTTGGCCCGTTCTTTTTCAAGCTTTTCTTGTTCTTTAGCTAAACGTTCAGCTTCTTTTTGCTGTTCTGCACTAAGCGTTTGCTCTTCTTGCTTCTGCTGAGTTTCAGTAAGTTTTTCGTATGCAGAATAAGAATCCACGACGGTTGCGTAACGGTCGTTCAATGAGCTTGCCGCAACTACTGAGCTGATAGCTTCGGGGGCAGGAGCCATGAGTGATTCTGGCGCAAAAATCTTAGTCTTTGCAACCGGTGAGGGCGCACCTTTTTCGCTCATGACCGTGACCAAGGCTTCGCCAATTCCTGCACTCGTAAGTGCTTCTTCCATATCGTAGGCAGACTTTGGGAAAGTCCGTGCGGTAGCCGTCAACGCTTTCTGATCATCTGGGGTAAATGCACGTAGAGCATGTTGCACGCGGTTGGCTAACTGACCTAGTACTTCTGCCGGGAGGTCTTTAGGTGTTTGAGTAATGAAAAAGAGACCTACACCCTTGGAACGAATGAGTCGAACCGTTTGAGTAATAGCTTCTTTAAACGCTTTAGAGGCACCATTAAAGAGTAGGTGCGCTTCGTCAAGGAAGAAAACAAGTTTGGGTTTCTCTACATCGCCAACTTCGGGTAGCTCTGAGAACAAGTCTGCAAGGAGCCACATTAAGAAAGTGGAGAATAGTTTAGGGTTAGCTTGAACATTGGCCAATTCTAAGATGCTGATGACACCGCGCCCGTCTGCTGCGGTACGTAGGAATTCTTGAGGTTCGAACTCTGGTTCGCCAAAGAACTTTTCCATTCCTTCAGCTTCTAACGTGACTAATTCACGAAGAATGACACCAGCTGTTGCACTGGAGATACCGCCGATACCAGATAGTTCTGCTTTGCCTTCGGGGGAGGACAGAAACTGAATCACTGCACGAAGGTCAGCAAGGTTATATAGTTCTAGGTTCTTCTGGTCTGCGTAATGGAAAATTAGCTGTAGTGCAGACTCCTGTGTGGAGTTAAGATCCATAACACGCGAAAGCAGAATCGGACCAAAAGACTCAATGGTAGCTCGGATAGGGACACCAATACCTTCGCCACCGAGTGTGAAGAATTCTGTAGGGAATGATTTTGCTTCCCATTGTTGGCCCAGAGATGCCGAACGTGCAGCTAACTTTTCACTATTTTCTCCCGGCGCCGCTAAACCAGAGAGGTCACCTTTCATGTCAGCAAGGAATACTGGCACACCCTGCGCGCTGAGCTGCTCTGCAAGAACCTGTAGAGTCTTAGTCTTTCCAGTACCTGTGGCACCGGCAACGAGACCGTGCCGGTTCATCATAGATAGGGGTAGTGAGACTTTTGCTTCTGGATCGGGCACTCCGTCGCAGGTTGCTACGCCTAAGGGGATGGTTTTCCCTTCAAAGGAATACCCATTTTTAATTGCTTCAAGCTGTTGTGCATCATTAGACATGGCTTCAGTATAACGGGATTAACCACCATATATAACACATCTATTCAGCGTATTTTCAGGTTAGAGGTAAAACCTGTCATCACGGGATGTTCTCGTACCAAAGGCCCTTGTTATTTGGCACAATAGATACATACCTTTGAGCTTGTCTGCTGATAGCAAGAAAAGCTCCTATGACCGGCGAACTGAATTCGCGACGCAACCATCATCGAGGAAGATGTGAGTACCGGACCTACCTCTCAAAAACCCCGTCCTGCACAACGTAGCAATAGCACACTTGTTATAACAACAACCATTATTGCTGTTCTCATTGCCCTATTCGTTGCAGGCACCCAAATCTATACGGACGTACTGTGGTATAACCAGCTTGGTTATCTTGGAGTGTTCATCACCGAAAACGTTTATAAGATAGCTGTTTTCGGTGTAGCTGCCCTTATCGCAGGAGTTTGCTTGTGGGCAAGCATGTTTTATGCTTTCTCGCACGGTGAACCACCTAAAATGCCGCGTCCTCAAAGACCACGCCCCACAACAGAAAACTCTGGAAACAACCCAGACCCCTTCGCTGAGATCCAAGATTTGTGGGAACAAAGCATGGGACGTTATCGTGACTCCGTTGAGCGTCTACGAAAACTGATTCTCATTGTTGTTCCCCTCGTTGGAGCTATCATCGTTGGTAGCGGAATGAGTGCACAATGGGACACCATCGCACTGTTCTTTAACGGGGTTGGATTCTCTCAAGAAGACCCAGAATTTGGTAAAGACCTCGGTTTCTTTGTCTTTTCCCTTCCTTTTTGGAAATTACTCGTCGACTTCTTGAGCACTATCGTGATTTTCTCTGCCATTGCAGGAGGAGCCGTACACTACTTCTACGGTGGTATTAAAGTTCTCGATAAAGGTATCGAAACAACCAAAGCTTTCCGCATTCACGCTGCCGTTATTGCCTGCTTGTATCTTCTGCTACGCGGGGCAAAAATCTGGTTAGAACGTTATATCTCAACCCAAACCACTAGCGGAAAATGGGTGGGTGCGATGTTCACTGACGTCAATGCCATCATCCCTGTGAAAGGCATCCTCGCGATTGCAACATTGCTTGTTGCGATACTTTTTGCCATTACTGTTGTTACTCAACGTTGGCGTATTCCTCTTGTAGGAACCGCCGTTTTGGTGATTGCTTCATTACTTGCAGGCAACTTATATCCCACCATTATTCAGCGTTTTCAGGTGCGCCCTAACGAACAAGCATCTGAAACTCCTTATATCCAGCGCAATATTGATGCAACACGGGCTGCATACGGTTTAGACAACATCAAAGTTGAAAGCTATGACGCAACCACTGCAACAAACGCTGGTGCACTTACAGGGGAATCTGCAACAGTTTCTAATATCCGCCTTCTGGATCCTAACGTTGTTTCTAGCGCTTTTGCTCAGTTGCAGCAGTTCCGCCCGTACTACCGTTTTGAGCCAACGCTTTCTGTCGATCGATATACGATTGATGGAAAAGTGCAAGACACTGTACTTGCTGCACGTGAGCTGAATCCTCGTCAAACTGAAGGTTCTTCGTGGATTAACCGTCACGTGGTGTATACCCACGGGTATGGGGTAATCGCTGCATACGGTAACCAAGTAGAAGCTGATGGAAAGCCCAAATTTATGCAGGGCGGTATCCAAGCTCAAGGTGAAATTAGCGATACTTATGAGCCACGTATCTACTTTGGTATGAGCTCTCCTGAATATTCCATCGTTGGCGGTTCTCAAAATGATGAGCCTTTGGAACTAGACCGCCCACAAAGTTCAGATGATTCTGGAAACGCAGACGCTAAATACACTTTTAGTGGTAATGGTGGACCTAATATCGGTAACTTCTTTAACCGTTTGTCCTATGCGATTAAACATCAGTCCTCCGATATTTTGCTCTCGGACGCTATCCGCCCTGAGTCTCAGATTCTCTATGACCGTAAACCAACTGAACGTGTTAAAAAGGTTGCACCGTATCTGACGGTGGATGGAAACCCTTATCCTGTGATTGTTAACAATCAGGTGCTATGGGTTATTGACGCATATACGACAAGCGACCAGTACCCGTATTCTCAGGCAGAAGAGCTGCAACGAGCCACCACTGACTCTGAGACAGAATCTGGTGCTACTGCAGCTTTGCCTCAGAAGAAAGTGAATTACATCCGTAACTCCGTAAAAGCTACAGTCAACGCCTACGATGGTTCTGTTACCTTATATGCGTGGGATGACCAAGACCCAGTACTTAAAGCATGGCAGGGAGTGTTCCCTCAGACGGTCAAACCTTATAGCGAGATGAGTGCAGACCTCATGGCTCATATGCGTTACCCTCAGGACCTGTTTAAGGTTCAGCGTGAAATTCTCAATAAATATCACGTGACGAATGCTGGTAGCTTCTACGCTGAAGACGATGTGTGGTCTATTCCTAACGACCCAACAGTTAAAGCTGCTCGTCCATTGCCTCCGTACTATCTGTCTTTGCAGATGCCTGGTGAAAAGGATGCTTCTTTCTCTCTTACCAGTAGCTTCATCCCTCAGCAGTCGGACTCTAACACCCGTAACGTGATGTATGGGTTCCTTGCTGCCAACGGTGATGCCGGAACTGGTAAGGATGGTGTGAAGAGTGAAGAATACGGCAAACTCACTCTTCTGGAGTTACCTCGTTCTTCTGTTGTTCCTGGCCCTGGTCAGGCGCAGAACGTGTTCAACTCTGATACTGAAGTATCAACTGAGCTGAATCTGCTACGGCAGGGTGCTTCATCCGTTATTAACGGCAACTTGCTGACTCTACCTGTGGGTGACGGTATCTTATATGTTCAGCCAGTTTATGTGGAGTCTTCTGGGGATGCGGCGTATCCGACGTTGCGTCGTGTGTTGGTAGGTTTCGGCGAGAAGGTAGGATTTGCTCCTACTCTCGATGAAGCGTTGAATGAACTCTTTGACGGATCTTCTGGCGCCCAGACTGCTGCGGATGCTGGGGTGGATCCTTCGAAGGTTGACTCTGACACAGCAGAGGGAAGCTCATCCGGCGAGTCAAAAACTTTAGCGGATGCTCTTCAACGTGCACATCAGGCACTTAAAGATTCTGACGCTGCACGACAGAAAGGTGATTGGTCTGCATATGGTGAAGCTCAGAAGAAGCTTGACCAAGCAATTAAAGACGCGTTGAAAGCTGATGGGGTAGAAGTGGAGCAATCTGCTGATAAGCCCACTGATAGCTAACAGGCGTTTTGAAAACAGCGTTGAATCGTTCTATAAGGTTGTGACGTTGTTTTGCTCAGGGGTTGGTTGTTGTTCTTGAACGAGAGTTAACAACCAACCCCTGAGTGTATCCTCTCTCACAAAAAGCATTTTAGGTTTGCGTTCAATCGACAAGGTGTGTATAGTTATATAAGTCGCCGCGGGGTGGAGCAGTTCGGTAGCTCGCCGGGCTCATAACCCGGAGGTCGCAGGTTCAAATCCTGTCCCCGCAACCACTTGATAAGTAGCCCCAGTTGGTGTGAATCTGATTGGGGCACTTTTCTTTTCCCCTTCATTGCTAATCATCGCAGTGGAGGGGATTTTTGCGTTAATGATATTTTCCCCAAGTAATTCTCCTAGCGTAATTCCTCGCATTCCCGCTGTAACAAGTAGTTCTTCTAAGGAAAATGGTGTTTTCCCGCGAAGTTTTTCGGAGACTGAAACTGAACTTAGACCTAGTGTTTGGGCTAGATTTTTCTGCTTTATGCCAGCTCTTGTAATCCATACTTTGATTTCTCTACCGACTACAGCCAGCATACTTAAGTAATTTTTTCATTGTTCATCATGGTTGCATGATTAGCAAGTTTTACTTTCTTAATCAACGATAGAGAAGAAAGAATTTAAGCTGAACCAAATTTTTACTTGAAAAGTTCGGTTTAACCGTTTGATGATTTGCTTTGTTATTTGCCGGCCAAGCTTTTTATGTGCTTACATGAGTTTTCAGTAAATTCAACACTCCAACTCATAGATCTAATTCAGCTTTGATGCTATCAAGGGAGTATGTTTTAGCTTTTCCAGAACGCGCTTGCTCTGCGTCTTGGCGAAGCCCATAGGCGTGCTCAAGTTCTCCGAGGTGCTCTTCCAGAAGGGAATTGATATAGAAGGAAACGGTTCGGTTAGTTTCTTTGGATAGGCTTGCTAAGCGTTCTTGAACGTCTGGGGTTGTTCGGAAGGTTATTACTTTTTTGGAAGGTGCTTGTACGCGCATAAGAGCAGTGTATTACACTGCATACAATACGTTTTCTTTCTTATAGCCAACAATAGGCAGGTTTGTATATCCAAAATTTTCATAGAATGTTAGGAATGTTTTGGTATGTCGTTGAGACCCCCACTAATATCCTGCTAGTTCGCTGATTTCTATACTCTCTACCTTCCGTCAGCTTCTCGTTAAAGCCGGAAAATTAGAGTGTTCAGCTATAGAAGTAGAAAAAGTAAGCGAAGATGTTTTTTCGCGGTGGATTGAAAAATACAGCGGTGAGTATTCTCGAAAAGAGATTGCTGATTTTATTGAGATGGACCCTGCTCATCTCTCCCGCCAGATCAATAATCAGACACTGAGCTTTGATAGGTGCTTAGCGGTTGCTGAATTCTTAGATGCAGATGCTCGAATTCCCCTTATCTGCTGTGTGGGTATTTAGGGTTAGAAGATTTTTCTGAGGGGCTAAGTCAAATGCTTGCAAAGGCTTCTTTGGGTGCTCTTATTGACGTTGTAATGGAAGGGCAGAAGTTTCTCATGAATGAGATAAGTGAGCTTGGGAATAAATCAAGCCATCTATCACCTCCTTGTGGGAAGTAACATACGGCTTGATATCATCAGCGTCAATAGCTTTTAAGTAACAGGTGGCTCTACTCTAAGGTAGAGCCACTTGCTGTTTTAGGCCATCTTAGGTTCGTACTTTTTGACATCCAAGAACAGGCGAACTTCTCCAAGAACTGCTAATAGCATCAAAGCAGTGCCGATGAGTGGGTTTTGGTAAAGAACGAAAATGTTATTCAACTCAATATCTTTTGTAAAGAGGAAATATCCAAAGCAGAATACTGAGATGAAGCCAAAGAAGTTGTATGTGAACGACCGGCCAGATTTTGTTTTTAGTTTTTTATCTAAGTTGTACATATACGTAACCGTAGTCCTATGGTGTGCATGCAATAAGAGTGGTTGAGGTTAGGGTATCCCTGTGAGTGAATGCTGCATCAGGCATGATTTCTCCGATGGGTAATTAGGTGGCTTTTCACTAGCGAAAGTTACTTATATGGTAACAGTCACTAATGTATGCGCTAGTGAAGGGGGTGTCAATGATTTTTAGAGTAAAAATTATTTAAAATAGTGATTACGTCATAATCTGCAAAAATGTAGATTAACGCCTTTTGTTTGCGTAATGTAGACAAGTTCTAAATTGTTTAAAATCATGTTTAAAACAGTGGTTACCTACCTGTATCTATAGGTGACCAAGCGTTCTAACTAGGGTTAGAAAACTTTTTCTTGTCCCTCGATAAGGGCTCAGGAACATCTGCTTGGTACCATTTCGCCGAGCTTTCTCTCTTTCAAGCCTTGCCTCTGCCGTTAACTAAAACGTTGGGAGCAAGGGATATTTGTGTAAGCTGCTCAAGAAGGGCAGGACTACTTAGGCGAAGCTGTTTATTGGCTTCTATGCCTTGATAAATAATGGGAGATTTTTTCGCTGGCAAAAATTGCTGCAGTAAGGGTGCAACTACTTGGACTGTGCTCTGTTGTGACACCGCATAAATAGTGTTTATGAGGTTACGTCTTTTATGCTCTTGTTCTCGCTATGAATTGCTTTCTCTGGCAGGATGTTTTCCTGCAAATATTAGGTGACTAGAGAAAAATTAATAACTGAATCACGAATAAATATGGTGCGCAGATGAAATAATAAAAATAGGCAGAACACACAAATACATTGTTACTTTCAGTCCCAAGCGTGGGCCAATATATACAGTTAGAGGGCGTTACCTACCTGTAGTAGGTAACGCCCTCAACTATAGGTGCGGTGAGGTGATGACATTATCGATCGTATCGAGGTTTCTGCCACTCAGGTTTTTCTTGCTGAGCATAGCGATAATACTCGGTGTACGTTAGCTCGCTAGCTGCATCTTCGTCAATAACAATGGTGACATCCGGATGCATTTGAAGAATCGAAGCAGGACAGTACGTTCCAATAGGTCCTTCTACCATCTGTGCGATGGCGCGGGCCTTACTCTTTCCTTGAGCTACGAGGACAATTTTTTGAGATTCCATGATGGTGCCAATACCTTGTGTGAGGCAGTGGATAGGAACCTGCTTAATATCATCATCGAAGAAACGTGCGTTATCTTCTCGGGTACGAGGAGCTAAGGTCTTAATGCGTGTACGAGAGACAAGAGAAGAACCTGGCTCGTTGAATCCAATATGCCCGTTGGCGCCAATGCCTAGAAGTTGAACATCGACACCGCCAGCATCTTTAATGCGTTGTTCGTATGCTGCGCACTCTACTTCGACATCCTGAGCTTGGCCGTTAAGAACGTGCACGTTCTGAGCTTGAAGACCAATTTTTTCAACAATTTCACGGTTGATGACAGCGCGGTATGACTCTGGGTGCCCTTCGGGAATTTCAACGTATTCGTCCAACGCAAAAGCCTTGACTGCGCTTACGTCAAGTCCGTCGCGCACCAGCTCTGCTAAGTGTTCATAGGTTTTGATGGGGGAAGAACCTGTAGCGACACCCCATACAGCTTGTGGGTTGTGGCGTACAGCGTCTGCCATGATTTCTGCGCTGTATGTACCAACTTCTTGTGCTGTAGAGAGAATGATGATTTCCATAAGTACAGCATAAACCACAAATCATTATTTGTATGAACCAATAAAATCTTTTTCTCGTATAAACTAGAAAATATGCGAACCAAAACGACCAATAAGCAGACCAATTCCCGTCGGCAGGGCACTAATTCCCTACCCGCAGAACCTAAATATCGTTCGCTAGCTCGAATTATTGAAGAACGTTACGTTCTCGAAGGTAAACCACACGACACGCTACCAACAGAACGAGAGCTACAAAATATTTTTAACGTCTCACGAGACACTATCCGAAGAGCGCTCTACTCACTATCCGTCCGTGGACTCATCTACAACATTCAAGGCTCTGGCACATACATCGCAGAATGCCAAAGGATCACTAAAAAACCACACCTCACCTCCTTTACCGAAGACATGACAGCTCGAGGACACCTGCCTGCTTCAACCACCGAAAGCTGTAGCATTGTGCCAGCATCGGCAACCGTTGCCCGTAACCTCAACATCTCTGCAGGAGAAGACGTATACGAAATCATCCGTCTCCGAACCGCCGACGGAGTGCCTATGGCCTATGAAAGAGCCTATTTTCTCGTTGAAGCCTTCGCCGGACAACAACCCCAAGTTCATGCCTCCCTCGATGAACAACTACAACGTACCGGCTACCGTATTGTGAGCGCACACCAAAGGATTAGCGCAACCAACCTCAACGCAGAAGAAGCACTTGCACTCGAACAACCCTTTGGGATTGCTACGCTCAAGGTAGAACGTATCGGATATACCGAACGAGGTATCGCCGTGGAATCAACACAAACGCTCTACCGCGCAGACCGCTATGATTACGAAATGCGAATTATCCGAGACGACGCTTAAGGACACGCCATGAAAACACTGATTCACTCAACCCGTATTTTCTCCCCACAAGACCAAAAACTTCTCACCGGATGGGCCATTATTGAAAACGGAAAAATCACCTCCCAAGGTGTAGGAGAACAACCTCAGCTAAAAGAAGAACACGAAATACTCGATGGTACCGGAAACATCCTAACTCGCGGATACACCGATATTCATTGCCACGGTGGCGGGGGAGTAGCCTTCGAAGACCCCGAAGAATGCCATACCGCATTAAAAACGCATCGAGAACAAGGCACACTACGTGTTATCGCCTCGTTGGTAACGAACCAAGTTCCTGACATGTGCGATACCGTTGCCGCACTAGCCCAACGCTGCCAAGAATATGCTCAACCAACACAAGAGCATGCAGCACTTGTCGGAATTCACCTTGAAGGCCCCTTCCTCTCACCCCTACATAAAGGTGCGCACCGTGAAGACTACCTCACCGTACCAACACCAGAACTTGCAGAACAACTGATTGAAGCTGGCCAAGGCTACATTAAACAAGTCACTTTAGCTCCTGAAACTGACCGCGATTTAGCTGCCACAAAAACTTTTGTGCAACATGGTGTTCGCGTTGCTGTTGGACATACGGACGCTAACTATGAACAAGCCAAAGCTGCTTTTGAAGCAGGCGCTACACTGCTCACACACACTTTTAACGCAATGAGCCCTTTGCACCATCGTGCACCAGGCCCCATAGCCGCCGCTTTAGACACCCCAGGGGTAACCTGCGAAGTCATCGTTGACGGTACTCACGTGTATGCGCCAATGGTCAGAATGCTATTTGCTCAAGCTCCTGAGCGTATAGCGCTGATTACCGACGCTATGGCAGCGGCTGGTTGCTGCGACGGAAACTATAAACTAGGTAGCCTTGACGTTACGGTTAAAGACTCCGTAGCACGGTTAGATTCTAATGGTGCTATTGCAGGGAGCACACTTACCCTAGGAAGAGCAACTCGTACCGCGTATTCCTTTGGGATTCCTCTAGAACAAGTACTCTCTTCAGCAACCACAATACCTGCTCAAGCCTTAGGCATATCTGATGAAACTGGCTTGTTGCTATTGGATGAAGAACTGAATCTCGTACGTTCTTTCATCTAAGAGCCTCGATATCGTTAAAGAACTTGCACGAGCACACTAAAAACATGAAACAATATACGAGGAATACACAGATGAGGAAACCCTAGGGACGTTCATGAAACCGCTTGTAATAGGAATTGCCGGAGGAACCGGCTCAGGAAAAACTACGCTGACGAACGCTCTCGTAGACTCCTTCGAAGGTCAAGTTGCCGTGATATACCACGATAACTACTACAAACGTCACGACGAGCTCAGCTACGAAGAACGCTGCCAACTCAACTATGATGCCCCCGAAGCCTTCGATAACGATCTTCTTATTGAACACCTTGATGAACTGCTCAACGGACAAGACATCGAAACTCCAGTATACGATTACACGGTACATAATCGTTCGGACCAGACGATGGCTGTCAATACCCGACCTATTATCATCATTGAAGGTATTCTGATTTTCGCTGAAGAACGTATCTGCTCACGTTGCGATATTAAGATTTTTGTCGATACTGATGCAGATGTTCGTATTCTTCGTCGTATGCGTCGAGACGTTCTTGAACGTCAAAGAACTATCGAATCGGTAGAACAACAATATCTCACCACAGTAAAGCCTATGCACGAGCTCTACGTGGAGCCTTCAAAACGACAAGCTGACATTATCGTCCCAGAAGGCGGCAGCAACCTCGTCGCTTTAGAAATGCTCATTCATCGGGTGCAGAACCAACTAGCTATTTCCCAACCATAAAACGTTCTCCACAGAAAAATGCTGGGGTGCGGAGAAAACTTTTCAGTTTTCTTCGCACCCCAACATTATCTGAACGATACGATAATTTAAGAATTCTTGTTCTTAAGAGCTGCCAGACGTGCCTCTAACTCACTTTGTTTGCCGAGTTCTTCTAACTCATTAAACTGGGCATCAACAGAAGAAGCTGCCAATTCCTGTGCACCACGAACACGCGCTTCTTCACGACGAACTTTCTCTTCAAAACGTGAAAGTTCTGACTGAGGATTCATAATGTCAAAGGACTTTAGCGAATCATGAACCTGAGCCTGAGCTGCCGCATTCTTTTGACGAGCAACAAGCTCATCACGCTTCGCAGAAAGCTCACGTAGCTTCTCTTGCATCTTTGCTAGACCGTCTTTGAGCTGTGCTACCGCTTGAGTCTGAGACTCAATCTGCGGTTTAGCAACGGCCATCTCTTGCTCAAGGCTCATCTGACGGCCAAGAGCGACTTTTGCAAGATTATCGAACTTATCTGCATTAGCAGTATCCCCAGAAGCACGGAACTGGTCTGCTGTACGTGAAGCAGAGAGCGCCTTATCTCCCCATTCTTGCGCTTCACGCTCATCAGAAGCATAGTCTTCTTCAAGGAGGCGAAGATTACCAATGGTCTGCGCTACTGCTTGCTCTGCTTCGGTGATATTAGCGGAATAGTCACGCACCATCTGATCAAGCATCTTCTGGGGATCTTCTGCAGCATCTAACAAAGCATTAATATTTGCTTTTGCTAACTGTGCGATACGGCTAAAAATAGATTGTTTTACCATTGGGTCACTTCCTCAAAAGTTTCCTAGTATTATCGAGCCTCCACAAGGAGACAATAACTATATTGTGTCAGTGTTTCTTCATAAGATACCGAGAAAACACCTAAAAATCATAGGGTTTATCAAAAATTAACTTTAGAAATTTCCGCCAGTACCAGGTCCATCGAAACCACCAAAGCCACCATCAAAACCACTATCAAAACCTCCACCAAAACTCGTATTACCAGAAGAAGAACCTCCACCGTTGAGCAATGTTCCTAAGAGGATTCCGCCCAACATTGCAGAAGGATAATCCCCATGCTGTTGCTGCCCGAAACGTTGAACATCCTGCGAGGAACGGTCTTTTGCCTCTGTTGCTAAACGAATTGCCTGCTGCGCATGTTCTAGTGCGCTAACAGGGTCTTGATGCTGTAACTGTTGAGCCTGCTGAAGATAACGTTGTGCCTCTTGTAAGGCAGTGCGCGCCGGCGTTTTGACACCACCACGACGTGCTCGTACAAATTCAGAAGCACTATGAACCTGCGTCTGGGCAGAGAAGAGAGTGTGTTTGAGACTCTCACGGGCACGTTGCGTCTGCTCCTGAAATTCTCTAATCTCTTTGAGAGAATCATCAAGATGAGTACGTGCATTCTCTAAACGACTCAACATTGCTAAAGGATCAATCTGTTGGTTCTGAAGATGCGCACGAATCTGCTGAACAACACTTTGAAGACCAGCCGCTGCGCTCGCCATGTGTGCACGGTCTTGGTGCTGAGCAAAACTTTGTGCTTCGGCAATATCTCGTTCTGCTAGAAGTAGTGCGTCTTCGACAGAGCGCTGCGCTTGTCTTAACTGTTCGGGCGATGCCATGACTGACTCAAGCAATTTTTGTGCTTGAGAGAATGCTTCTTGGGTTGCGTGGATGTCTGCTGAAGCTTGATCGTATTGTTGCTCGGAGACTTTCTCCTCAGCAATTTTTAGGCTACGACGACCGAACTCTAAACGCTCTACAGCTTGTTGATGGTTATCGGTTACCTGCTCTAAAGCAGATGCTGTGTAGTGGTTCTGTAGCTGCTCTATCACTGCTAGCGCCTTGGGTTCTTGGGTGCTAAGACTTTGAGAAGACTTCTGCAACGTGGCAATGAGTTCTGGAGCGTTACGAGCGATTTGTCGTAGCTGGCTAATGCTACGTAATTCTTGATGGAGCTGAGTAATAATGTTTTGGCAACGAGAAATAATATCTTCAAGCCACTGACGTTGGTCTTCTTCGGTGTCGGGAATATCGTCGTCAAGCTGCCGTTGTAATTGGAAAGCTTTTTGAAGACTATCTTTTGCGGTAGAGATTCTTTCGACGAAGCTGTGAACCGCAGAATCCCCATATTGCATGCGCGCAAACTCGAGTTCTTGTTCTGCCTCAGCTATAGAGTTATCGGCCTGTAAGAGAAGAGAATCGGCGTTGGCACGTAATTGCGGTAGCGGGGTAGAAGGGGTATGTCTTTCATGTGAGGAGGCTGGGACTCTGCGTAATTTTCGAGAGTTCTTTCGAGAAGCATAGTATGCGGCACCGCCGACTCCTAACACCGCCAGACCACCGAGCATACCGAAGGTTCCTAGTGAACTGTCTGAACCTTCTCTGGCCTGTTCGATGGCTGTCATTGCTGCAATAGCAGCCTGCTGATAGTCAGATTTTTTGAGGTAAGGAAATACCTTGTTCTGGTAGATATCTTGAAGTTGTTCTTCGGAGAGAACCTGTGAACTACCTGCTTGGAAATAGGCTTGACGTGAATCGGTGGCGACCGCTAGAACAACGTCATTAGCTCCCATGTTATTGAGCTGTGCTAGTTCCTTGACCCATGCTTGAGCTTGGTGTGGGTGTTCAAAATTCTTGACTAAAACAAGATAAAAATTCATATTCTCTTTTTGAGAGAATTGTTCAATCTCTTCGGAGAGCCCCTGATGCTGAGATACAAGGTGAGCTTCATCAATGATTCGAGTACCGGCGGGGATTTTCATGGGTTCTTCTGCGAATGCAGGTACCTGAACACATGCCAGAAATACCACGGAACTTGTGAGAAGTGTCCTGAGAAAAGTGCGATTTTTTGCCATGTCTTCCTCTGTGCCCCTTATCTGACGGTGATGAAGAATCTTATGCTCATTCTAAAACGTTATTTTTTCTTTGGTAGAGCAGTGGAAGACAATTCGTCTTGAGCGTAGAAAAAATAACACCAAGAAAACTTGCAAGAACCTCCCAGAAAATAACCAGAGTAAGTTCAATAAAACTCCAGATAAATGATAGATAGTAAAGATACGTAAAAAATAGTAGATATTTGAACAGGTATACACTGAGGATATCGACACAGGCCTTTAAAACAAGAAAGAAGAATAACAAATATGTCACAAGAACCTTGGAACCAACAGCACAATTCAAACACTGCCGGATACCAGCAAAACCCTTATGCCCCTACCTCGCAGAACCAACAACCCTATAACACTTCCGAAAACCAACACGGCTACACTGGCGCATACCACGCCGAATCACCCTACTACACCTCATATAACACCCCCTACTTTGAAGAACACCCCAAAACGTCTAAAAAATATGCAGGTGGTGTACTCCTCGGCGCTGCACTCATCGCCTCACTCATCGGCGGAGGAGTCGGAGCAGGTGTTGTTGCTCTCTCACAAAACACCTCATCAACTATCACCACCACCAATGCCGGAACAACCATCGTTAATAACAAAGACTCCGTCAACGCCATTACCGCTGCTGCAGAAAAAGCAATGCCGTCAGTTGTGACCATTGGTGTTGTTGCACCAGGAGCTACAGGCTCTGGGTCTGGAATCATCCTTGACGGAGAAGGCCATATCCTCACCAACACACACGTTGTAACTCTTGATGGAAAAGTCAATAACCCAGCAGTTGAAGTCCAACTTTCAAACGGACACACTGTTAGCGCAACCATCGTCGGAACAGACCCCACCAGCGATCTTGCCGTCATCAAAATAGACCCCAGCGGACTAACCCTCACACCAGCAACCCTAGGAAACTCCCAAAAGCTTAACGTCGGAGAAACAACCATCGCAATTGGTGCACCGCTAGGGCTACAAAACACCGTGACTGACGGAATCATTTCAACCCTATCCCGAACTATTCAAGTAGCATCCTCAGAAGCACCCGAAGAAACACCTCAAGAAGAACACCAGCGACCCAACCTCGGAAACCAAAACCTTCCCTTCCAATTCCAAATCCCCGGACAAGATATTGACGGAGTATCAGCGCCAAAGAAAACTATTTCTTTGAACGTCCTCCAAACAGATGCCGCTATTAACCCCGGAAACTCTGGCGGTGCACTCGTCAATACTCAAGGCGAAGTGATCGGTATCAACGTCGCCATCGCCTCAGCACAATCAGGCCCATCCTCAGCAAGCTCGGGAGGAAACATCGGCGTTGGATTCTCCATTCCCATCAACTATGCCCACCGTATTGCCCAAGAAATTATCAAAGACGGCGTAGCAACTCACGGATTCCTTGGCGCTAACGTCTCTACCTCACCAGCCGATAACGACCAAAGTGAAATGTTCGGCGACGGTGCTCGCATCGAGGCAGTTGTCCCCGACAGCGCAGCAGCAAAAGCCGGATTGCAAAAAGGTGACGTTATCACCATGTTTAACGGGCATCGTATTACCGACTCTACAGAACTGACAGCTAGCGTCAGAGAAGCAGCAGCCGGACAAACCGTCAAAGCAACCATTTTGCGTAACGGCTCATCCGAAGAAAAAGAAATCACTCTCGGCAACGCCGCAGACGCCCAGAAAAAATAACACCAACACCTCAACAAAAGCTATAAAAATAGAGGGGGTAGCAGTCTAACCTGCTACCCCCTCTCATAAAATCCCATTGATATGAGACGAAAACACTCCTTAAAGCAGTGCCCCTGAGAAATCATTCTGACGCCACGCCTCATACACCGCAATAGACGCAGAATTTGCAAGATTTAGCGAACGACGTCCTTCTAACATCGGAATACGAACCCTCTCCGTGACTTGCGGGGCGTTCTGAACATGCTCAGGAAGACCAACAGATTCAGGGCCAAATAAAAGAACATCGCCGGGACGATACGACACCTGCGCAAAATTCTTCTGCGCCGTCGTCGTAAAAGCAAAAACACGTTCAGGCTTAAGCTCTTCCCACGCTTGCTCAATATTTTGATGTACTTGAACAACCGCAAGATCATGATAATCCAAACCAGCACGACGCAAATGCGCATCATCAAAGTTGAACCCTAAAGGCTCCACAAGATGTAACTTTGCCCCCGTAATAGCCGCTAAACGAATAACATTTCCAGTGTTACCCGGAATCTCAGGAGTATAGAAAAGAATATTAAACACACCTCTAGTGTATGCCTTCCCTCATCGCCTTTGTCATCATCAGCCGTGACCCGCCACAGAGAAGGTGAAACATCTCATGTGCTCGTCTAGGATGATAAGCGTAAAATAGTGGAGGCCAAGTACCGCTAGATAAACCAAAGGACCTGTTCTCATGAAACGTACATACCTTGATCATGCGGCAACCACACAACCACTAGCATCCGTAATTGACGAAGTAACAGAACACCTAAAATACAGCGGAAACGCTTCAGCCTTACACTCCGCAGGACGCAGAGCACGTGCGGTTGTAGAACAAGCCCGCGAACGTATCGCCCAAGCTGTAGGCTGCGATAGTGCAGAAGTAATCTTTACCGCAGGCGGAACCGAAGCCGACAACCTCGCCATTAAAGGTATCTACCGTAAAAGAACTCACATAAACCCCCAATGCCGGCGTATCCTCATCAGCTCCATAGAACATCATGCGGTCAGCGAATCAGCAGAATGGCTCGAAGCGCATGAACAAGCGCAACTATGCTGGATACCCGTAGACTCACACGGCCTTATCGACATGAAAGCACTCAAAGCTCTCATCGAAGAAGACCCCGAAAATACGGCTCTCATCACCGTTATGTGGGCGAACAACGAAGTTGGTACCATAC
The DNA here is from genome assembly GCF_048513015.1 of Rothia sp. P7181. Taxonomy (NCBI): domain Bacteria; kingdom Bacillati; phylum Actinomycetota; class Actinomycetes; order Micrococcales; family Micrococcaceae; genus Rothia; species Rothia sp. P7181. The sequence goes on along the minus strand of NZ_JBLXXZ010000008.1, from coordinate 28,650 downwards.
AACCAATCCGCAAAATTGCAGAACTCAGTGCCACCTACAATATTCCGTTTCACACCGACGCAGTACAAGCCTTCGGAGCTATCCCCATCAACTTCCGTCAGATAGGGGCAAACAGCATGGCAATATCTGGACATAAAATGGGTGCACCTCAAGGTATCGGCGCACTGATTGCTACCCGAACTACCGCCCTAGCACCAGTCCTCCACGGTGGGGGACAAGAACGAGCCGTCCGCTCAGGAACACTAGATACCGCAAGCATTGCCGGATTTGGTGTAGCTGCTCAAGAAGTCACTCAACACCTCGCTGAAGAAATGGTGCGCCTTGGGACACTCCGGAACACTCTCATTGAACGTATCCGCCACGAGATACCCAACGCAACACTACGCGGGGCAGAACCCGAATCAATTGAAGAACTGGAACAAGAAGGCGCCACCCGCCGGCTACCACATAACGTACATTTCACCTTTGACGGCTGCGAAGGAGATTCTTTGCTCTTCCTCCTCGATATGGCCGGTATAGAATCTTCTACTGGCTCTGCCTGCAATGCCGGAGTTCCACGTCCTTCCCACGTGCTACTTGCCATGGGAGTTGATGAAGAACACGCACGTGGTGCACAACGTTTTACCCTCGGACATACCAGCACCAGCGAAGACATTGAGGCCCTCATGGAAGCGTTGCCCGGAGCTTATGAACAAGCCCATAAAGCTGGTTTAGCGGCGCACGTACCGAATGAACACATCTGGCATTAGCAATTTGGTAAGTTGAAGACTGTCTTATACGTTCAGAGCATTCACACACAGCAATACGAAGGAAAAATATCTTTATGAAAATCTTGGCTGCAATGAGCGGCGGTGTTGACTCTGCCGTTGCCGCTGCACGCGCGGTAGAAGCCGGACACGACGTTGTTGGCGTCCACCTCGCACTATCACGCATGCCCGGAACCCTTAGAACCGGAAGCCGCGGATGCTGCACTATCGAAGACTCCATGGACGCACGTAGAGTCTGCGACCAGCTAGGCATCCCCTTCTACGTATGGGACTTCTCTGAACGATTCAAAGAAGACGTCGTTGACGATTTCATCTCCGAATACGAGGCCGGACGCACACCTAACCCTTGCATGCGTTGCAACGAAAAAATCAAATTCGCTGCACTCCTTGAAAAAGCGGTAGCGTTAGGCTTTGATGCCGTTGTTACTGGGCACTATGCAAAAGTCATTAGCGACGAAAACGGAAACCGCGAACTGCACCGTGCCGCAACCTGGGCAAAAGACCAATCCTATGTTTTGGGCGTACTTACTCATGAACAGCTCAAACACGCATGGTTCCCCCTCGCAGACACACCGTCTAAAGATGAAGTTCGTGCAGAAGCTGCACGACGAGGATTCTCCGTCGCTAAAAAACCAGATTCTTACGATATCTGCTTCATTCCTGAAGGTGATACTCGCGCATGGCTTGAAGACCATATCCAGATGAGCGAAGGTAACATCAAAGATACTCAAGGGAACGTTTTAGGCCAGCACCCTGGAGCTCAAGCCTATACTGTAGGGCAACGTAAAGGACTTGCTATCGGACGTCCAGCACCCGACGGAAAACCTCGTTTCGTACTAGAAATTCGCCCCAAAACCAATGAAGTCATCGTCGGTTCGAAAGACTTACTCGCTATCGATCGTATCCGTGGTATTAGAACTACTTGGGCAGGGCTACCCATTGATTGCGTACAAGAATTTCTTAACAAAACACCCGAACTGAACGCTCGAAGCGATAGCTTTGAAGTCACAACCCAAGTACGGGCCCACGCTGATCCTGTTGCCTCAACCGCATATATGCAGTGGGTTCTTGACGACGAGAACACCACAGACACAGAAAAAACTTCATTACGGTTAGAAACCGTCGTACATCTGAATGAGGGGTTGCGCGGAGTAGCGCCCGGACAGACTATGGTGATGTATCAAGGAACACGCGTCCTTGGACAAGCAACCATTAACCGTGCATATTCCACGGAAAGAGAAGATATTAACGCTTCATAAAAATAGTCATCACATAACAGCGCACAACAACTCACCAAAGGTAAAAACATGCCTGACTCACAAGACATCCAAGCACATAAAGAATTCGACCAGCGCGCATCATCGTTAAGAGGACAGGTTCAACCAGAAGTCCTTGAAGAGCTGTACAGCATTCGGAAAATTATTGATAATCTTGACGCTGCACTGATGCATATCTTGGCAGAACGTTTTAGGGCAACACAACGTGTCGGACACCTTAAGGCTGAACACCAACTACCAGCTGGAGACCCTGCCCGAGAAGCTGCTCAAATTAAACGTTTGCGTTCTCTTGCGGAACTATCTGATTTAGACCCAGAATTTGCAGAAAAATTTCTGAATTTCATCATTTCAGAGGTGATTCGGCACCACGAACAAATCGCGCAAGAAAATAACACCACCGCGTCCCCGCAAGCTTGTTAAAACTGCTACCAGCAATAGCAGATGCCAGAACATCCCAGCCCTCAACACCGTGAAAATACAAACTATCACTGAAGCACCTATTAGGGTACGCGCCAGCGCAACCGGAACTCTCAGCGGAGAAAACCTCCTTGACAGCATTTTCCGCGTCCGAGGAGAGCTCGGAAACCCACACCTGCCCTTTCTTCCGGAACTGCCACAACGTGGATACGCCGCAACCACACTTGCCAGAACCATCGCAACCCTCGATGAACTCCACGCAGAAGGGGCCTCCTATGGGTGGCGGTTAAGTAACGGCACCTCTCGAGAAAGCGAACTGGCCCGCTCCACATTCCGTTCGGATATCAACCTATTAGCTGACGTTATTGGGCAAGAAGAAGATCGAGGGAAAAATCTCAAACTCCAATTCATGGGGCCTATCTCTTTGGCTGTATCGCTCTACCTATCCAACGGAGAACGCGCTATTAGCGACCACGGAGCTAGACGAGACATCCGAGACTCCTTCCTCAACGGGCTCTCCAACTGGATTGACACCATTGATACCGCAACGGGATCTCAACACCTCTACCTGCAACTTGAAGAGCCATATCTTGAAACAGCACTGCACGGAAACATTCCTACCGCAAGTGGGTATCGAACCATTCGACACCTACCGCAACATGAGCTTCAAGAAACATATGGTCTCATTCAACAACACTTACAGCAACGTTCCATTTCACTAGCTATCACCAGATGCGACATTCAAAACCTCAACACCATACAATCAATACCCGACGCCCTCTGGTTCGACACCACAAACTACACACAACATGACTGGGAAAAAATTGCTCCGCATGCTGAAAGAGGCAAAGAACTCTGGCTAGCAATCACCGGTAACAACCTGAAGAGCCATATCCCAACTCAGGCCTACCACCTCTGGAAAAGCTGGCGCACCATCGGACTGCCCGCGCAAGCCTTATCACAAGTGACCCTCTACGATAATGCAACACTCCACCTCATGAACATCGAAGATGCTACCAGCATCTTTACAGAACTCGTTCAAACAGCTCAAGCCCTCAGCGAGATAGCCCAAGACTCATAAAGAATGTTCCACCATGATGCCCCACCCCATGAAAAGAACACGATAGACTAGGGAAGACGTCGCGACCCTATGGGAGAAAAATGAACTCTACAATTCTCATTGTTGATGATGACGAAGCTCTCGCCGAAATGGTTGGCATCGTCCTAGCACAAGAAGGCTACGAAACAGTATTTTGCGAAGCCGGAGACAAAGCACGGGACGCTTTTAATAGCAACCAGCCAGACCTCATCCTGCTTGACCTTATGCTTCCAGGGATGAGCGGTATCGAAGTCTGCTCCAAAATACGTGAAGACTCAGACGTGCCCATCATCATGCTCACCGCTAAAAGCGACACCGAAGACGTCGTCCGCGGATTAGAAGCAGGCGCAGACGACTACATTGCCAAACCCTTTAAACCAGCTGAACTTTTGGCACGTATTCGCGCTCGCCTACGTCCGCGTGAAGATCACAGCAACGAGCCACTTCGTGTTGGCGGTCTGATTATTGATTTAGCGGGGCACACTGTCTCTCGTGATGGTGCGCTGATTCCTTTAACCCCCTTAGAATTTGAGCTTCTTGCTAACCTTGCGCAGCAACCGGGTCAGGTACTCACCCGCGAAACACTTTTGGGGAATGTATGGGGATACGAGAAGACTGTTGATTCCCGTCTCGTGAACGTACATATTCAGCGTCTACGCTCAAAGATTGAAGAGGACCCCGAAAATCCTAAGATTGTTCTAACTGTTCGTGGTGTGGGATATAAAGCTGCAGCTGATAGGACCCGCCGTTAGGCAAAGTTGTGGCTAAACATTTTCCTCAGGCACCCCCTATTACGGCACGGCAATACCGCAATAGTGAGTGGTTCTCGAACCCTCTTAGGCGTTTTCGTTTGTATTGGCACCAATCTTTGCAATTTCGTGCGATTGCTGCTGCTATTGTGCTGCTGATTGTCACCTTCATTTTTGTTGGTTCTTTCTTGTCCTCGCAGATTGCTAATTCTCTTTTCCGAGGTAGAGTAGATCAATCATTACAGGACTCAGCAGCTGGGTTCTCGAATGTTCAATCACTACTTGATAGTTCTGACGCTACGGGACGCTCTGAGATTCACCGTAACGTCCTGCGGTTCTTAACAGTTCTTGAAGCTGGGGGAGAAGAATCAGAAAAGCAATGGGTGCTTGCCCCTAATAAGGGAACCTCTGCTCAAGGATTTATCTCTGAACAGAGTCAGCATGGCACAATCAGCACCTCTGACATTCCCACCGAGCTACGCGATACCATCAGCCGTAATGAAGGTATTTACTGGCAGTCTGCAAGTTTGAATATTGACGGTCATCGACAGCCTGTTATCTTTGTGGGAACGAGTATTCGTATCCCTCAAAACCCTGCATACGGTTTGTATCTGGTCTACGACCTGTCCTCCTCACAAACAACGTTGCGATATATCAACCTCGTGGTGTGGGTTGCTTTCTTTATCTTGTTGCTTATTGTTGTCACGATTGTCTGGTACATTACGCGTTCTGTGATTCGTCCTATCTCTTCTACCGCAATTACTGCTGAAAAACTTGCCGCGGGGGATTTAGGGCAACGTGTCATCGTTCGAGGGCATAACGAGACTGCTCGTTTAGGTAATTCTTTTAATCGTATGGCTGATAGCCTTGAAAATCAGATTTCTCGTCTTGAAACTCTCTCTACGATGCAACAACGTTTTGTATCGGACGTTTCTCATGAGTTACGTACACCTTTAACCACCGTGCGTATGGCAGCAGAAATGCTATACGATGGCCGCGACGAATTTGGGGTAGCATATCGTCGCCCCACGGAGTTGCTCTATCATCAAGTAGACCGCTTCGATGCGTTGCTTGCTGACCTTCTAGAAATTTCTCGTTTTGACGCTGGTTCTGCAACGTTGGATGCTGTGTCTGTGCAGTTTATGGCGGTGTTTGAGGAAGTTCTTATCTCAGTAGAACCTCATTTACAACGTACCGGTACTGAGCTGAGAGTTCATCATGATAACAGCGATATCTCTGTAGAAATGGATCACCGTCGCATTGAACGCGTGCTAAGAAACTTGCTGTTTAATGCTGTTGAACATAGTGAAGGCCAGCCGATTGACGTATATATTGCAACATCTGAGACAGCGTTAGGTGTTGCTGTTCGTGACCATGGTGTTGGGCTCAGTGAAGAACATGTAACGCAGGTCTTTAACCGTTTTTGGCGGGCAGACCCTTCACGTAAACGTACTCTTGGCGGTACCGGTTTGGGGCTTTCTATTGCAGCTGAGGACGTACGTTTACACGGTGGTACTCTCGAATGTTGGGGGCGTCCGGCAGAAGGTGCGTGTTTCCGTATGACTTTACCTCTCCGTCAAGGAGAACCTATGGGCAAATCTCCCGTACGGTTATCAGGGGATGCTCTTCCTCCCGATGAATATCTAGATATTGACGTTCCGACTTCTACCGATTCCGATGTGTCTGACGCTGAGGATAAGAACCAGCATGGTGAAAATTAGATGAAAAAAATATATTCTTCTACCAAGGTTCGTTATCTTGGTGTGGGCTTATGCTTTCTTGTCGGCGTAAGTGGCTGTGCAAGTATTCCACAAAGTGGTGCTGTTAGCCACTATGCTGATTCTCAAAGTACAAGTCCTGATACTCAGAGCAGTATTGTGCTTGACCCCCCTCGAGATGGTGCAAGTCCGCAGGAAATTATTCAAGGATTTTTACGGGCTGGTGCTGGTGCGAAAGATGATTATCAAGTAGCCCGTGAATATCTGACGGAAGAGTTTTCAAACTCTTGGATACCTGATGAACGGACCTTAGTATATCGGGATTCTACAACTTTAGAAGTCACCTCAGATACTGCTCATGAGGGTGCTCAACACGGCGATGAATATTCGGTCACGATTCCTGTGGCAACTTCTATTGACCGGCGAGGAATCGCAACATCATATGCGGAAGTCTCCCCAGAAAACCTTAGGTTTAAGATGGTTCAGGTCAATGGGCAGTGGCGTATTGCTCAGGCACCGCAAGGCACTGTGATGAACCATCATGATTTTATTCAGGTTTTTGCGACATACACCTTGTACTTTTATGACCCTACATACACCTATGCCGTACCTGACATCCGTTGGTTTGCCGACCGCCCAACGGTTGTTACCTCAATTACGAAGGTTCTTCTAGAAGGGGCCGCACCGTACCTTGAGGGTGCTGTGAGTAGTGCTATCCCCTCGGGGACAACGCTCACTCGTAACTCTGTTCCGGTGGAGGAGACTGTTGCCCAAGTGAGCTTACACGGTGAGGGGCTAGGTGCTGATATCTCACAGCTCGATATTGAACGGATGAACTCTCAGCTGACGCAAACGCTATCACTTTTGGGCGGTATTGACTCTGTCAAATTGACCTTTGACGATCAAGATGTCAAAGCTGGTCCTCTCGATAATTATGTTGCTCCTCAGGTCAACCCTAGTGTATCGGGCAATATCGTTGCTCTTGACGGAAACCAGCTAGTTACTCGTAGCGAAATTTTCAATGATGCTGACCAGAACAAAATTGTTGATATTGCGGTGGCTAATCCTCGGGATCTAGCGATGGATTACACTCGTAAAAACTTCGCGTTCTTAGACTCTCTACAACAGTCACTCTTTTGGGTCTCTGATCAGAAGATTACTCATATGTTTGATGGTGTTGGACTAACACACCCATCTTTTGACCAGTTCCAATGGCTATGGAGCGCTGATTCTACAGGCCGGTTGCGAGCTGTTTCGTATGTAAACTCTCAGGAGAAAAAACAGGTTGATGTTCGTTCTCCATGGTTAGAGGGATACGACGTGAAATCTGTTCGTATTTCTCGTGATGGTGCGCGTGCGGCGGTTGTTGCAACTCTTGACGGCGAAACATATGTGTGGGTATCTGGTATTCATCGTAGTTCTGATCACCAACCACTTGAGCTGACTTCTCCCGTCCGTTTAGGGACGACTCTTGACGTAACTGATGTCTCTTGGACAAGTGATCAGAGCCTTATTGCAGCAGATGAACTTTCGGGCGAATCTGAGATTATCTACCTATCGGGGGAGATTACTTCTGTTGAACGGCTAGATGGTTTATCTCTTATCGCTTCTGGTGCAGGGAATAACCAGATTGTTGCTCAGACAAAGGACGGGCGTCTTTACACTTTGGTCGATCGTGGTTGGTCTCGTATCGACATCCCATTGCATGACGTAAACTATTCAGGTTAGTCGCCAATTACTGCTAAAACGTCAGAAAAATATTTCATATCTTTATCCACAGATATGAAAAATCCTAAGAGTCTCTCGCCCCATAGAGAGATACTTAGTGCTGTGCTATCTTCAATGGGTTTTTATCTGCGCTTATTGTGCTCTGACGCCCTAGAACTGATTCGACCTCGAGTCTGTGCAAGCTGCGGGGCATATGGGACGAAGGCTGTGAACCGTTCTTTATGCTCTCATTGTGATTTTCAGGTTCGCCATTCACTACTGAACGTTCATTGTTCTAGAGTTGATGGAGTCGGGTGTCCAATATATTCTGCTGGGGCGTATGAACATGAGTTAGCACGCAGCATTTTGGCGTATAAGAATCATTCACGCACGGATCTTCTCGATATTCTTGCTACCGGTCTGGTTCGTGCAGTGGTGGAATGTCTCCAACAGGCTGAAGATGTTAAACGTATAGTTCTTATTCCCATGCCTTCTGACCCAAGTGCAACACGAAGACGCGGTTATGTCCCTGCTCAATTATTGGCAGAGCGTGTGTGCCGGTTGATGGGGGAGTACGCTGGTGTGTCTTGTGTATCGTATGGTCTTCTCTCCAAGAAAAAGCGCTGGGGTAGGGGAGATAAGTCGGGGCAGAAACTTTTGACGGGGGCTCAACGCCGTCAACGGCTGTCTCATTCTATGCGTTTATCGTCACCACCTCTGTCTTTTATGGGGTTCTATTATGATGTTCGTGGTGTGCATTGTCTTCTCGTAGATGACGTATTGACTACGGGAGCGACTTTAGCGGAGGGGTATCGTGTTATTTCTTCTGCTGGGGGCAAAGTGATAGGTGCGGTTACGGTTGCTTATGTTCCTTATCGGGGTGGCACCTCTACATATACTGTGGGGTATCCACCTATATCTCTTGATTAAAAGATGGCGAATGTTCGCTGTGGGTAGCGTATATATTCTCACCTGAAAAATCTTTTGCGTGACACGAGACATCTTTTGAACTAGGCTAGTGATAGGGAATCAAAGACGAATTCCTCGGCTTAGCTCCTCTTCGGATGGAGTCGCAGCTAAGTACACGCCCCCAAATATGCTGGAGGGAATTGTGGAAATTAACATCATCGGACGAAACGTTAAAGTTACTGAACGTCTGCGTGAACATGTTGAAGATAAAGTTGCAAAGTTTGAGCAACTAGGTGACCGCGTCAGCACCATCGAAATAAAATTCACTAAAGAAGGCCATTCTGGTCCAGAAATTATTGGCGCAGAAATTACTGTTATCGGCAAAGGCCCTGTTCTTCGTGCAGAAGCTACTGGAGAAGATAAATTCGCGGTCTTTGATGACACCTACGGAAAACTCCTTGAGCGTTTACGCCGTGCACGAGACCGACGCAAACCTAGCAAATCAGGAACAAAACGTCCTATCTCAGTTTCTGAAGCAACCGGATCTCTCCCCATCGTGACGGAACAAGTTGCTATCTCTGAGATACATCTAGATGATGTGCCCGTCGAAGAAATTGCTTTTTCTACCGAGTATTCTCTTGAAGATGAAGTCTCTTCACCCGTAGAAATCCGGCGTAAGAGTTTCCCTGCAACACACTTAACGGCAGAAGAAGCTGTGGATCATATGGAACTCGTTGGGCATGACTTCTTTGTCTATCTTGATAAAGAAACGGGTGCACCATCTGCTGTGTACCGTCGTAAAGGATGGACGTACGGCGTGATTTCTTTAGAAAACACTCCTGAGTAAGATTCTTATTTAGTCTTTATCAAAGTAGTGTTTAAAGCGCCTAAGGATTTTGCTCAGGTGCTTTAGCCTAGCTGAAACGGCATCAAATACTGGACAGCTCACAAAACGTGGCGCCAGCTATTTGATGCCGTTTTTGTATTCTAAAACCCTTATTTCTAGGGGTTGTCCTCTAAAAATAAGGCTTAGCTGAGAGAGTAATACGAAAAGCGTTCTCATATTGACTAGTTTTTAGCCTAGAATAGTGATGATGTGCTGACATAAAGTGTCGGTACCGTATTTAAAGTTTTCGTCTCAAGGAGTCAGTTTTCGTGGCATCTTTCTTAGAGAAGATTCTTCGCGCAGGGGATAAAAAAATTCTCAAACAGCTTCGTGCGTACACTGATGCAGTGAACTCGCTCGAAAGCAGCTTTGAAAATATGAGTGACGCCGAACTGCGTGCAGAAACAGACTCGTTCCGCGCTCGCATTAAAGATGGCGAATCTCTTGACACCCTCTTGCCAGAAGCGTTCGCTGTTGTACGTGAAGCCTCAAAGCGTACCCTTGGAAAACGCCACTATGACGTTCAGCTGATGGGCGGGGCAGCCCTACACCTCGGCAATATCGCCGAAATGAAAACCGGCGAGGGTAAAACTCTTGTCGCCACCGCGCCGGCATACCTTAATGCGCTATCTGGTAAAGGCGTGCATATCGTAACCGTTAACGATTACCTTGCCGAATATCAAGCAAACCTCATGGGACGAGTATTCCGTTTTTTGGGGATGGAATCGGGCGTTATCCTTTCGAACCAGACTCCAGAAGAGCGACGTAAACAATACGCAGCAGACATCACTTACGGCACCAATAACGAGTTTGGGTTCGACTATCTACGCGATAACATGGCGTGGAGTGTTGAAGAACAGGTTCAGCGTGGGCACAACTTCGCCATTGTCGACGAAGTTGACTCCATCTTGATTGACGAGGCTCGTACCCCGCTGATTATCTCCGGACCAGCTGCAGGAGAAGCACACCGCTGGTACGCTGAATTTGCACGTTTCGTACAGACTCTTCTTCCTGAAAAAGATTACGAAGTAGACGAGAAGAAGCGTACCGTCGGTATCCTTGAATCCGGTATTGACAAGGTAGAAGACCACCTCGGAATTGAGAATCTTTACGAGCCAGCTAATACTCCGCTCATTGGTTTCTTAAATAACGCTATTAAAGCTAAAGAACTCTTTAAGAACAATAAAGACTATGTCGTCATGAATGGTGAAGTTCTCATCGTCGATGAACATACTGGACGCATCCTCCCCGGACGCCGTTATAACGAGGGCATCCATCAGGCTATTGAAGCTAAAGAAGCTGTCGAAATTAAGCCTGAGAACCAGACCATGGCAACGATTACTTTGCAGAACTATTTCCGCATGTACGACAAGCTCTCCGGTATGACAGGTACTGCAGAGACTGAAGCAGCAGAGTTCATGAATACTTACGAACTTGGCGTGGTTGCTATTCCTACGAATAAGGAAGTTCAGCGCGTTGACCACCCCGACCGCGTACATAAGAACGAAATTGTAAAATTCAACGCTGTTGTTGAAGACATCAAAGAGCGTTTTGAAACCGGGCAGCCTGTTCTAGTAGGTACAACCAGCGTAGAAAAAAGCGAGTACCTCTCTAAGCTTCTCAAACGTGAAGGTATCCGTCACGAAGTGTTGAACGCAAAAAACAACGCACGTGAGGCTGCTATCGTAGCGCAAGCAGGTCGTAAGGGCGCTATTACCGTTGCGACGAATATGGCAGGTCGTGGTACTGACATTATGCTAGGTGGTAACCCTGAGTTTAATGCTGTTGAAAAAATGGCAGAACTCGGCTTAGACCCAGAACAGAACACCGAAGAATACGAGGCGAAATGGCCTAGCATTCTTGCTGAATGTGAGGATGCGGCTCGTGCAGAACACGAAGAAGTTATTGCTCTTGGCGGGCTGTACGTTCTTGGTACTGAACGTCATGAATCTCGCCGCATCGATAACCAGCTACGAGGCCGCTCTGGACGTCAAGGCGACCCCGGCGAATCACGTTTTTATCTCTCTCTATCAGATGAGCTAATGCGTCTATTCAATGGTCAAGCAGCTGCTCGTCTGATGGCTAACGCTCCTGACGACACTGTGCTTGACTCCAAACTGGTTTCTCGTGTTGTTGCCTCAGCTCAGGGACAGGTTGAATCTCGCAACGCTGAACAGCGTAAGAACATCCTTAAATACGATGATGTTTTGAATCGTCAGCGTGAAGCAATGTATAAAGACCGTAACCAGATTCTGCATGGAGATGATCTTAAAGAACAGATTCAAATCTTTACGCGTGAAGTTCTTACCTCTGCGATTGATGCACAGGTAGGGGATAACCACGCAGAAGATTGGGACTTTGATAAACTCTGGGAAACTCTCAAGAGTATTTATCCTGTCACGATTACTGCTGAGGACTTGGCAGAAGATGCGGGAGACCGCACAAAGATTACTCGTGACCAGCTAGTTAAAGAGATTATTGCTGATGCCGAGTTAGTCTACCAAGAACGTGAAGAAACTATCGGTGCGGATTCTATGCGTGAAATTGAACGCCGTGTTGTTCTTTCTGTGATTGGGAAGCGTTGGCCTGAACATCTTTACGAGATGGACTACCTGAAAGAGGGTATTGGTTTACGTGCTATGGCTCAGCGCGATCCCCTCATTGAGTATCAGCGTGAAGGTTATGCACTGTACCAGACGATGATGGACGCTATTCGTGAAGAATCTGTCAGCTACTTGTACCATGTTGATTTGGCAAAGCAACGTACGCAGTCTTCTCCTCTGGGGATGAAGATTCCTGCTCAGCCGAAGTTCTTACAGTATTCTGCACCTTCAGAAGATGGTGGAACTGAAACTGAAATTCGTAAAAATGATTTGATGAACCAGAAGAAATAGTTTTAACTCTTAACTATGAGACGGTGGGGTGCTGACCATATATGGTCAGCAACCCACCGGTGTTTTATGGAAATTCTAGAGCTGTAATCTTCCATTTGGAGAAAACTTTTTCTACTCTCATAGCTATGGCTCGTACTCGGGCCAAATCTTCCATGATGAGACATACTTCAAACGTATCTGTTCGTACTTTTTGCGCTTTAGCACGGCGAGCTTTGGGCAGTTTTGCCCTATGAGATGTGGGAGAAGGTTTGAGAGGTGTCCTCATACTATGCTGCCGTAGGAGTTGTTGGGTGAGCTGAGCTCTTTGCGTTACCTGTTGGTAGCATTCTTGACTAAGCCACCGTGCAATATGCTGTGTTGGACGTCGTCCTGCAAAAACTTCTAAAATTGCAACGCTGATTCCTGCGCACATGATTTCGATAGCTTTACATTCTTCGTTGCTTGGGCTGATGGGGCGTTTAGGCCGGAAGTTGATATTTTCTTCTCGAGCTAAGGCCTGTCGGAAACGCTCATATTCTTCAGCTGAGATAACAGTAAAACGTTGTTGGTTTGGTGTGGACTCGGGTTGGTGGATAGCCATGATGATGTCCTTATATCGTCTTTGGTATATAGGTAGGGTGGGTGGTTCTAGGTGTTGGGAAGAGTGAGTTTTTCTCCTGGATATATGGGTGCTTCGTAGGCACGTAGGAGTTCCTGATTATGTTGGTAAATCTGGTAGCTATATTCCAGAATGCTGCTAGGCGTTGCGTCTTCTCCTAAATGTGTTTGTGCAATGTTCCAAAGGGTGTCTCCTGCTTGAACAACGTGATCTTTTGCGGGGGCTTTAGTGTGCACGCTTCGTGTTGATGTGGTGACTCCAAAGAGTGGAGTGAGCGGAATATATTCTTTCTCTGAGGCTGAGAGCATGATGTGGTGTAGAGAACTATTTTTGGCCTCATATCCAGAAGATCTTTTTTCGGCAGAATCATGCTGAGAAATTTTTGACGTAAAGAATGTCGTCAACGGAGGGCTCATAGGCTTGGACTCTATATTCTCTACTTGTCCTTGCCCTACGCAAGTGATTGCGGTTGCTGTTTGTGTGGGGGAGTACGCCTGTGCTGGAGTGCAGATAACGCCAATCCCGATTAGCGCTAGTGCACAGTTTTTGAGGCACGTCGGTGCCCACGAGGGAAGGTGAAGGCGCCTGTGAGGGTTTCTCTGCTGGAATCGGTATGAACGCAGAATGAAGAAGATACTTGTACACCACCAAAGCAGGACTAAACCACTGAGACAAAGGACGAACTGTACATATACATAATCAAGATGTGTTGGTTTTGTGGTGGTTAGTGCTAAGCGAGAGCCGAAAATTGTGCATATTGCGAGGAGAGGTGTTCCAACGCTGAGAAGATAGTCAGTTCTTGAACAGCTGACTTGGGCTTTACCCAACATGCTCGTTTGATACATAAACACCTCTTATTATGCTATTTGATGTAGTTTGATATCTTTAGATAGAGTATGTACTGTCTTGATGTTAAAAGTAAAGAGTTTTAAATAATTTTTCATAGAAAATAGAAAAAAATATCTTGATGAGAACCAAAGATGGGATATACAAGTGTCGATGGAAAAGATTTTTAGAGACTACGAAGCTCAACTCGATTCACTGCGACAACAAGAGATAGAGTCATCTGCTCAGGAATCGCGACGTGCAGAATTTGCAAAAATCCAGCAGGTGGACCGTTTAGCAGCACAACAAGGACGTCGTATTCGAGTATGTTGCCATCCGTCCATACTGTGGAGTGCAGAGCTTGAAACTGTAGGTAACGGGTGGGTGCAGCTTCGCTCGACAACAGAAAATATTCTGATACCCCTACGCTCTATTCTGTGGTGGGAAGGCGAAAACAGGCGCTCTCAACTAGATGCGGGAGCGATTACCAGAAAACTTAATTTTTCCTATGCGTTTCGAGCGCTTAGTGTAGCTAGAACACCCCTACGTATTTTTCACCGTGATTTTGTGACAACGACTGAAGGGACAGTTGAAAAAGTAGGGTTAGATTTTATAGAAGTTGCATTACATCCGTTAGACGGGCAATACCGTTCAAGAAATATTACTGGTATGCGTGTTGTCGGACTAGAAAATGTGGGGGCAGCTTGCTCCCCTCGAAACGTGTGATATCAACCGAAAACTAGGTTAACTGATTCTGCTCAATAGCTTGTTCAGTCTTTTGATACGCTTGTGCGATATATTCTTCAAGTTTGACGTCTTCAACTCTCCACTGACCTCGTCCGCCAATTTGTATGGCAGGAAGCTCACCTGAACGCACGATAGCGCGTGCTTGAGCGAGAGAAATATTGAGAATTTCTCCAACTTCTGTCAGTGTGTAAAAACGTTGCTTGACCATAAAAATATCCTCGTTAGCGTTTGAAAGAGGGGATAGCTGTTCATTACTATAACCCGTATTTCATGCTATTTGATAGCGGATATTGAAATGTGCTCTACTTTGATGATCACAAGGTGGGGTTATCCACAGATTTATGGTAAAGAAATGAAACTTTTGTTTTTGAGATGCTAAGAATCTGAAAATTCAGTAGGCTGTTACCCAAGCCCAAAACTGCCTAGAGAACTGACAGAAGTCCCTCATGAAAACAGACCCCAAAGCACCTAAAGCCTTTGCCTCACGGTTACAAAAACCTGGTTTTAAAGACCCGAAGCTACTTATCGGACTCTTTCTGATTCTTATGTCACTCACCGGAGTTATCACCGTCGTCAATATCTCCAACCAAACAAAACCCTATTGGGTCACGACACGAGAAATCTATGTCGGAGAAGAAATCAGCGAAAAAGACCTCAAAAAAGTAGACGTCCGACTCAGCGAAGCCTCCTCGCACTATCTCTCTACAGAAGACAGCGGAACACCACATATTGCAACCCAATTTATTGGTGCACACCAGCTCATACCTAAAAACTCTCTCGGAGAAGTCGAACAAAATGACCGTAAGAAAACAACAATCGTTCTCGACTCCACCATTGCATCAGGATATAAAGCAGGAGACCTCGTAGATGTTTGGGTATCTTCAAAGAACGAGACCGGTAACGGATACGCAACTCCCGTGCGTCTAATGGAACAAGCCGAAATAGCTCGTATCAACAGCGAAGATTCAGTCCTTGGCTCTACCGGAAAAACCGCCCTACAACTGCTCGTTAGTGAAGACGTCCTCTCCTCTATTCTCCACGCCACCTCTAACGACAGCAAAATATCGTTAGTTCCATCTTTCTAGGAAAACCTATGAATATCCCCGTAGTTGTTTTAGGTGATACTGCTGGACAATATATCCAAGCAATTGAACGTCAACGTGGCGCCATCAACGTTGTACGACACGTTCAAGAACTCAGTGACCTCATCGGTATCGCACATAGTGGTATAGCGCGTGTTGCCCTGCTCGTCAGCGGCTATGAAGACCTCACCGCATCATTAGTGCATCAGCTCTCTGAATCTCAAGTCATCACCCTTATCATCGCAGACCCTGGCGAAGCACCCCACATCGCCGGTGCTCATACCATCAGTTCCCTCACTGACACACAAGAACTCCTCAACCAGATTGAACAGATTACCTTCACCGAAGAATACAAAAAAGACGGCGAACACCATCAAGAACCTGAAAAACGGGAGGAAGACTCTCCTCGCAACGCGGATAAAGAACCCCAAGATGAGGGGCCATATAACGCAAAAATTCTCACGGTCTGGGGTGGGGCAGGGTCACCTGGACGATCAACAATCGCCATAAACCTTGCCGTATGCGCAACTCAAGAACAAGAAAAAGTATGTCTGATTGATGCTGATACCTACGCCCCATCAGTGAGCGCACTTTTAGGAATGTTAGAAGACTACTCTGGTTTAGCTCAGTTATGTCACCTTGCAGACAGGGCAACATTAACATCAGAGAACATTCATGAGATCATAAGTACTATCAAAATTGAAGGTGGCTACCTCGACGTCATTACTGGAATCACACGTAGCGACCGTTGGCCAGAAATCCGTTCTCAAGCATTCGAACTTCTTCTAACAACCTTGCGCCAAAATTATGACCTCATCATTATCGATACCGGATTCTGCATAGAAGAGGACGAAGAAATTACTTTTGATGGGGTCGCACCAAGTCGTAATGCGGCAACGCACGTTGCCTTAGAATCTGCAGACAACATCATTCTGCTCGGCAGCGCTGATGTACTAGGAATCCCCAGACTGCTGCGCTCGTATGAAGAACTCCAAGAGTTCCAACAACGAAGAAACCTCAACGCCACCGTCGATATCTGGGTTAATAAAGTTCGTCCAAACTCAGTAGGAAACCGACCTGAAGAAAAAATACTGCAATCATGGCAACGCTTTGGCCCCGAAAAACCTATTAGAGGCTTCATCTCTCACGAACCGTCTATCGTTGACAAATGTGCTCTTTCTGGGAAAACCGTTGTTGAAGTTTCCAAACAATCTCCGATGACACAAACAATACGAAACATGTTATCGACACTTACAACAGGTGAAGAAAAATCTGCACAACATGCGAATCAAGAAGGAGCTACGGTGGTGAGTGTTAAACGCCATGACGATAGCCCCAAACCTCCAAAAAAACGGTGGTGGAGGAAGAAAAACTCTACCTAACAGGTGGTATCGTCATGTGTGTAGATAATCAAGACGAGCTGCACACCAAGGGGCAGAAGAATGCTTAGAGAAGCCACCATTTATTCTGAGAACCTCAGTCCACGAGACTCCGAATGGTTACATTTACTTCTCGGTGATTGGCAGATTATCGCTGACGCTGCCCACGGAGACCTTGTCCTCTGGCTACCCCAAAGTATCGAACCACCACACCAATTTATGAGTGTGGCACAGGTGCGTCCTTCTACTGTGCATACACTGTTTCACCGCGATATGGTGAACAAAACTATGTATGAAGATCTTGTCCCTCATGCAGAACAGGCATGGTCTCAAAAAACCGTTAAAAAGTTTTCTCACATACTGCCAGAAACCGGCACACGAACTAACACCTGTATGGTTCCCCTCATGAGGGAAGAACGGGTTATTGCCTTATTGACCGTACACACAGAATTATTTGACGCACGTATTCCACCGAAAGTTGAATTGATGTGTCAAAAGTTTTCTATGGATCTTTTACAAATGGTCACTCGTGGAGCATGGCCTGAATTTACTGCCCCCGTAGGAAGCTCTCGTGGTAACCCACGAGTTAGCGACGGGGTGATTACTCTTGACGCAGAAGGCAAAGTGCTTTTTGCATCCCCCAATGCCGCCTCAACCTATAAAAGATTAGGGTTAAAAGAAGAACTAGAAGATACACGACTTGTCGATAAAACACGAGAACTCATTCCTTGCGGTGAGAAAGCAGACGAAACGCTTCCACTTGTGCTCACCGGCAGAATGCCATGGCGTGGTGAAGTACGAGCAAACAACACAAGCGTGACCTTTCGCGCAATTCCTCTTCGACGGCCCACAGCGCTTGGAGAAGAACGCTATGGTGCAGTACTACTATGCCGTGACGTCACTGAACTACGCCGTCGCGAGTTAGAGATGATGACCAAAGATGCCACCATCCGAGAAATACACCATCGTGTTAAAAATAATCTTCAAACAGTTTCTGCGTTGCTACGTTTGCAATCTCGACGTATGCACACCGAAGAAGCTAAACAAGGACTTGAGGAGGCGATGAGACGTGTGGCAACTATTGCATTAGTACACGAGACACTCTCTCAAGGG
Source organism: Rothia sp. P7181 (assembly GCF_048513015.1). Lineage (NCBI taxonomy): Bacteria > Bacillati > Actinomycetota > Actinomycetes > Micrococcales > Micrococcaceae > Rothia > Rothia sp. P7181. The sequence goes on along the minus strand of NZ_JBLXXZ010000008.1, from coordinate 10,483 downwards.
CTGACACAAAGCGTAGATTTTGATGAATTAATTCAGCGCCAATTCCGTTTTGCTGCAGAGTTAGCTTCCCCCGGTCAGGAAGTTCGTACCGTTCTTGAAGGAAGTTTTGGGGAGCTGCCGAGTCAGTTTGCCACTCCATTAGCGCTGATTATTAATGAGATTGTTGCTAATGCTGTTGAACATGGCTTAGCTGGTCAGGCGGGAACTGTTATTCTTCGTGGGGAGAGAGGCCATAACAAGGCCCATGAAGATACTTTAAGAATCACTATTACTGACGACGGCGTTGGTATGGGAGATACCAGTATCCCTGCCTCAGATAATGCCGGTTCCTTGACGATTAGTAACGATGAGGGACTTGGTATGCAGATTGTTCGTACTCTTGTGGCAAGTGAATTGAACGGTTCTATCCGTTGGCGTCCCGCCGAACCACAAGGAACTGAAGTTGTTATTGATGCAGTGTTGGTTGATACAGGGGAATAGTCTTTCCCGTAGTTCTAGGAGTACCCCTTTGGGGAGATAAAATAACAGCGAGGTTTCCTATCTCCTTCATAGTTGAGAGATGAGAAACCTCGCTGTTAGATGCGGTATGTTTAGGAAGCTCTACGAGCTCGGGCGACACGTCGTTTAATGGCACGGCGTTCGTCTTCACTTGTTCCACCCCAAACACCAGAATCCTGGCTAGTTTCGATGGCCCACTGCAAACAGGTGTCCATAACCGTGCAGTTGCGGCACACCGTTTTTGCTTCTTCAATTTGGAGAAGAGCCGGACCACTATTTCCTACGGGAAAAAAGAGTTCTGGGTCTTTCTCCAAACAAGCAGCACGGCTACGCCAATCCATGAGCACGTTCTCCTTATAGACCTGAAGCACCCAACTAATAGCTGCATGATGCTTCTACAACAAATCAAGGCCCCTAACGTTAGGGGCCATATCAAACCTCAATAAGGTTCGCACGTAATGAACTTATAGACAAGAGTTTTAACCGGAAAAATGTCAATAAAACTTGAGTGTTCTATCACAGAGCATCACGCAACCGTTTCTGAGCAGTCTAAATCTGAGATAGGATGTCTTCCGGTGAACAGTTCGACAATACAGGGGAGTGCCGATGCTAGGATATAACGCACCAACAGCCGTTAAAACAGTTTCAGTGTTGGTCTTTCTTCAAGCCCTTTGTATCAGCGTATATGCTGTTTTACTCACTGTATTTGCTACCGATCTTGCCGTTGGCTTACCTCTGACTTTCTGTTTCATTGCTATTGCGTTGTGTCTGGGGTGGAGTGCCTATGCGTTGCTTAAGGCTCGTGGATATGCGCGTTCACTGATTCTCGTGTGGCAACTATTTATCATCATTATTGCGGTTCAAGCTGTTATCGTTTCGGGGCATATCCTTGCTCTCATCGTGCTTCTGAGTGCGGGGGTAAACACCATCGTATTGTTTAGCTCTACAGTGTCTAAATATCTTCAATAGCTAGGGGCACCTGGCAGCATCTTTGTTCCTGAGATTCTATGAGAACAGCTCTGCCTGGAGGTATTTTGCCTTCTGTCATCGCAGTGTAGGGGAGTTGTAGATGTGGGTAGAACTGTAACTCAGCATGCCCTTGAGGTCGTAGCAGCACCCCCTGCTGTGCCGTTTTAGCTGCTACTGCAAGTGGCAGATGTGACCAACGTGCTTCTGGACTGTAAACATAGAACATATGGCGGGTTTGAAAACTAAACTCTAAGAGAGCCTTCTGCGCTTCTGAGCTTAGATAATGGGCATCATCTACAAAAACGATGAGTTGTTCTGGGGCAGATATTTTTTCTAAAAGTTCTTTGAGGCTCTGAGCAGAACTCGTTTTCTGCCCGTGAATCAATAAGCCAGCATAGTGCTGGTTGCTATGTTGTAGGACTTTGAGCGTATTTGTTTTACCGCTACGGGTACCCCCGACGATAGGAGTATATGCTCCTGAAACGATGGGGATATGTACAGTATTTTTTGCGGTTTCTACACCGATAGCTAAAGATGCGCTATCCGAATATTTATGGGAGTTTTGGATAGCTGTTTGCCATCGTTTCCACGAGATATGTTCTGGTATTTGTTCGAATAAAGGCTGTGTGATGGGGAGTTCTTGCGCTAACTCTTCATAAGAACAATGAGACGGGTAAACTAACCCCGCTCTCATCTTTTCTGAACCTTTAACGCGGTGGAGGGCTTCTCCTTCCAACGTAAACTCTCCTGATGCTGGTATAGGGTAGTTCCGTTGATGGGCCCGCAGAGGGTCATGTTCAACGGTGTGTGCCGAATATAATGCTGTGCGTGCAATAGTGGAGAATCTTCCCTTCAAAGGTTGGCGCGCGGTGACTAATACCGTGCGTTGAGGAATCTGGTCGATGAGTAGTGAGAGAATCAGGTTTTCTAAGGTACGTTCTCGGGCGTAGTTTTCGAGCCAGACATCAAGTGCGTCAAAGAGAATGACTTGTGAATTGTTCTGAGGAGGATGAGATATGAGATGTTCAATAGTATGTCGTAAAAATTCTGGGTCATAGGGGCTTACTAAAACTTTAAAACACGCGTTTTTCCCTTCTGGCTGAAGTGCTCTCATCTTTTCATAGAACCGTGTATCTGCCGTAAATAGGTAGAGGTCAGCACCCATATGTGCTGCTTGGGCAAGGAATGAATAGAGATAATTTTCTGTCTCGTCGGGGGTTCCTACGAGGGCATAGGTTCCTTCTTCTGGGCAGAAACGTAATCTATGGTGTAATCCTTGAGCGGGAAGCTCTAACACCCCACCAAAATGCTCTTGCCGATGAGATGCTCTGTAATGCAGATGATGTTTGTCTGGTGCGGGAAGAATAGGGCTTTCGAAAACTTTGGTGAATTCAATATGTTCGAGGTAACTGCGAAGTATAGAATCTTCGTCATGGCTCTGCTCAACTACAGATGGAGGATGCTGTGAAGAACCAATGTATTGGATAGTCAATGGTGTTTTTGGTTGGTGTGCTGGGGTGTCGATAGACACCCCTTGGAAGGGGAGCAACTGTTCATCTGTTTGATAAATAAGCCCTGCACCGGGTGTTGAAGCTGATATTTTTGATGCGGCGTCACTATTGATGAGGCTCATAGATTCTTGTACTGAAGAAACCCGAAGACAAAGTGTCGTGGCGATATTAGCTCGAATATCTGATGCAACGCTTCCTTGCGGTCTTTGCGTTGAAAGAATGAGATGTACTCCCAAAGAACGCCCGATACTGGCAATAGCCACAATATGTGAGTGAGCTTCTGGGTGGGCATCTATCAGCATTTTATATTCATCAATCACAATGACGAGTTCTGGAAGTAGTCCAGAACTTGAGGTGTGCTGTTTGAGGTAATCGGTGTAGGAGCTACAACCTAGGGTTGCAAAGTGTTCTTCTCTACGTCGTAACTCTGCTCGTAGGAAGAGAAACGCCCGCTGTACGCTAGAGGCATCAAGATCAGTTAGGAAAGCGCGCGTATGTGGCACCTGAGCAAAAGGACTAAATGTGCTCCCACCCTTATAGTCGATGAGTACTAGTCCAAGACGTTCTGGCGCATATTGGTAGAGCATCGACAGCAATAAGGCTCGAAGCAGATGTGATTTTCCAGAGCCGGTAGTTCCTGCAACAAGCCAGTGCGGTCCATCTTGATTAAGTCCTAGATAATGTTCTTTCCCGTCAACAACTCCAACGAGCACATTAATTTCTAATGGGATTTTGGGTGGAAGCATCTGATATAACGGATGCGTTTGTGTAAAGAGCGAGAATGACTCAATGCTGCTAGATATTAGCTGATGTTGGTGATTTCGATGGTGGCGTAACTGTCGACTGATGGAGTTTGCGAAGGCCTGAACACTCATCTGGTTGGCTAATACTGTTATGGATTGCTGGCTATCTTCTGGTACGTATCGGGAGAAATAACTGGGAGTATGCACCGTTATGAGAGAGGTATAAGGGTTTTCTTGTAAAAGCGTGATGCTATTTTCTGCCATATGTGAGGAATGTGAGAGATCCTCTGGTGAGGTACAGATGAGGAGATAATTTTTTTCTTTCTGGAGGTGTTGTGGTTTTTCTGAAGAGTAGGTTGTAATAATCCACGGCCTATGACACGAGTTAATGTCTGCCGTCTCGATAAGAGTGAGGGTTTCTAATAGCGCGTATTCTGCAGGGTATTCGTGAATGAACTCTGGCGTAAAAATAATGGTGTGCTTATGCTGCGAACATATTTGTAGAAGTAAAGAACGTAAAGCTCCTTGTGAGATATGTGTATAGATACGTACGGTATCTTTCTCTCCGTATCTTAAGAAGAAACCAACATCGTGTATGAGAGGTAGATGCGTTAGATGTGAGTTTTTGTGAGTGAGTGCTGCATAGCGTTGAGTTCTGCCAAGGCATAGAATCCTTGGCTGGTGTTTGGGGGAGTACCCCGGACAGCCTGCATGATGAACATGATTGGCTTGGTCTGCATCTTCCTGCGCTTTGGTCTGTATAAAATCACGGTATTGTGTGTTCTCATGCCTAGTCATCATCCAATGGACGCCCATGAGTACAGAAGTTGCTACTGAAAAGAGAAGAAAAATCCACGTATGCATGAGCCACGCAATGAGCACTCCCAATGCTAATGGCATGAGTGTCATCAGCGCTCGTTGAAGAGTGTTTTTAGCGGTCGCTGGTGGGGTGATGTCTAGCGGAGCTAGCATTTCAGGTGTTAGTGGACGATGCCTACATGAAAGGTCTTGAATTAGGACGCAGAGCGAATCCCCCATACGGAATGGGGTATCTAGAGCTAACGAAACTGAGGTGTGCTCATCGCGGTGAAAAAGTAACTGTGTAGGAGATATTGTGATGGTTCCGTTGTGAGGGGCTAAGGCCATATCTGCGATAGTGATATCGCAATCAGAACGTCCAATAGTGTATGTTCCACGTGTGAGTGGGTATATTAGGCCGCAGTCTGGGCCACTTTCAACGCAGAGGTAACAGATAACTTTTGAATGGTGGGGAAGGCTTCGAGGCTCGGTGTTTAAGATAGTTCCTGAGGGTAACAACCTAATATCAGTCACCTTTGAGAGGGCAAGGTCGTGGACGTATAGTGGCGGTATCTGCGATGAGTGTTCTAAAGCTGCTTGGAATGAAGCCCCGCAAATTTCTTCATGCGTTTCAACACGGATAGGTGTGTAGGTGTCAGCGTTGTGGTGATATATCAAGAAAAAGCGCTCCATACGTCCATTAGAGCTAGCGGTATAAGGGCGCTTCAAGAACCTCGCAATAAGATGTGGATAACTTGGGATATTTCTTAAATATCTCTGAAAGTTTTCCCCAAAATAAGGTATATATTGACTTCTTCATCACTTTTTGATGGATTAATCACTTTCAAGTGCATGAACCGCTGTGAGGACACGAGAGATACAATAGAAATTCAGGTAGTTTGTTTACTGAATGTTTTTGTTGATATGTCTTTTAATAAAAGCATCATAAGAACCACCCGTTGTAGCGCTGTTGGGGGCTACGCCAAGATAATAAAGAAAGCTTGAGCGGCTTATCACTCAAGCGAGAAGTACAGGAGTATTTGTGAACGCTGATCTTGTTGTCGTAGGTTCAGGTCTTTTCGGACTGACAATCGCAGAGCAAGCCGCTACTGAATTGGGACTGAAGGTTGCGCTTCTGGACCGTCGTTCTCACATTGGCGGTAACGCATACAGTGAAAAAGAAGAGCGCACTGGTATTGAAGTGCACCGATATGGTGCGCACCTATTCCACACCTCAAATGAACGTGTTTGGGAATACGTCAACCGTTTTACAGAGTTCACGGACTATAAACACCGCGTATACGCACAATATAAAGGCATCGTTTACCCCCTACCTATCAACCTCGGAACCATCAACCAGTTCTTCAACGCCGCATACTCTCCTGCAGAAGCTAAGGCTCTCATCCAAGAACAAGCTGGAGAATTTGCTGGAACTGACCCCGCAAACCTGAATGATAAAGGTATCTCTCTTATCGGCCGTCCGCTGTATGAAGCTTTTGTTAAGCACTACACCGCAAAACAATGGCAGACCCCGCCTGAGAAACTCCCCGCATCTATTATTTCTCGTCTTCCTGTGCGCTATAACTACGACAACCGTTACTTCAACGATAAATATGAAGGTCTTCCTGTAGACGGTTACGCTGCATGGTTAGAGCGTATGGCTGCACACCCCAATATTGAGGTTCACCTGAACACTGACTTCTTTGAAGATGGCCATGAATACTCTCGTTCAAAAGTTCTTGGCCAGATCCCTGTTGTCTATACTGGCCCTATTGACCGATACTTCGATTACGCTGAAGGTGACTTGTCTTGGCGTACTATCGACTTGGAAGAAGAAGTCCTTGAAATGGAAGATTTCCAAGGCTGTGCAGTGATGAACTACTCTGATGAAAACGTTCCGTTCACCCGCATTCACGAGTTCCGTCACTTCCACCCAGAACGTGACTACACCAAAGACGCCACCGTCATTATGCGTGAGTACTCTCGTTTTGCAGAAAAGGGCGACGAACCCTATTACCCCATCAACACTGACAGCAATCGTCAAAAACTTCTTGCGTACCGCGACCTTGCCGCAGGGGAGAAGAGCGTACTCTTTGGAGGACGTCTTGGAACTTACAAGTACCTTGATATGCACATGGCTATTGGCTCTGCACTATCAATGTTCGATAATAAAATTCGACCTCACTTCGAAAAAGGCCAGAAAATTGTCTCTGGCGGAGTAGAGGTATAGGTTATGGGCGCTAAAACTTTAACCATGAAGACTCTACAACGCGTTATCTTCCCTGAACGTGAACAGACCGATACTATCCCTCTATACGTAGATTCTGGTATTGCTACTGGTGTGCAACTCTCACACGTCTCAGGTGCACTCACCTCTAATGATTCCCTAGACACCGCAGACACAACAGAACGCACCGACTCTGCAAACCTTGGTTCGAAGGTGTCAGAAACTCAAATCGAGGACTTTATCGGTCGTAGTTCTACCCTCATTCGTTCCGGAACACGGCTTTCTTTTGCCACCTACTTCAACGCTTTCCCTGCTTCTTATTGGAAACGTTGGACAAACCTGACCTCTGTGCGTTTGCAAACACGTACGAACGGCACTGGAACTATCGTTGTGTATAAGTCCAATGCACGCGGGTCTATTCAGCGTGTTGATTCAAAGAGCCTTTCTGGTAAAGAAACCACAGAATTCGATTTGACGCTTAAACCCTTTGGTGACGGCGGCTGGTACTGGTTCGAGCTCATTGCTAGCGGTGAAGATAACCTGATTCTTCACTCTGCTCAGTGGATGGGTGAAGACGACGGTAAAACTGCAGGGAAAATTACATTGCAGATTACCACCATGAACAAACAAGACTTCTGCCTAGATAACCTACGTCTGCTGGCAAAAAATCCAGAAGTTTTGGAAAACCTTCAAGAAATTCTTATCGTTGACCAAGGTAGCCAAAAACTTCAAGATGCTGAAGGCTTTGAAGAAGTCGCAGCGCAGCTTCCTGGAAAACTACGCATCATCAATCAAGGTAACTTGGGCGGATCTGGTGGTTTTGCTCGCGGCATGTATGAAGCAGTAGAAAACGGTAGCGACTACGCCCTTCTACTAGATGACGATGTCGTCGTTGAACCAGAATCTATTATTCGTCTACTCACTTTTGCCGATATGTGCCGTAAACCTACTATTGTGGGTGGACACATGTTTGACCTCTACAACCGTACGGTCTTACACACCTTTGGCGAGGTTGTAAACCGCTATCGCTTCCAACCCTCATTACCTCACGCAGATCAATTCCTTGGACATGATTTCTTGCACGGTAGCTTGCGTAATACCCCATGGTTGCATCGTCGAACCGACGTCGATTACAACGGTTGGTGGATGGACCTCATCCCAACGCAAGTCATCAAAGAAATTGGTCTTTCTCTACCCATCTTCATCAAATGGGATGACGTGGAGTACGGTCTAAGAGCTAAAGAAGCTGGATACCATACTGTATCTCTACCTGGTGCAGCTGTTTGGCACGTCTCATGGGCAGATAAAGATGATCTTGTTGGTTGGCAGGCATACTTCCACATTCGTAACCGCATCATCACCTCATTACTCCACTCACCTTATGAGCGTGGCGGAAAGCTCTTACAAGAATCTTCGTTTGCAGATGTGAAACATCTTATTTCGATGCAGTACTTTACTGAACATGGAAGAATTATGGCTTTACGCGATATTCTTCAAGGCCCCGAACAGCTACATACGATTTTGTCTGAGCGTCTTCCCCAGATTCGTGAACTTGTACAACAGTACTCGGATGCACAATTCAAAGAAGACATCGAGTCCTTCCCCGAACCGAAGATGCACAAGCCCCCACGTAATGGCCGCGGTTTTGCGCCACCATCCTATAAGAGCTTGGTTCCTTGGGCTGTTAAAACTCTTGCAAAGCAGCTTGTTAAACCTGTTGAAGATACCTATAAGAACCGTCCACAGGCACATATTGCCCACCTCGATAACCGTTGGTGGCGTATGTCCCAGTATGATTCTGTTTTGGTTTCTAATGCAGAAGGTTCTGCCGTTTCATGGTATAAACGTGACCCTCAGCAGTTACGCTCTAAACTTGTTGAATCAACAAAACTGACGGCACAGATTCTTAAGAGCTGGCCTCAGCTACGTCAGCAATACCGCGCGGCTGCTACTGAATTGACTTCTTTTGAGTCATGGAAGAAAACGTTTGACCAACATACTGAATCTGAAATTACTCGATGAAAAATCTTGCTGATATTCCTTTAACCGTTCCGGGCTCAGGTCGTGGTCTACGCGATATACCCTCCCATAAATATCTTCTTAAACTTCTTGTTGATAAGGAGATTCAGGTTCGTTATCGCGGATCTGTGCTAGGTATTTTATGGTCGTACATTAAACCTGCTGTGCAGTTTAGTGTGTTCTATATTGCCCTTGGCGTGTTCTTGGGCCTAGAACGGGGAATGCATAATTACGCCATCTACCTTTTCTCTGGAATGGTCATTATTAACTTCTTCTCCGAGGGGTTTAGTAATGGGGCGAGGGCACTCATCGCTAATGGTTCTTTGATTAAAAAGATTTACCTGCCGCGTGAGCTGTTCTCTGTCTCAACGGTTTGGGTGGCGTTGATACATTTTGTTCCGCAAGTGGTGGTGCTTTTAGTCGCCTGTTTCTTTGCAGGCTGGTCACCAGATGTGAAACAGCTCGGTGCCGTTATCGTTGCCACGATTATCATTATGATTTTCTCTTCAGGGCTGGGGCTAATATTCGGTGTAGCCAATGTTTTCTTTAGGGATTCTGAAAACATCGTTGATATGTTGTTGATGATTGCAACATGGATTTCTCCGGTGCTGTATTCGTGGACGATGGTGCGCGACACCCTTTACCCCTGGGTTATTAACCTTTACTTGCTGAACCCTGTGACCATTGCTGTAGAGCTTTATCACTATGCTTTTTGGATGCCAACTCTTGATGAAGCAGAATTAGCGTCTTCGGTTGCTGCACAGATTCCACCTCATCTACTGACGTTTTGGACGCCTGTAGCGATTTTAGTGTCGTTGTTCTTCTTGTGGCTGGGAGATATTTTCTTCCGTCGTTGTGAAGGCAACTTCGCTCAGGAGCTCTGATTATTGATGAAAGTTAAAAAGTTTGACTTACCTCCAGTGAACCCTCATGGTACTGTGGTCATTCGTGTTGATAGGCTTATCAAACGTTTTGTGCTGCGTCATACACGTTCTATGAAAGAAGCTTTTATTTGGCTTGTCAGCGGACGTAAAGGTGACCTGAACGAAAAGTTTAATGCCGTCAACGAAGTGACCTTCGATATCCGCGAGGGGGAGCGTGTTGCCTTATTAGGTAAAAACGGTTCTGGAAAATCTACCATGCTTAAGCTGATATCTGGTGTGATGGTTCCGGATTCTGGTCGGGTGCTGACTCGTGGCCGTATCGCAGGTCTCATTGAAGTGGGTGCAGGTTTTCATCCTGACTTGACCGGACGCGATAACGTCTATTTGAATGCCGCTATCCTTGGTATGAGCAAAGACGAAATTACCGAAAAATTTGCCTCTATTGAAGAGTTCGCAGAAATTGGTGATTTTATGGATACTGAAGTGAAGTTTTATTCTTCAGGCATGTATCTTCGACTTGCTTTTGCGGTAGCAGTACACACAGATCCAGAAATTTTCTTAGTTGATGAGATTCTTGCTGTTGGTGATGAAAAATTCCAGAAGAAGTGTCTGGAACGTATCCGCCAGTTGTGTTTGGCGGGAAAGACTCTTGTTGTGGTGAGCCACGAGCTAGATATGATTTCAAAGATTTGTGATCGTGGCATCATCATGGACGGTGGACATATGGTTTTTGACGGGCCTGTTGACGATGCCGTGAAGATTATGCGCGGTGAGAGTCTCGACTCCTAACCAATAATTCTCATCTTGTGGTAGATGATTCGTGCGGGGTAACAC
>NZ_JBLXXZ010000007.1:0-114922 GCF_048513015.1 Rothia sp. P7181 | reverse complement strand
AGCGTTTTATGTTTCATGCTGAGCTTGGTATGGTCTAGTCCTCCACGAAAATGGAAAATTTTAGCGTTCTCCGTTAACGTTTCGCCATAGTTCTTTATCACCATATTGTCTAACTTTTGGCGGCTACTACCTTCAAGCCCGTTAAAAGATACGGTAAAAAATACGCGTGGGAGTGGTCGCAATAGTTCAGCGTATTTTTGTGTTGTTTTTGCTCCTGTCAAAAATGTTCCATAGTCGCTAGCTCCGATAAGAACAATATCTGCTGATTGAATATTTTCTGCGCAGAGCTGTTCTGTAGCGCAAATTGTTACGTTGATAGTGTTGTCATGGTTAGTTAACGCTTCGGATATCCAGTGTGCATATTCTGTGGTGTATCCGTACTGGCTACCTGCTGAGATGAGAACACATGCTCCCATGAGGATACGCGCCTTAGCTTTCTACATTGGGGGAGAGATACCCTGCGACTGTTTCGACGAGGGGGAAGATGTCTTCACGGTTGGTGTAGTCTCCACCACCGTTGTCGAAAGATTCAATCATCTGTTTGTCGTATTCGTTCGCGTGAGGCTTGAGACGATATGCGGTGCGAACTCCTGCTAGAACAGTTTTGTGAGTTTTCGTCATTTGGGAGAGGTCTAGTCCTCCACGGAAGTGGTAGGTGGGGCAGTTTCCTGCGACGTCTTCTTTATAAGATTTCATGACGCGTTTGTCGAGGTATTCACGCGGGTATACGGCTAGACCGTTGAAACATACGGTGAAGAAGACACGGTGCGGAACTTTGAGCATTGCTTCACGGCGTTTGCGTAATGTTGGAGCACCGGTGAGGAACCCTCCAAGGTAACTTGCCCCGACGATGAGTACGTCAGCAGATTCGATGAGCTCGTCGGTGGCTTCTGCAATGGGGCTGAGGCTAATGTTGGGGGACTGGTCGAGAGCTTGGAGTTCTTCTGCAATCCAGCGGCAGTACCGTTCTGTAAATCCGTAGTTTGAGCCGAAGAGGATAACGACGTTTTGGGTGCTCATGAGTCTCACGTTTCTTTCATGCCGGTAAGGCGTGGTTTGCGGTGCTTTTATATCTCAAGAATAAAACAAGTTGAACGGCGATGGAACATTTAACGAATAAGATGTGTGTTTTTGTGGGAAATAGGCTGGTTTTATGAGTTATTTTTCTCATTTTTGGGACAAAAAGAAGGTTTATGCCCGTATAATGAGGTATGCACCCGGAGAGATGCTAAGAATATCTGTGAATGTGTGGGAATGTTATTTTTTGTGGCTCATTGAACGCACTATCGCAAGATGTTCTATCATCCCCCTTGTTGTCGCACCCCCAAACTTACTAAGGTTGTATACATGAGACGCGCAAAAATTGTTTGTACTATTGGTCCGGCAATCTCCTCTGAGGAGAAAATTAAGGCAGCTATTGAAGCTGGCATGAACGTCGCCCGCCTTAACATGAGCCACGGCGACCACGATGTTCACACAAATTCCTACAAGAACATTCGTAAACAGAGCAAAGCGCTCGGTAAAAACGTTGCCATTTTGGCAGACCTACAAGGCCCAAAGATTCGCCTTGAAACCTTCAAAAACGGTTCTGAAGTTCTAGAACCTGGTGATACTTTCAAAATTACGACCGAAGACGTTGAAGGTACCAAAGACATCTGTGGTACCACCTTCAAAGGGCTCCCTGGAGACGTCGCTCCCGGAGACACCCTGCTCATCGATGACGGAAAAATTCGTCTTGAAGCCATTGAAGTAACTGACACGACAGTAACAACACGCGTTGTTGTTGGTGGGCCTATCTCCAACAATAAAGGTATTAACCTTCCCGGCGTTGCGGTATCTATCCCCGCATTGACCGAAAAAGATGAACGCGACCTTCGCTTCGCTTTGAAACTTGGTGTCGACATTATCGCTCTTTCTTTCGTGCGATCTGGCGACGACATCGCTCGTGTTCACGAAATCATGGACGAAGAAGGATTCCGCATCCCCGTTATTGCGAAGGTTGAGAAGCCTCAGGCTGTTGACAATCTTCAAGACATCGTTGATAAGTTCGACGGTATCATGGTCGCTCGCGGTGACCTAGGCGTTGAATATCCTCTTGAAGAGGTCCCTCTCGTCCAGAAGCGAGCCATCGAACTTGCTCGCCGTTGGGCTAAGCCTGTTATCGTGGCAACGCAGGTTCTTGAATCAATGATTCATAACCCCACTCCAACTCGTGCAGAAGCATCTGACTGCGCTAACGCTATCCTTGATGGTGCAGACGCCGTCATGCTTTCTGGTGAAACATCTGTGGGCGAGTACCCGATTATCACCATTCAGACGATGGCTCGTATCGTCAAATCCACTGAGGAACGTGGCTTGTATCGCGTGCCTGAACTAGGCACTTCTCCTAAGACTCGTGGTGGTGCGATTACTCGTGCGGCAGTGAACGTTGCTGATCAGCTCAATGTTGATTACATTACCGCGTTCACTCAGTCCGGCGATACGGCTCGCCGTCTTGCACGTTTGCGCCCGTCGAAGCCTGTGATTGCATTTACTCCTGATCCTAAGGTTCGCGCATTCCTTGCAATGCTTTGGGGTGTAGACGCGGTAGAAGCTGCGAGCGTTGCAAACACTGATGAGATGACAGGTCTGGTCGACCAGTACCTTTTGGCTCAAAAAATTGCTGAACCTAATCAACTCATCGTTATGGCGGCTGGTTCGCCTCCAAGCGTTGCCGGCTCAACCAATATGTTGAAAGTTCACCGTATTGGTGACTTGGATGACGCTGGTGCTCTTCTTCCTGAAGAGAAAGAGAAACTTGGCCCTTGGGGTGAAGATTCCTAGCATCGTCACTCTCTAAGGTTTTATCCTGATACGAGAAGAAGCCCTGTCCTATGTTCTGTTTATGAGCGAGGATGGGGCTTCTTTCTGTTGTGCTGTGAGGCATTAGATAAAGTATTTTATGATTTCGGCTCTTTCGATTTCACTTTTGCGTAGTGATGGTGTATCGTAGAGGAGTGCTCTTAGCGCAGATGCGCCCAAGTGGCGGAATTGGCAGACGCGCCGCACTCAAAATGCGGTTCTTAGGAGTGTGGGTTCGAGTCCCACCTTGGGCACAACAATAAACCCTCTTCTTTCTTGTAGAAGAGGGTTTTTTATTGGTATTAACCCCACCCGGTAAGGTGTTATTTTGTGTTAGGGGAGAACGCTCTATTCTCGGAAAACCTGTAAAGGGTAATTTTGAAGCTTCACTTTCTCTCTATGAGATTCTCAATAGAAATATCTTTTGAATCTACGAGAGATATTTCACCGAAGGTGTGATTCCTCTACGTTTAAACTCTGCTTGAACTTCTGGGCGAGCGTCAATTGCTTCTAATGCTTCAACGGCGCAGTGGTATCCGGCCCATGTGCTGCCGTAGACGATAGGTTGGTGTTCTCTCCAGTTAACGTATAGTTCGGGGTCTATGGAGATAGCGTATTGATATACGAGCTCAGCGACCCATAGGGCTGTTTCGCTGTCTCCTCCGCCTCCAGTGTCGCAGTCGTGTTTTAGATGTTTGGGGAGCTTTTTTCTAACGTGTTGATTGAAGTCGTATGCGACATTTTCGAGTTTATAAAGGTCCATACTAGTTATCATTCCTCAGACTCTTTGAAATTATCTAAGAGCTAGGCGCTAAACATGTTATCAACTTGGTTTATTAAGTGCGTAACAGATATCTTAGGACTTTTCTCCTATATTTAGTCCCATTTTCCTTCCAATACATCTTTTAAAAACCTCTTGGGCAACCAAAATGAATGCTTTGTGATTTTTAATCCGCTGGGCAAGGTATCCGTATCAGATATCTTCCCCTTGCCGAGAAACTCTGATGACCTTATCTCATAGTAGGTGTTCTGCGCATGTATTTTTGTAAAAATTACTTTATTTACTCTACTCTGTGGGAAATTTGTTGATACTTTATTTCCTCTTACAGTGAGTTCTACTCCTTCGCGGATGATATTTTGAGTTTGTCTCCAAACCCGTTGAACTTCTTCTAGCAGTTGTTCGGGAAACCCCCAGAACTTAATATCGTCTAGAACAAAAGTATTCTTATCTTTTTCCTTGAAAATAACAAATAGAAATTTCTTACTAAATATTTCTAGATACGGGTGAGACTCTTCCCAGTTGTCTATATCTGCTAACTCTTGGAAAGAATAATTCTTAAACGGAGAATCTTCCTTTGGAAGCCCCGTGCTGTCAATACGAATTACTCGTAAATTCATATTAGATTTTTGAAATTCTTTTGTTTTATCAACATCTCCAGTGAGCCCTAAAATTTTTCGTATAAGAGTGTTGTTCTTACCTTTTGCTTTGGGATTTACACTAAAATATTGATATAATTCATCTGCTGAACGCCCCCTATGCTTTAAAATTTTCTCTGATATAATTTCTGTAAATATTTTGTCACTGTTCTTGACACCGTTTAATATGCTCTCTTGGTCAGGTTCGTCGAAAATTTTATGATTAATCAAGTAAGTCATGTAGCTTGACTTAAGTTCCCAAGCTCTTTGCTTAGCTAACTTATCAGAATAGGGTTGTGTTCTAAGGTCTTTCCCTTTTCCCGCACCTTTAGTACAAGTTGATAGATAATTTCCATCCGATTCAGATAATTCGTGTGCTTTTCCTGCTTTAATTTTTTGACTGATTTTTCGGTAATCTTCAAGAATTACCTTCATGTCTTCTTCGAACCATTTATAAAGAAAAACTTTTTTGATAGCGTAATCTTCTATTTTTTGATTTTCTAAGGTCCTTTCATAAAATAAAAGTAACATTTTTGCACACTTTTCCCATAGGTGGGTATCGTAAAAATTATCTAGATTTTCTTTATTGTAGTTAATAATTGTTAAAACGAGACGTTCTTTCGCGCTTATTGTTTTATTTTTATTAACTTTAAAGGGGGTAACTTTTAGCTCTAGTCCAGCTTTATCAAAGTCTGGTAAGGAGCTATTATTAGTTTGTAACCCATAGAAGTATCTTTCAATATAGTTACCGTATTGCCCTTTTGACTTTATGCTGATTTCTTTGTTGGTAACTTTTGATATCTTTTTTTCCTGGAAGTCTTTATAAGTCTTATACGGTGATAAATTATAAGATTCAATAATCCGAGACAGCGGTTTGTTTAGTAAATTATTTTTGGAATAGTCCACAATGCTTTCAATATTGCTGTCATCATAATCAAATAACATAAAAATCCTTACAAGCGTTAGAGTGCCTCTATTGTAACACCGCAGCACACTGGAGACTTGATCAATTTGCAACGGAATAGTATAATATGAATACATTCCGGTTTCTATAGGAGAAAAATGAAAGTCCTTGAGTTGTTTGCAGGTGTAGGCGGGTTCCGTGTTGGACTTGAAAACGCAGATAAAGACTTTTTTCAAACAAAATGGTCTAACCAGTGGGAGCCTTCTCGCAAGTCTCAAGATGCTTTTGAAGTGTATAACTACCAATTCCCTGACAGTAAAAATATCAATATCAGTATTTCTGATATTACAGATAATGATTTTGCTGAAATGGATGCAGACATAATCGTTGGAGGTTTTCCATGCCAAGATTATTCTGTGGCTCGTACCAAGAAAAACGAAATGGGTATCGAGGGTAAAAAAGGTGTCTTATTTTGGGAAATTATTAGAGCCACCAAAATCATTAAACCGAAATATTTAATTCTAGAGAACGTAGACCGACTCTTAAAATCTCCTTCAAAACAACGTGGGCGAGATTTTTCTATTATGTTAGCTTCTTTTAATAAGCTAGGTTACTCTGTTGAGTGGCGTGTTATTAATGCTGCTGAATATGGTAGAGGTCAGCGACGTAGACGTGTGTTCTTTTTCGTGTATAGAAATGATACCGAATTTGCTCAGAAAATTGACCGTGTTTTTGAGGGAGATGCTGTTCTCTCTGAAGAAAATAGATATGATGACTATATCTTCTGCCAAGGTTTATTTGCAACTCAATTCCCAATCAAAAAAAGTGTCATTAAAAATCGTAGGTCTTATTATCAGTTAAATGATGATATTGTTGAGTTATCTGATAATTTTACAGGTCAAGCATGGAATACTGGAATTATGCGTCATGGGATATGCTATAGCGTTGAAACTGAGCAAGCGTATCATGGAAATTCTTTAACTCTTGGTGACATTCTTCAAGATGAAGCATTAGTTGACGAAAAATATTATCTTGATGATGACGAGAAGATTGAAAAGTTTAAGTACCTAAGAGGTCCAAAACGAATTGAGCGAACTTCTGTAGATGGTTTTTCTTACATTTTTTCAGAAGGTGGAATGTCTCCTTATGACTATGAAAATTTGCCAAGTCGTACAATGTTAACGTCTGAAGGGAGCCTTAACCGCTCGACACATCTCATCTTTAGAAATGATCGTTATCGTCTTTTGACACCGATTGAAGCTGAACGCTTGCAAGATTTTCCAGATAATTGGACTGCCTACAAGAAAACTGCTGGCGGAGATGTTGTGCCGGTGAGTGACCGAATGAGGATGTTCTTTATGGGAAATGCTTTAGTTACTGAGATTGTTAAAGAGATTGGTAATTTTATTTTAAAAATAGAAAATAAAGAAGGTGGTCCTCTGAAGTCTTAATATTTAGAGGAATCTAAAATCTATAATCATTGTTGTCTTTATATATTAAGGCGTGCCTGTTGTTTAGGTGTTGATGTGTTCAGCTTTCTGAACTTTCCTTTACAACTGAAGTGAAGATAGAACCTTAGATACTTTATGAGAGCGTTTGAGAAGTCAGTTTTGAGGTTGTTTTACGGTTGATGAGGTTACAGTGGTGAATATTACGGACTTTTTTCTTCACGTGCTGAACAGATAGCTAAGCAACGTGTCAAAATTATAAAGTAAAAGGGTCGGCAGAGAGCTAGGAGTTTGTATGTCAGAGAAGACATCTTCCACAGAGGAAACAACACATACCGTTATCGTCGCAGAAGATGAAGCGCTCATCCGTATGGACATCGTTGAGATTCTTCGAGGACAAGGATACGACGTCATCGCAGAAGCTGATAACGGAAAGACTGCTGTTGAACTCGCTGAGCGATACCGCCCTGACGTTGTCCTCATGGACGTAAAAATGCCCATTATGGATGGTATTACTGCTGCTGAAGAGATTACACAACGACAGATTGCTCCTGTTGTATTGTTAACTGCCTTTAGCCAAAAAGAGCTGGTAGACCGTGCCACGGAAGCTGGTGCAATGGCATACGTGGTTAAACCCTTTAGCCCAAATGAGCTCATCCCATCTATCGAAGTTGCGATGAGTCGTTATGAACAGATTAAGGCTCTTCAAGCTGAAGTTGAAAATATTAAAGAACAGTTTGAGACGCGGAAAGCTGTGGACCGTGCAAAGTCTTTGCTCATGACAAAGATGGGGGTAACAGAGCCAGAAGCGTTCCGCTGGATTCAAAAAACGTCAATGGATCGACGTATCTCTATGCGTGAAGTTGCTGAGACTATCGTTGAACAAATGTCTAAATCATAGGTTTTACTAGACATAAAAACGTGGTGGGGTTAGCACTCCTTTAGGAGTGCTAACCCCACCATGATGTGTTGTGAGCAAAGATTATTTTTGTGAAGGCTTTGTTCCAATACCCCATAGTGTGACAGCACTACAGATTGCTAGACCAAGCCACCAATAGCTTCCACGTTGCATTGCCGTAACAGCAACAAGAATAGTGAGGATGAGAAAGACCATCCCAATTTTTTCTCGCATGCGTGTTATCCCTTCTGAGCAGAATGAACGATATTAGGAACAACCATATTGGTCATTCTTCCGCTACTAATTAGCTTTCCCTTCTCATCGGTAATATCAATGTGGTGGACCAGCTGTGTTCTACCAAGTTTAACTGCGGTGCAGGTTCCTGTCACAAGACCACTGACGGCAGAGCGTAGGTGAGTAATATTCAGTTCAGTACCGACTGCCATGGTTTTCTCATCGACAGCCATATTTGATGCAAAAGATCCAAGAGTCTCTAAGAATGCTGCGGATGCACCACCGTGTAGCAGTCCTGCTGGTTGGGTGTTTCCTGATACTGGCATGGTTGCAACAGTTTTTTCTGCAGAGAGTTCAAGGAAGCGGATACCAAGTTTAGGGATAAGCTCTCCTAAACCTAGCGGACCGAAACGGTGTACTGAATCTTCCGGTATTCCATGCTCAATCAATGATGCGCGTACGTCGTGAGGTAATTCGTTCATAGTCTTCATTATGCTCTTTGTTTTTCTGAGGTGCTAGTGAACATAGGGGGAGTGAACGTGGTGTGAGAAAGAATAAGCGTCTAGGATAGAACTTGTGACTACACAAGAATCTGCTAAAAAAACTCAAAAACTTCTACTGATTGACGGTCATTCTTTAGCTTTTCGGTCTTTTTATGGGACTCCAGCTGATGTTTTCGTTAATGCTCAAGGACAGCACACAAATGCGGTTCATGGTTTCCTTTCAACGTTGTTGAGCCTTATTAAAAGTGAAGAACCATCGCATATTGTTGCTGCGTTTGATTTATCGGGTGGCACATTTAGAACACGTGAATATAGTGAGTATAAGGGTGGGCGTTCGGAGACTCCTCCCGAATTTTTTGGGCAGGTTGAGCTAATTCAGCGTCTTCTTGATTTGTTAAATATCCCTTGGCTAACCGTTCCTGAATATGAAGCAGACGACATTATTGCAACGTTGACAAAGACTGGTCGTGAGAGCGGATATCAAGTATCTATTGTCTCTGGTGATAGGGATTCTTTTCAGCTGATTTCTGATAACGTCACGGTACTTTATCCTGTGACGACGGGGCCGCAGAAAGGTATCCGTCCTATGGATGCGGCTGCTGTGCAAGAGAAATATCTTGTACCTCCTCATTTGTACCCAGATCTTGCCGCGTTGACAGGTGAGAAAGCAGATAACCTGCCAGGTGTACCTGGTGTGGGGCCTGGTTTTGCCGCAAAATGGATTAATGAATACGGTGATTTAGAGAGTATTTTTGCCCATGCTGATGAGATTAAAGGCAAAAAGGGTGAGGCGCTTAGGGAACATATTGAGGATGTGCGTCGTAACCGTCGTTTGAATCGTCTGGTTGATGACCTCGAACTGCCGCTTGCGTTATCGGATATGAGTGAGTATGGTCCGGAAGACCATCAACGTCTTGACGATTTTTTTGATGAGTTAGCGTTTAATTCTATTCGCCGTCGTGTGGGTGAGGTTTTCCCCGCCGCAGCGGAGCAGGGTACGACTGTATCTGCGCTGTCTTTTGATACGACAGTTGAGACGTGCTCTTCTGATGACGGAGATAAAGTTTTACGTCAATTCTTGGACACGGCGACTGATGTTATTGCTCAGGTGGAGCGTTCAGAATCTGTGCCGGAACGTTTGAGCTGTGCTGTGACGTTATATCCTGTTGTCGCTGAGTCTGCTCAGCAGACGGGCCTAGCTCATGAGCGTGATCTTTTAGGTGCTGTTTTAGTTGCTGGAGCTTCTAGCGTATGGCTTGACTTTACTGCGATGAGCCCAGAAGTAGAGAGTGTTTTTGCTCGTTGGCTAGCAGATGAGTCTCAACCTAAAATTCTGTTCGACCTCAAACAGCACTATAAGACGTTGAACGCGCGAGGCTTTGACCTTGCTGGGGTCGTTGAAGACCCGATGCTGAGTTCTTATGTGTGCGGGTATATTCCTTCAGCTCGTAAACGTGATTTTGCGACGATGATGGATGCCTTGTGCCAAGAATATTTGGGGGTTTCTCTTCCTCAGGAGCCAGTATCGGAGGAGCCTCAAGCAGAGCTCTTTGTGTTAGAACCTTCTGTCCCCTTTGAGCATTGCGCTCTTGTTGCTCGCCATATTCAAGAGTTGGCGTACCGTTTGCATTATCGGATGGTTGATGATGAGCAGCTAACCCTTTATCAGGATATTGAGCTTCCTATGGCAGAGGTTTTAGCTCGTATGGAACAATCTGGTATCGCCGTTGACTCTGCAAAGATTTCTGAGCTTAAGGACTACTATGATTCTTTCGTGCGTCAGGCAACTGACGAAGCGTATCGTTTGATTGGCCACGAAGTGAATCTGAGCTCTCCTAAACAGCTTCAAGGAGTTCTTTTTGAAGAATTAGGACTGCCCAAGACTCGCAAACTTAAGTCGGGGTATTCTACTGATGCTGAGTCTATTGCAGATTTGATGACTAAAGTGAATCCTGATACTGCCGGAGCGCAATTTTTGGCTGCGTTGCAGACCTATCGTGACTTTACCAAGCTCAAACAAACGGTTGAAGGTCTAGAAAAAGCGACGGCTGCTGATGGTCGGATTCATACGACTTTTCAACAAAATGTTACAGCGACTGGGCGATTGTCTTCTACGGAACCAAACCTTCAGAACATTCCTATCCGGTCTGAGCAAGGACGTAAAATCCGTGGGGTCTTTATTGTTGATCCGCATTCTGTTGATGGAACATCATATGAGACTCTTCTGACTGCAGATTATTCGCAGATTGAAATGCGCATTATGGTGCATCTAGCTAAGGACGAGAAGCTAATTGAGGCTTATCAAAGTGGTGAGGATTTGCATCGCTTTGTTGGTTCAGAAGTATTTGATGTGGCTCCTGAAGAGGTGACATCACAGATGCGTGCCAAAGTTAAGGCAATGTCTTATGGGCTGGCGTATGGGTTGTCTCGTTTTGGTCTTTCAAAACAACTCGGTATTCCTGTTGATGAGGCTGGCGAGTTAACGGTGAACTATTTTAAACGTTTTGGCAATGTGGGGCGTTTCTTGCGTTCAACGGTTAAGCAGGCTCACCGTGATGGTTATACCGAGACGATGTTTGGACGCCGTCGTATTCTTCCCGACTTGGGCAGTTCAAATAAGCAACGTCGTGAGGCTGCTGAACGTGCAGCGTTGAATGCTCCTATTCAGGGTACTGCTGCGGATATTGTCAAAATTGCGATGCTTAATGTTTATCGTCGTCTTAATGATGAGAATCTTAAGAGTCGTATGCTTTTGCAGGTTCATGACGAATTGATTTTAGAAGTTGCCTCTGGTGAGCTTGAACAAGCTCGCCGTATTTTGAGTGAAGAGATGAGCAAGGCTGTGGAACTTTTGGTACCTCTTGATGTTCAGGTTGGTTCTGGTGCGTCTTGGCAAGAGGCTGGACATTAGGGGAAGCGTTCTTTGGTCATGACTTCTATAACAAATTCGATGCCTTCGCGTTCTCCTCGGGATGTTGAGGTCATTTATTTACAGATGTTTTCAGATCCAGGAGAGTTTTCGGGCTTTCCTGAAGGCGTGTATGCTCAGCGGGTGATGCATCCTCAGCCGGAGTTTATTCGTTGGCTTTATAGTGTTGTTGGTGGGCCTTATTACTGGTACGAGCGTTTAAGCTGGTCTCGAGAGCAGTGGGATGACGAACTGAGCGAAGTTGGCAGTGAACTATGGGTTCTTTATGTTGAGGGAACTCCTTGTGGCTATGCGCAGTTAGATACTCAGGTTATTCCTCGTTCTGATGATGAATTTGGCTCTGATGTGGAGCTGCTCTATTTTGGTTTGATGCAGTGGGTGCATGGTAGGGGGCTGGGTAAAGCCTTTTTGGAGTATGTTCTTACTGCTGCATGGAAGATGTCCTCTTATCACGCTATACCTGAAGTGCAACGTGTGTGGGTGCATACATGTACTTTAGACGGGCCATACGCTCTGAAGAACTATTGTCGTAGGGGGTTTGAAGAGTATCGTCGTGAGGTCTACCATGAGCTAGTTTTTGATACCCCGATGTCGTCGTGGGAGTCGATGTTTAGCCGTTGATAATGCAATGGGGAAGTAACATACCATATTTGTTGTGAAATAAACACCTGAAATAGTGTGGCTATGATTGACCATCTTGGGTGTAACCCCCTAGAATCAACGGTGTGGGCGTACTATGCGCTCACATAATTGTCCGAATAAACGCTTGGTACAGAGTGAACCACTCGTGGTGAATGCTACGTCGGAACCCGATGAGTGAGAGATATTTTTATCAAATACTCAGAAGATATGTTTTGTACGTAGTGGGCGCCTGGCTGTATCAACCTACCAAATCTATCCTATTGGAGCCCTTTACTATATGAGCACCAACACTCCTCAGGTTGCTATCAACGACATTGGAACTGAAGAAGACTTCCTCAAGGCCGTTGATGAGACCATTAAGTACTTCAACGATGGCGATCTAGTCTCCGGCGAAGTTGTTAAAGTTGACCGCGACGAGGTTCTTCTCGATATCGGTTACAAGACCGAAGGCGTTATTCCCTCACGCGAACTTTCCATCAAGCATGACGTCGATCCCGGCGAAGTTGTTTCCGTTGGTGACGAAGTTGAGGCTCTCGTCCTAACTAAGGAAGACAAAGAAGGCCGTCTCATCCTTTCTAAGAAGCGTGCACAGTACGAGCGCGCATGGGGCGACATCGAGCAGGTTAAGGAAAACGACGGTGTCGTTACCGGTACTGTTATCGAGGTTGTCAAGGGTGGTCTTATCCTCGACATCGGTCTTCGTGGCTTCCTCCCTGCATCTTTGGTTGAGATGCGTCGCGTTCGTGACCTTGCACCTTATATCGGTCAGGAAATCGAAGCAAAAATTATTGAACTTGATAAGAACCGTAACAACGTTGTTCTTTCTCGCCGTGCATGGCTTGAGCAGACTCAGTCTGAGGTTCGCTCCACCTTCCTTAACCAGCTCGAAAAGGGCCAGGTTCGTAACGGTGTTGTATCCTCTATCGTCAACTTCGGTGCATTCGTTGACCTTGGTGGCGTAGACGGTCTTGTTCACGTTTCTGAGCTTTCTTGGAAGCACATCGATCATCCTTCCGAGGTCGTTGAGGTTGGCACTGAGGTTACCGTTGAGGTTCTCGAAGTTGATCTTGACCGCGAGCGTGTTTCACTCTCCCTCAAAGCAACTCAAGAAGATCCTTGGCAGGCATTTGCTCGTACCCACGCTTTGGGTCAGGTTGTTCCTGGTAAGGTCACCAAACTTGTACCATTCGGTGCATTCGTTCGTGTTGAAGATGGCATCGAAGGTCTCGTTCACATCTCCGAACTTGCTGTTCGCCACGTTGATTTGGCTGAGCAGGTTGTTTCTGTTGGTGACGAACTCTTCGTTAAGGTTATCGACATCGATCTTGACCGCCGTCGTATCTCCCTCTCCCTCAAGCAGGCTAACGAGGGCGTAGATCCTGAAGGTACTGAGTTTGACCCTGCACTTTACGGCATGGCAGCTGAGTACGACGAAGAGGGCAACTACAAGTACCCTGAGGGCTTCGACCCTGAGACCAACGAATGGCTTGAAGGCTTTGAAGCTCAGCGTGCAGCTTGGGAACAGCAGTATGCTGATGCTCAGGCTCGCTGGGAAGCTCACAAGGTACAGGTTGCAAAGGCTCTTGAAGCTGACGCAGAAGCTATTGCTAACGCACCTGCTGAGCCTGCTGCTGAGGTTGAAGCTGCTCCTTCTTCCTACTCCTCTGATAGCAAGTCAGAGTCCGGTACTCTTGCTTCTGATGAGGCTCTTGCAGAACTTCGCAAGAAGCTCACCGGCAACTAATTAAGTCTTTATGAGGGGTTTACCTCTCATAAGTCTTTGATCAAAGGTTGTTCTTCCTACCTTACTGGTAGGAAGAACAACCTTTTATTTTTTCTTGAAAAAGCTGGGAGTTCAGGAGTATAGTACACCTTGTTAGTGATGGGCGACATAAGTCGCCTCTTGCCAGCTAAATATACATAGCGAATAAATCTTTCATATCAAAGGATGATAAGTGATGGCAAAGAAACTCGAAAACAAGGTTGCTTTAATTACTGGAGCTGCTCAAGGAATGGGAGCTGCTCATGCGCGTTTATTCCACGAAGAAGGGGCTCGTGTAGTAATCACTGATATTAACGCCGAAGAAGGTGAAAAATTAGCGGAGGAATTAGGTCAAAACGCTTTGTTCTTGTCCCATAACGTTACTTCTTCAGACGATTGGGAACGTGTCATTGCTGAGACCGAAAAACACTTTGGCACTTTAGATATTCTGGTCAATAACGCCGGTATTACGATGGCGAAGTCACTATTTGATGTGAGCGTTGATGAGTATACAAAGATTTTTAATATCAATCAGCTCAGCGTATTTCTTGGAGTAAAGTACGGTGCTTCATCGATGAAGAAAAATGGTGGCGGAAGCATTATCAATATTTCTTCTATCAACGGCTTAGTGGGTGGTGCAGTCGGATACACCGATACTAAATTTGCTGTGCGTGGTTTGACTAAAGCTGCTTCGTTGGAACTTGCCCATCACGGTATTCGTGTGAACTCTGTTCACCCCGGTGTTATTGCGACACCGATGATTATGCAAGAAGATACGATGGCTGCGGTTAAAGAGTTTGAGAAGACTATTCCTCTGGGGCGTATCGCTCAGCCAGAGGAAGTTTCTAAGACTGTTCTCTTTCTTGCAAGTGATGATTCTTCATACTCAACTGGCTCAGAATTTATCCTTGACGGTGGCTTAACTGCCCGATAAATCATATAGAGATAACGGATAAGGGTGCTCTTTGATGATAGCTCTCAAAGAGCACCCTTATCTCTACGCTGTCATGTTTTACGGGGTGTCTACCCATATTGAGCCGTCCCAGCTGAGGGACTCTTCGCCAGCGCTGATATGGGCAATACATTCTTTGAGATATTCTACTTTCTCTGCCGTCACACCAACGCTCATGTAGGCTTTTTCTGCGTCGTATTCGGTATCAATGATATGAAATCCTAGGTGTCGTATTTCATGATCGCGTTGTCCGACGAATGCATGTGAAACAGGAAGTTTTGCACACAGCAGTTTTTGACGCAGAAGAAATTCTGAGCTGTCAAGAACATGAGTGACAGCTTCAGAATAAGCTCGCGTAAGCCCACCGGCACCTAGTTTAATCCCGCCAAAATATCGTACGACAACAACACAAATATCTGAGATAGGGGCTTTTTGTGCCGTGTCTCGTGCAAGTATTGCTTGGAGCATCGGTATTCCTGCTGTACCTGCTGGCTCTCCATCATCAGAGGACCGTTGGATATCGCGATCTGCTCCAATCACAAACGCTGAGCAGACGTGTCGTGCATCGTGGTAGCGTTTTCTTAGAGAAGTAATGAACTCTCGTGCTTGGGTTTCGTTTTCAACGCGAAGAGCGAAACCCAAGAAATTGCTTCTTTTAATTTCAAGATCAGCACGGTATTCATGTGCGTGTTTTGCTAGAACAGTGTATCGGTGAGCACGAGTATGGTCTGTTGTCTGCATCTAAAACATTTTACTGCACAGGATGAGAGCACTCGTTTTCTGTGTAATGTTTGGCTGTAGTGTTCTCAGATGTGTTTTTGGTGTGCGGATGAGGTAGAACATGAACATCACGTACTCATAGTCGTTACGATAGGTTAGAGAGAGTCGCTGTATGGGGTGTGTTGATTGATAGGAGAAAAATGTTAAGGATTGCTTTAACGGGTGGAATTGGTGCTGGAAAATCTACTATTGCGCAGATTTTTTCCTCCTATGGCGCTCATATTGTTGACGCTGATGCTTTAGGTCGTGAGCTTATGCAGGCGGGGGAGAAGACTTTTGACGAGGTTATTCGCCTTTTTGGCTCAGATATTCTGTGCGAAGATGGGTCGTTGAATCGTGGGCGTTTGGCTCAGAAAATTTTTTCTGATGAGCAGTTACGTGAAACTCTTGAGCGTATTATGCACCCTGCTATTCGTGAACG
The DNA here is from genome assembly GCF_048513015.1 of Rothia sp. P7181. Lineage (NCBI taxonomy): Bacteria > Bacillati > Actinomycetota > Actinomycetes > Micrococcales > Micrococcaceae > Rothia > Rothia sp. P7181. Next base: position 99,192 of record NZ_JBLXXZ010000007.1, on the reverse strand, counting down.
TGCTGTAGAGAAAATTGCGAATATTCGTCGTATTTATGGTGATGAGGCTATCGTCATTGAGGATATTCCGCTTTTAGTAGAGACTGGGCAATATCATCATTTTGATAAAGTCATTGTGGTTTATGCTGATCTTCCTGTACGCCTTGAGCGTCTGAAAAAGTATCGTGGGATGTCTCGTGAGGATGCCTTGAGCAGAATGTCAGCTCAAGCTAGTGACGTTCAACGGGCAGAGGTCGCTCATTGGGTTATCGACAATTCGGGTGATATTGATGATACTAAACAGCGTGTTTTGGAGGTTTGGGAGAGTCTTTTGGCATCTTCTACCACCAAAAAATAATCAGTAGTGTTATATTTTATAGAATTGTTATAATTCCTAGTCAGATACTTTCTATTGACTCTAAATAGTCGGAATAAAAAGTCATATTTAACATTTCTTTGTAAAATATGCGTACTATTAAATACGTTGTCCTCTCTGGATGAATTTGCGGTGAGGTGGAATCAACGAGCGCCGCAAAGTACGCACATATCCACCGGGTTTTTGCTGTGTTGAGCAAAATACACAACAGACTAGGGCTTAGAACAAGCCCTCCTATTTTCTTTATGTCAGCAGCATTTATTATGCTTTTTACTCTGGCAATGGTTGTTTTCCCAAAGCCTATGGCTGAGATATTTGGTGTTGTCGCATCTTTTATTATTAAATATCTTGGTTGGTTTTATGTTTTAGGGAATGCTCTTTTCTTTATCTTCCTCATCTATATTGCGTGTAGTCGTTTTGGCCGTGTCAAACTTGGCCCCGATGATGCAGAACCAGAATATTCCGGTATTGCATGGTTCGGCATGCTATTTGCTGCCGGTGTTGGTGCTGTACTTCTCTTCTGGGGTGCAGCAGAACCTATCAGCCACTACGCTAACCCTCCATACCCTGGGATTGAACCGCAATCTGACGCTGCCGCTATTGATGCGCTATCAATAGCGAACTTCCACATCGGCTTGTTCATGTGGGTTATTCTGACTGTCCCTGGGCTTGCTTTTGGGTATTTTACGTATAAACGTAAACTTCCTCCGCGCGTATCTTCTATCTTCCAACCACTGCTCGGCGAAGGTATTCACGGCCCTATCGGAAAAGTCATCGACGCAATCTCGATTATCGCTACTGTCTTTGGTATTGCTGTTTCCGTAGGGCTTGGCGCCTTACAGATTAACTCCGGTATGAACATCATGTATGGTCTTCCGGTAGGTGGTTGGATACAGGCTGCCATTATTGCCATCATCACTGCTGCAGGTATCTGCTCCGTGATGATGGGCATGGACAAAGGCGTGAAACGCTTGTCCTACATTAACATCATGATGGCTATTGCCTTGTTGCTCTTTATCCTCATGACGGGAGCAACACGACTAGCAATTACCGGAACGATTGAATCTGCCGGACAATTTGTTCAGAAGCTTCCCGTTATGATGTTCTTCAACGACACCTTCGCCGATACTGGTTGGCTTGGTTCTTGGACTGTTTTCTATTGGGCATGGACCGTAGCTTGGGCACCTTTTGTTGGACTCTTTATTGCAAAGATTTCTCAAGGTCGTACTATCCGCCAGTTTGTGATTGGTGTTTTGGGTGCGCCGAGTGCCTTCACCTTGATTTGGATTGGTGTTTTCGGCATGAACGCCTTTAACATCGAACGTAACCATAACGGAACGCTCGTTCAGAAAGTGGTAGATGAAGGTAATATCCCCGCTGCGCTCTTCGAATTTTTGGGTCATTTCCCCTTCTTCCCCGTAATTGCAGCGCTAACACTTCTGGTGATTACTATCTTCTTTATCACCTCTATCGACTCTGCGGCTTTGGTGATGGATGCTATCTCAAACGGCCATGAAGATCCCGCCCCGAAACGTCAAGGTGTGTTCTGGGCATTATGTATTGGTCTTGTGTGCGCATCTATCCTTGTATCGAGTGGAGATGACGGGCTGAACCTCTTACAACAGGTCATTATTGTGATCGGTCTACCTGTATGGGTTTTGGGCTATTTAGAGATTTGGATGATTGTTCGTGCTCTACGTGAGGACGCAGGGGAGTTACCTCCGATGCGGACTCGTCAGTGGAAGCAGGTGCTTCCGATTGAGGAATATCATCGTCGAGCTCAAGAAGACTTCTCTTCTATTGAAGATGTTGTGATGCGTCCTGAGTTTGAGGTAGGAACAGAACCAGAATATGAGTCTCTTGTTCCTAATACGGGTCAGATTCCGGTCATTACTCCAGAGACAAAAGCTGAAGATTCTCAAGAATCAGCGAAAAGCTCATCAAAGAAAAAATAGTTGAGTTATAGAACAATCTAGCTTGAATATGTTCTGAACATATTGAACCAGTAAGTATTAGAGCGTTCAATAATAGGGCACATAGTTAATATATAAAATATTAACTATGTGCCCTATTGTTATCATTATTTAACGTTTTACGAGATTAAAGAATTAACTTATTGTTTAAGTAACTTATTGAGGATATTAACATATCTGAAGCGATTCAATGAAATAGTTTTAGTCCAATTCCATCTTAAATATGTCATTGATAGTGCAGATTTCTTATACAACTCATCAGCTACAAAAACATTACATATGCTGAACCACTACGAATATGACGATAATATGAGCGCTGAATGCCCACCAGCCACTGAGGTGCAGTAAAATTAACAACCATGAGCCTAGCGCAAAACATCCAACGAATTGTCGCACCCTTTAACGTCATCTCTGAATACCAGCCAGCGGGAGACCAACCCAAAGCTATCGCAGAGCTAACCGAACGCGTCAACAACGGAGAAAAAGATATCGTGCTACTGGGTGCCACCGGCACCGGAAAATCTGCAACAGCAGCATGGCTCATAGAATCAGTGCAGCGCCCAACGCTCATCATGGTACATAATAAAACTCTCGCCGCTCAACTTGCGCAAGAGCTTCGAGAACTCCTTCCACATAACGCTGTCGAATACTTTGTCTCTTACTACGACTACTACCAGCCAGAAGCGTATGTGCCTCAAACAGATACTTTTATTGAAAAAGACTCATCTATTAATGAAGAAGTAGAACGACTGCGCCACTCTGCAACCAACTCTTTGCTGACTCGACGTGATGTTGTTGTTGTCTCCACCGTATCGTGTATTTACGGACTCGGAACACCCGAAGAATACATCGAACAAATGGTCACTCTCAAACGAGGAGAAGAACTCGACCGAGATGAACTGCTACGACAATTTGTAGCCATGCAATACACCCGCAACGACATTGACTTTCACCGTGGAACCTTCCGCGTTCGTGGCGACACCGTAGAAATTATTCCCATGTACGAAGAGAACGCAATTCGTATTGAATTCTTTGGGGACGAGATAGAAACTATCTACACTCTGCATCCGCTCACCGGAGAAATTATCCGTGAGGAAGAAGAAATGTACGTTTTCCCTGCCTCACACTACGTAGCAGGTGAAGAACGCATGAAAATTGCTATGCGCAGTATCGAAGATGAACTGCAAAGCAGACTTGCAGAACTTGAAAGTCAACAAAAACTTCTTGAAGCCCAACGCCTACGCATGCGTACCCAATATGACCTCGAAATGATGGAACAAATGGGTTTCTGCACCGGAATTGAAAATTATTCTCGACACATTGACCAACGTGAAGCAGGTTCCGCACCACATTGTCTACTCGATTATTTTCCCGATGACTTCCTCCTCATTATCGACGAATCTCACGTGACGGTCCCACAAATTGGTGCCATGTACGAAGGTGACATGAGCCGAAAACGTACTCTTGTAGACTTTGGTTTCCGGCTACCGTCAGCTATGGATAACCGTCCCCTCAAATGGAACGAATTCCTTGAAAGAATCGGACAAACAGTATATCTATCGGCTACACCCGGAAAATACGAACTATCCCAAGCCGACGGATATGTTGAACAAATCATTCGCCCAACAGGACTTGTCGACCCGAAAATTATTGTTAAACCGACCCGCGGACAAATCGACGACCTCCTAGAAAATATCCGAGAACGCGTCGAACGTGACGAGCGTATCCTCGTTACCACACTCACTAAGAGAATGGCTGAAGACCTCAGCGAATACCTCGCCCAAAACGGGGTGCGCGTAGAGTACCTTCACTCCGATGTGGACACTCTCCAACGCGTAAACCTACTACGACAACTACGCCAAGGCAGTTTTGACGTTTTGGTCGGCATTAACCTTCTTCGTGAAGGGTTAGACTTGCCAGAAGTCTCTCTTGTCGCCATCCTTGACGCAGATAAAGAAGGCTTCCTCCGTTCAACAACGTCACTAATTCAAACGATTGGTCGCGCCGCACGAAACGTCAGTGGAGAAGTTCACATGTACGCCGACAAAATTACGCCGTCCATGCAAGTAGCTATTGACGAAACCAACCGACGACGTGAAATTCAACAACGCTATAACCAAGAACACGGTATCGATCCGCAACCGCTACGTAAGAAAATCGCTGACATCACCGACCAACTTGCTCGTGAAGAAGAGGACACACAACAACTCCTGAACCAGCACACCACCAAAACACCTCGAACGGCAACAACCCCGAACATACGCCAAAATCGTTTGGCGAGCGCACCGGCTGAAGACCTGACGCAGCTCATACAGGAGCTAACTGAGCAAATGATGACAGCGTCTGAAAACCTTCAATTTGAGATAGCTGCACAAATTCGTGATGAGCTGCAAGAACTTAAAAAAGAATTGCGTCAGATGCAACAAGCAGGTCACGCCTAAAGAGTACAAGTGAGCACCTAAAATGCGGTAGAGTATTCTCAGAGCAAGGGAGTATCCCATAAATCATTTTTCGTCAGCACGAGAGCCAAAGAAGTCGCTCCGGAAAATGTGCCCTCTGAGGCGGGAGAGACTTGTGGTATTTAACGTATCCAACCACAAGAAAGGCTCCCCGTGGATATTAGTGGGCTGCAATGGTCTATCACCCTTATTTTCATTGGCTTACTTCTTGCTTATGATTTTATTTTTCATGTGCGTAAAGCTCATGAGCCAACTATTCGTGAAGCTGCCATTTGGTCGGCTATCTATATTGGTGTAGCGCTACTCTTCGGTGTTTTCATTCTGATATTTGATGGTAGTACCTACGCTGCAGAGTACTACGCAGGGTATATTACAGAGAAAGCGCTAAGCGTTGATAATCTCTTTGTCTTCCTGATTATTATGGCGAGCTTTAAAGTGCCCAGAGAAGACCAGCAAAAGGTGCTACTGTTTGGCATTATTTTTGCGATGCTGGCACGGGCCGTCTTTATCTTTGCTGGTGCAGCGCTCATCAATACATGGAGCTGGCTCTTCTACATTTTTGGTATCGTTCTCATCTACACCGCCGGTAACCTCATCAAGGATGAGATTTCTGCTGAGAATGAAGAAGACGAAGCGAATAATATTGTTATCCGTTTAGCGAAGAAGTACCTTAAAACTTCTGAGCATTATGATGGCGATAAGCTTTTTACTATCGAAAATGGTAAAAAAGTGATGACTCCGATGCTGCTGGTGATGGTCGCTATCGGTGGAACAGACTTACTCTTTGCCTTGGACTCTATTCCCGCGATTTTTGGTCTGACACAGTCGGCATACATTGTCTTTACTGCAACGGCATTCTCCTTGATGGGTCTTCGACAGTTATACTTCCTCATTGATGGTTTGCTGGACCGTCTGATTTATCTCTCGTGGGGCCTATCGCTGATTCTTGCGTTTATTGGCGTGAAATTGGTATTGCACGCCTTACATGAAAACACCTTGCCCTTTATCAATAACGGTGAACCTGTTCACGTAGTTGAGGTATCTATTGGTGTTTCTTTGGCAGTGATTGTTGGGGTGCTCATCGTAACGGTCTTAGCGTCGTTGTACTCGCCTAAGGGCAAAGCCTTAGCTACGATTCATAAGGTCACTGCACTCAGCGAGAGCTATCTTGCTTTACCTGAGGATGCTTCTATGGAAGAACGTGCAAAGATTAAAGATGAGCTAGAGCGTTATGCTAAGAAGTCGCGTGCTATTAAACAAAAATATCGTGATGAACTCATCGATTCTGAACAAGATTATCAAGACCTTGTTCACCGTGCTCGAGGTAAACACGCGGACTACATTCAAAACTAACGCAGTATCGTTAAAGGTGTGGGTTGCAACCTGTATAGGTTGCAACCCACACCTTTACTCTATCTCTGAGGAAAGATAACGCAAAAGATAATTGTTTATCGGGTTGTTGGGTCAATCAACGTTTTTTGTGCTGTCTCAAGCGCTCCCGTTTGTGACGCTCTTGTGGTGTTTGCAAAAGCAGAACCAATAATGGTTACCTGAGTATTTCCCTCGTGCGCCCAAAACCCAACGGATTGTCCAGGGTCATTTCTCGTACGGTTAAAAGACTGACAGCCAATAAGTTGTGTGCCTGTTGCATTGCGTTCAACATGGAATCCATGAGCCTCAGAAGTTTGCGCTTCACCTGATATGTTCTCTGCATAACCATTCGAGTCAGCGATACAGTTCATCAGCGAATTATTCCCTAATGAAAGAACGAAGCCATGTCCACCGTTATCTTGGGCATCGCACTGGTTGAAGGAGTTTCGAGTGCCTTTAATATAGTATCCGGCACCGGCTTTAGCCGATTCTTCAAAGCTCATGGAACGTTTAGAATACCAACTTTTAACCTGCGAGAACGAACAGTTAGAGGTGTACACTTCAATCGCTGCGGCGTCAAGACGCTGCAAGTTCGCTGACGAGAAATCAAGCATATAGAACATATTATCTGCAGCTGTTGGTGAGTTTGTGTCACCAACGGTGAGTGCTGTTCGCAAAAATCGACGTCCTCGTATCTGAGACACCGTGCAACCTTGGTCGTCTGGGCCCTTGAGCTTAATGCCCATATCTAAATCCCAAAGAGTAATTCCCGAAATTCGGTGAGCAGCATCAGGATCTGGGGGATTATCCCCATTAAACGTGTTGTAAAGAATCCCGACCGTATTGGGGATAGCTTGACGATGCTTATACGAGTCTTCTCCTGGTTTGATACTGAACTGATGAAGGCCTGTACGATAAACAGGTTCTTTAGAGGGGATGGTATCTTCGCCAATTCGAAAAACACCGGCGAGTTCTTCCCATTCACCAACTGGCATAAATTGTGTGGAATCGCCAACACCCATAATAGAGACTTGGTGTTTGAGCACAATGCCAGAAGAGTCTACGGGGTATCTTCCTGGAGGGAAGAGGATACTACCTCCACCAGATTGAGCTAACTGATCGATGAGCTCATTAATACGGTGGTTAACTGGTTCTAAAGAATCAGGGGTAATGCCTTGTTCATCGGCACGATAAAAGCGTGATGGTGCTTGAGCATACGCCGAAGACGACGAATGAAAAGCAGTTGCAAGGACACCAACGGCAGAAGCGCCAAGAAATTGAGCGCGAGAGACCACAAACCCTCCAAAAGGGAAAAATAGCGAGTGAATTACTGGAGTGTGGGTGCCATCTCGTGCTGGGGGTATTCTTAGCGCATGTCTGCGAGAAGATTTTTGAGATGTCCCAAAATTAGTGTACCGTCTGTACCCAAACCATCGTGATGATGCGTATGTGATGTCCACACTTTTGTATTTTTAACCCACTGAGCAGTACTCATAGAATGTGCATAATCCACATAAATATCGGGAGTATATGCGGCAGCCGCTAAAGGCACCTCATTAGAGGCTAACTGTTCATGAGAATATAGCGGGCCCCAATCATCTTTTTGCGCCAAGGCATCAGCCAACTCTGCTAACGGCTTCAACGCGGTATCTTGTTCAAAAAGCCACGGGAAAATATGCTCACCGGTAAAAAGAATCCTTGAAGCATCAGGGCTAAATTCTGGACGTTTCTTTGCCATACGAGCAGCAGACCAATTTGTTGGGGCAGGAGATGGCGAACCACCCTGAGCTGGACCATCAGCATAAATTGACTCATGTAAAAGAGCGTACAAAGGGCTAGACCTAAAACTCAGAACGTGTTCTGCTTCGCTCAAGAACTGTGCTGAGAGGTGGCTTGTTCCTTCAGCAAAAGCAGATTCAAGTAAATAATGTAATCCATGCACTCGGCTATTACCACCAAGATACTGCCCGAGCATTTGGAAACGAGGAACAGTCAGACGCTCTCCAGAAGGCAGATACACCTCGTTGTCTTCCACGAAGGAGGCGATACGACGAGCTAACTCTTCATCTTCGGGATACCACTGATAAAACTGTTCATTACGTTCATAAACACGGTCTAAAGTGCTCTGATACACCTGATCAATGGAAGCTCTCAACGGTGCCAGACCGGCGGTCATACGAGAATCTTTGAGAGACTCAGGAGCAAAGCTTAAATAGCTGAGGGTCAAGAATCCACCATAGCTTTGCCCCATCGTCGACCAACGCTGGTCTTTCCGACCAGCGCAGAGAAAACGACGTACCACTTCAGCATCAGCAACAATAGAATCTGCTCGAAAAAGTTCACAATAAGCAACTTGCTGTTCGATAGAGCGTCCTTGCTGAATCGTCTGAGCGGTGAGCGCAGTAGAAAGACCTGTTCCACGCTGGTCTAAAAGGACGAGCCGATGAGTTTTGCTAAGCTCCTGCACCCACCCTTGATCGCTAAGCGGACGAGGACTCTTACCACCTGGGCCGCCTTGGAGATAAACCATCAGAGGACGTTCGTCGACTGAAATTGTCAACTCAGGAGAAATATTAATGACTTCGCGAGCAAAAATAGTCAGAGTTTGCTGAGCAAAAGGATGCTCTAACGCCGCATCCATTCCTAACGATAAGGCAAGACCGTGAGTGGCGGGAACTTCAAACCAATGATCGATGAGGTGAAAAGAACCTACCGTATGAGTTGTTCCCTGCCGATGTGAAGACGATGGTAATGAGAGAATCATAAGAACCAACCTTTAGAAAAATATAACGATAAAACATAAAATACGGTGATGAAGAGGTCATCCTCACGAATGATTAAAACCTACGTGAAGGATACGGATTACGGGTTCACCCAGCTCATTTGAGGCTGCTAAATCTACAAGAGCACTCATACTAAAATCATGATGTTCTTCAGGATCAGAGAAAATTTGGCGAACAGTCCACGTTCCCTCTGTGCGTTCTGCACTTTTATCAACCGTGAATAAATGGGGAGAACGAGCTTGAGAATCGGTGTAAAGATCCTCATATTCTTCAAAATAATCGTCCATGGCTTCTGCCCAGCGGTCTTCATCCCATCCGTGAACACCATCAAGTTCACCGAGGGTGCGTTCTTGCTCTTGAGCAAAAAGTTCAACCCTGCGAAAAAGAGCGTTACGGACCATCACAGTAAAGGCACGTGGATTATCTGTGAGCTGAGGGGGAGTCTCATCAATAACGTGGTTGTGAGGCTGCACAAAATCTTCTGTCGATGAAGACGCTAAACGTTCCCACTCATCAACAAGAGAAGAATCTGTTTGTCGGATGAGCTCTCCGAGCCATTCGATGATATCTGTGAGTTCTTCGGTGAGAGCTTCTTGGGGCACTGTTTGCCGTAAAGCTTTATACGCATCAGATAGATATCTGAGAAGCACACCTTCAGAGCGTTCTAGCGAATAGAACTGAACATAGGAAGAAAAGTCCATGGCCCGCTCATACATATCACGAACAATAGACTTGGGGCTAATATCGTATTCTGTCACCCACGGCGCACCAGAACGGTACGTCTCAAAAGCCTGTACAAGAATATCTTCTAAAGGTTTTGGATAGCTGATGTGATCGAGTTCGTTCATCCGCTCCTGATAATCCAACCCATCAGCTTTCATCTGAGCGAGAGCCACAGACTTCTCTTTCTTCTCTTGCATATGAAGAACCTGATGAGGGTTCTCTAACGTTGCTTCAAAAATAGACAGAACATCTAAGGCATAGCTCGTCGACGAACGATCCAATAATGATAATGACGCTAAAGCAAAAGGAGACAGTGGCTGATTCAACGCAAAATTATCGTGAAGGCTCATCACCAGACGAACAGTCCTACCGTATTCGTCTGGGGCATCCAATTTTTCGACGATACCTCCTGCAAGGAGTTCTCGATAGATGCCGAGAGCTTTTTTAATGAGCTGTCGTTGTCGGGTCGGAGACTCATGATTATGGCGTAGGAAATGTCGCGCCACCATAAAAGGATTCTCATTCCGTTGAAGAATGTTAAGCACCATCGAATAGGTCATATCGAAGGAACTTGTTAACGGTTCAGGTGCAGAAGCAACAAGCTGATCGAAAGTTTTTTCTGACCAGTTAATGAAACCTTGCGGTGCTTTTTTCTTTTTACCGCGTAGGGACTGCGCCATTCGTTTAGTGTCGCCGTTAAACTTCTCCGCTGCTTTAGCTTCAAGCCGTCGGTTTTCAATCTCGTGTTCAGGGCCTTGCACCACCACCGTTCCAGCCGTGTCATAACCGGCGCGTCCAGCGCGTCCTGCAATCTGATGGAACTCACGCGATTTAAGTTTCCGAGAGCGTCTACCATCAAATTTTGATAGCGCCGTCAAAAGTACGGTACGAATAGGGACGTTAATACCAACACCAAGAGTGTCCGTGCCACAGATGACTTTGAGAAGACCTTCTTGCGCTAATTGCTCAACAAGGCGACGGTATTTCGGCAACATTCCAGCATGGTGGATACCGACACCATTCTTGACTAAGCGTTGAAGTACCTTTCCAAACCCCGGAGAGAACCTAAAAGAATGGAGCCGCTCATTAATACGTTTTTTCTCATCGGCAGTAGCCACAGCAACGTTGAGTAGCCCCTGAGCTGTCTCTGCTGCTTGAATCTGCGAGAAATGCACAATATATACGGGAGCTTGATGCGTATTAATAAGCTCTTGTACCGTCTCTTGCAAAGGCTCCATCGAATAATAAAAATGCAGTGGAATTGGTCGCTCATCGCTAGTTACTAACGCAACATCACGGCCAGTACGCTCTTTAAGCTCTTTTTCAAAACGTGTAGTATCACCTAACGTTGCACTCATCAAAAGGAACTGAGCTTGTGGAGCATCAAGTAACGGAACTTGCCAAGCCCAGCCTCGTTGAGGATCCGAATAAAAATGGAACTCGTCCATAATGACTTGCGAGAATTGTGCTTGTGAACCTTCACGTAAAACAATATTGGCAAGAATCTCAGCGGTACAACAGATAATTGGAGCTTCAGCATTAATAGAAGAATCTCCGGTAACCATACCGACGTTTTCTGCCCCAAAAATATCGATGAGATCAAAGAACTTTTCAGATACAAGAGCTTTCAACGGCGCTGTGTAATATGACCGATACCCTGTTGCTAATGCCGTGAAATGCGCAGCAACAGCGACCGTTGATTTGCCGGAGCCTGTGGGGGTTGCCAAAATAACATGAGAACCTTGAGCGAACTCTAAAATGGCTTCATCTTGCGCGGGGTAAAGTTCCATACCGCGGGAACTAATCCACTGACAGAACGCATCATATATTTCATCAGGCGATAGAGGATTTGAACGAAAATCCGCACTTGCATAATTTTCTGGATATTGTGCTAGCTGAGGGCTGAGATACTCAAGAATTTTTTTCATGGTTTTCCTAGTCTATACCGCAACAACACCAAAAAATATATCGATCATAGTCGAGAGCTTAACAGCAGAAAGATAAGACTCCTCACCCTCGCGTAGGAGGGAAATACTTCATCATGTTACAAAAGGAAAAGAACAATAACTTTCTCCTTTTGGCATAGAGCACCTTATGATAGTTCTACTTCATATATACGTGAATCATCGGTCCTTCTTTTTGAGAAAGTTGATAACCACTAGTGGCATCTTCTGAGCAGCAACAGAACCGTCCGTCGACGCAGGTGTCGTTTCGTCTTCGTCCTCCGGGGGTTCGCTACAACTCATTTCGCTGGTATTTACCTTTCGTCAGTGAAACACTTGCTGGGATAGCAACAATTTTTCTTCCAGCCTTTATCGGGAATATCATCAGCGCCCACGCTCAAGGGGACAGCTCATGGGCTTGGAAACTCACCACCGGTTTGAGCATCCTCATCGTACTCTTGATCGCCAACGAATATATGGGTTGGGGCACGGCCTTTAGAAATATTGCGGCCTTAGACCGAGATTGGAAACGGTACGCTTGCTCCTATATTCCTCAGCTTAAAAACACTTCAGACCCAGGGAATATTATTACGGTCGTCAACAAAGACACCAAAACGGTTGCCTACCTTTATCAGCCTCTTATGACGACGATGAGCGGACTAAGCATCATCGTATTAGGTGCCGTTCAATTGTGGCTCATTAACCCTCTTATCGCGGTGGTCTCTTGCGCTGGTGTGCTGCTAACACTCGTCACTATTACCGTTATCTCTCGTTTTCTTGAAAAACGTGCTGCCTATGCTCGTGAAAAAGTTGGTGTGAACACCTCCTACGCTTCTGATATTTCAAGTGCGCTAAGAACTATTGTCGGACTTGGGGTACAGCAAACAATGATGAGCCGATACCGTCAAACCGCTGTAGAAGTCCGCCATTCGCAGCTTTCCTATCAACGTTTGCAAAGTTGGAGTGCTTTTAGCCGAGTCTTCCTGATTGGCATGACGACCATGGCGGCTGTTGCTCTGGCACTTCGTGGAGAAATCATCCATGCACACTGGGTAACCACTATTCCTGCTGAACAGTTAGTGACCGTCACCGGAATCATCTCGATGATGGTTTCACCTGTATGGTCAATGGAATTTTTCTTGTACATGTGGCGTCAAGCTCGCGTCTCACTTTCCCGCATCGAAGAACTTAAAGAACGCACCCAAAAAACATTTCACCATAATGGGGATAAGTCTGCGACCCAAAACTACGAGAGTAACCTATCTTCAGGAAGAGTGCATTACCTCAACCCGAAAAAATATCAGCTCAGTGCCGAACACCTTGCTGACGTTCTCACTCAAGAACTGCAACAACGCTACGGGGCACATAACGTTCTTCTCTCTCGCTCTCAACCGATGATTTTTGCAGGAACGCTAGAAGAACATCTGCAATTGGGGCAAACAGAAGAAATGACTCAAGAACGTATGAGCCAGCTCCTCGAACTCAGCGACGCTCAAGAAATTGTTCATCGGCTAGACCCACAACGAACCGGAGATTATGCTCAATGTCTGATTAACTCTGAAGGCACTAATCTTTCAGGAGGACAACGTCAACGACTAGGGTTAGCTCGCGCTTTGGCACAGAATAAAACACACCTAGTTCTTTGCGAACCTATTAACTCCGTGGACGAACCGAGCCAACGTTTCATCCTCGACCGATTAGAAGAAGAATGTTGTGAAGATGGCCTTCTAGAACATCTTCACGGCGTTTATATTGTCAGTACTACTGTTGAAACAGAAAAACGTAGAATCCTTCAAGAAAGCATGATCGATGGCTAAACTTCTTCCCATTGCTCCGGCACAAACAACATGGAAAATTGTTGCTCGATCAATTTTTGCGACACCTCAACGCGTATTCTGGATTTTTATACTGTTTACTCTTTCCTCGCTAGCTACTCTCATAACACCTTGGTATATCGGAAAACTGGTTGATGCCGTACTTAATCAGGAACTGCGCACCTACCCCTGGCAATCTTTAGCATATATCGCTATCTCTGTTGTGATATCAGCATGGTTGACGCGTCAATGGCTCTATCAGAGTCAAATTATTGGTACACGAGTTCACCAAGATTTAGGTGTTCAACTGGTTGAATCGTCGATGAACCTCGACGCTCAAACTATTGAAGACGCCGGAAGCGGAGACCTCGTATCCCGTATCACCAACGATTTAGAAGCTATTCGAGATATCATTACCAGCGGTATTCCAGAACTCACCGCCACCATTATTCGTATCTTTATTTTTTGTGGCTCTATTTTTGTGTTATCTGTGCCGTTAGGTATGGTGACCATCCCGATGCTATGCTTTCTCGCAATAAGTCTGAGGTTCTTTCTGCCCAAAATTGCTCAGGGAATGCTGAACATTGCCGGACGATCTTCAGAACTGACTACCGTCATGACAGAAAACGTTCGAGGTGCACAAACTATCCGCTCTTTAGGTGTGAGCCAACATCGTCAAACAATACTTGACCAGCGTATTGACGCTTTTTATGACGACACCTACCGTCTTGTGCAAGTGCGTGCCACGTTCTGGGCGGTAAACGCCTTCAACAACTATCTTCCGCTATTGCTCACCATGCTGTGGGGATACTATTGTGTGCAGCAGGGTTGGGCTACTTGGGGTGAAGTATCTACCGCCGCAATTTTGATGTTCTCTTTACGAATCAACGTCGAAATCATGACTTTTTGGATTACCAGAATGCGTGAAATGACCGTAAGTATGGGGCGTATTTGCGGGGTGATTGACCTATGCTCACAACAGCAACATCGTCGCCAACAGAATCATCAAAAATACTCTGAAACAGTACCTCACACAGCTACGGTACATATTGAACAGATGAGCTATGGTTACACTCCTGATAACCATGTGATTCACCATATTGACCTAGATATTCCTGAAAGACAGTCTTTAGCTCTCATTGGACGTTCTGGTTCTGGTAAAACAACTCTCGCACGGCTAATCGCTGGGTCGTTGACAGCATCTTCCGGGCAGATTGCTGTTCTGGGCGAACGAGTAGGCGACGGGCGATACCCCACCACACCGGCCGCAGACGGTCGCCCCCGACTACTAATTTGCACCCAAGAAGCTCACCTGTTCCTTGGAACTATTGCAGAAAACCTTAATATGGTCTGTACTCAGGCGTCAGAGGCTGAAATGTATCACGCCCTTGAAGCTGTTGGTGCTTCATGGATTCACCACTTCAATGACGGATTACACACCCGAGTTGGGGGAGAGCACTCTGCCGACAACGCGGTAACCCTCAGCGAACAGCAGATACAGCATATTGCTTTAGCACGTATCGTTTTAGCTAATCCACATGCTGTGATTTTGGACGAATCAACAACTGCCTTAGAACTAGAACAAGCACGTCAGAGCCTGAACGCTATCTTTAAAGACCGAACGGTTATCATTATTAGCCACGATGCACGTATTACGAGCCTTGCCCAACGAGCAGTGCTTTTAGAAAACGGCAGTATCGCCGACATGGGTGAGACCGAAGAGATTTTGCGTCAAGCTTGAACAGTACAACGCCAAAAAGTTCTTCACGAACCATAGTGTTTTAGGTCATGTTCAACATAAGATAGGAGACGAGAAAAACTCTCAACAGAGAAGGAACACCTCATGGCACAACCATTTCCTAGCGACCTAGAAATCGCACAGAAAGCAACTCTCAAACCAATTAACGAGATTGCTCAACAAGCAGGCATCAACGAAGACCGCCTCGAAAATTATGGAAAGTACGTAGCAAAAGTTCTTCTAGACGAAACAACTAATGCGCACACCGCACAAGCCCGCAATTCCAAATATATTGTTGTTACTGCCGTAACACCGACCCCACTTGGTGAAGGGAAAACCGCAACCTCTGTCTCACTAGCTCAAGGAATGGGGCAGATTGGTAAGAGCGCAATGCTCACCCTGCGACAGCCCTCCATGGGGCCTACGTTCGGTATCAAAGGAGGCGCAGCCGGTGGCGGATACTCTCAGATTGTCCCCATGGAAAAGCTAAACCTTCACCTCACCGGAGATTTCCATGCGGTAACAGCCGCACATAACATGCTCGCAGCCATGATTGATAACCACCTGCATCACGGCAATGAGCTAGGCATCGACTCCCGAAGTATCTCATGGCGTCGAGTTCTCGATATCAACGACCGCTCCTTACGCAACGTCGTAATCGGGCTTGGCGAGAGAATGGACGGAGTCCCTCGAGAAACCGGCTTCGATATTACCTCCGCCAGCGAAATCATGGTAATTCTTTCTCTCGCAAAATCTCAGCAGGACCTCCAAGAACGCCTTGGCCGTATCGTCATCGGATACACTCATGAAGGTGAGCCCGTTACCGCCAAAGACCTCAAAGCAGACGGCGCGCTCGCCGTTATTCTTTCTGACGCGATACACCCCAACCTCATGCAAACCCTTGAACATACTCCCGCACTGATTCACGCAGGCCCCTTTGGTAATATCGCCACAGGAAACTCCTCAATCCTTGCCGACTATGTTGGGCTTGAACACGCGGATTACGTGATTACAGAAGCTGGTTTCGGTGCAGACATGGGAGCAGAACGCTTCTTCAACGTCAAATGCCGTGTATCAGGTCTTAAACCTGATGCAGCAGTTCTTGTTGTGACGGTACGTTCACTCAAATCTCATTCTGGACGATACACCATCACACCGGGCAAACCTCTTCCACCAGAGCTTCTGGAAGAGAACCCACACGATGTAGAAGCTGGCGCAGCAAACCTCAAAAAACATTTAGATATCGTTCGCAGCTTCGGAGTACAACCTGTCGTTGCCATCAACGCTTTCCCTAGTGATTACCCTTCAGAGCATGAGGTGATTGCGCGTATCGCTGAAGAATCAGGTGCCCGTGTTGCTATCCACCGTGGCGTTGCTGAAGGTGGACGAGGGACTGTAGAACTTGCAGAAGCAGTCGTTCAAGCATGTGAAGAATCGCATGAGCTCACCTTCACCTACAATGACGACGACTCCCTCGCTGAAAAGCTTCAAAAAGTTGCTGTCAACGTATACGGCGCAGACGATATTGAGCTGAGTGCATCTGCTCGAAAACAATTACGTCGTTTTGAAGAGCTTGGTTACGGGAAACTTCCGGTTGTTATCGCAAAAACACACCTTTCAATATCTTCTGACCCCAAACTCAAAGGCGCACCTACAGGTTGGACTATGCCCGTACGCGAAGTGCGTCTGGCAGCGGGAGCCGGATACGTTTACGCCATTTGTGGCACCATGCGCACCATGCCTGGGCTAGCTAAATCTCCAGCAGCTGAGCGCATCGGTTTTGACGCAGAAGGAAAAATTACTGGACTGTTCTAAACCAACAGTCTGTACTCCTATCACGACATATAGCTGGTGGTGGAGAACCTTGTAAGAGGTTCTCCACCACCAGCTATGTGTACAACATAGTGTGTTTGACTACCAGCCGCGCTCTTTCCACTGCTCTAGAGACGGACGCTCCTGACCTAACGTCGTGCCCTTCCCATGACCTGGAAGAACCACCGTGTCATCCGAAAAAACATCAAATAATTTTGTGGTGACATCATGAAAGAGAGAACAAAAATCTTCTGGAGAATCTGTTTTACCGACTCCACCAGGGAAGAGAGAATCGCCAGAGAAAATAACTGTCGGAAGACCCTCAGCTGTGAGAACATATGCAATAGAACCAGGGGTATGACCTACTAAAGAAATGGTTTCTAAACGATACGAAGAATACTCAAAACGCTCTTGACCATGAAGCTCGTGATGTACCCGATAATTTTCTTGGGACTCAATAGCC
The DNA here is from genome assembly GCF_048513015.1 of Rothia sp. P7181. Taxonomy (NCBI): domain Bacteria; kingdom Bacillati; phylum Actinomycetota; class Actinomycetes; order Micrococcales; family Micrococcaceae; genus Rothia; species Rothia sp. P7181. The sequence continues at coordinate 81,758 of NZ_JBLXXZ010000007.1, read as the reverse complement.
TGAATATCTGCTGCCCCAGCATACGTTCTTGCACCAGAGGCCTCAGCAACAGCTTCTAAAGCGCGGATATGATCCCAATGCCCGTGGGTTGTAAAAATAGTCGTAATCCTTGCCGAACCGCCACCATCTAAAACATCATGGCATGCAACGTCACGGGCAAAAGAACATAGACGTTCAGCATCCGCTGCAGCATCAATCATGATCTGCTCACCACTGCGAATATTGGTGAGTAGATAAACATTATTTTCCATCTGCGAGACGGACAATGAACGAAGCGTTATATCATCAGTCGAAAAAAGAAGAGTACCGAGAGAATCTGTCATGGTATGTAGTCTACTTGGAAAACTTGCTCTACCAGAAGCTCTATGACAGACCAAGACACTACCCGCTCCAACCTAAAACCCAGTATTCTAGACGAAAAAGAATCCCCATGAGTGAAGTTATGTGCGTCAAACTTTTGCGCCCCTTGCAACGTAGAGTAGTCAAAGCACCAGAAAACACTTAGAATATATCTTCGAACACATAGATAGTTTTAAGGCTGAGGAACACCATGGCAGAGACAACTGCACATCAACGAAACCAAGAACATATCCACGTTCAAGGTGCACGAGAAAACAACCTCAAAAATGTAGACCTCGTTATACCAAGAAACTCCATGGTCGTTTTCACCGGACTCTCCGGCTCCGGAAAATCTTCACTAGCGTTCGATACCATCTTCGCTGAAGGGCAACGCCGCTACGTAGAATCCCTCTCAGCCTATGCACGAATGTTCCTCGGACAAGTAGATAAACCTGACGTAGATTTTATTGAGGGCCTCTCACCCGCAGTTTCCATCGATCAGAAATCTACCTCAAAAAACCCTCGCTCTACCGTCGGAACTATCACCGAAATCTACGACTATATGCGCCTTCTCTGGGCACGTATCGGACACCCGCATTGCCCCGAATGTGGAGAAGAAATCTCACAACAGAGCCCTCAACAAATCGTTGACCAGCTCATGGCACTACCCGAGAAAACCCGTTTTCAAGTGTTATCTCCCGTCGTCTCAGCACGTAAAGGAGAATTCGTCGACCTCTTCCTAGAACTCTCTGCACAAGGTTTTTCTCGCGCTCGCGTCGACGGAGAAAACATTCAACTTTCTGACCCACCAAAACTCGCTAAACAATATAAACACACTATTGAGGTTGTCGTAGATCGTCTTGTCATTAAAGACAGCATCCAACAACGTCTCACAGACTCCATCGAAACCGCTCTTAAACTGAGCGAAGGAAACGTACTCATTGACTTTGTCGATGAAGATGAAAACTCACCGAAACGCACACGACGTTTTAGCGAACATTTAGCATGCCCTCAAAATCATCCTGTGCAAATGGAAGAAATTGAACCGCGTGTGTTCTCCTTCAACTCCCCATTTGGTGCGTGTTCTGCTTGTGACGGTATTGGGTTTACTCTCGAAGTTGATGAAGACCTGATTATTCCTAATCCTCAAGCAACGATTCGTGAAGGCGCAATTGCTCCGTGGTCACAAGGTAAAGCAACCTCCGAATACTGGATACGTTTGCTAGAAGGCCTTGCACAGGAACTTGACTTTAGCCTTGATACTGCATGGAATAAACTTCCCGCAAAGATTCGTCAGAGCATTCTAAAAGGTAAAGATTATAAGGTTACTGTCTCGTATCGAAATCGGTTTGGACGTGAACGACGCTATACCTCTGGTTTTGAAGGCGTCTACGCATACATTAAACGTAAACACGAAGAAACCGAATCTGAATGGTCTAAAGACCGTTACGAACAATATATGCGTAACGTTGCGTGCTCTACCTGCGGGGGAGCACGTCTCAACCGCACGATACTGGCGGTTACTGTAGGCGGAGCTTCCATCGCCGATATTACGGAGATGCCGCTACGCGAAGCTCTTGAGTTCATGCGTTCACTTTCTTTGAGCGAACGTGAAGCGCACATCGCCGACCTCGTACTCAAAGAGATTGACGCACGTCTGCAGTTCTTACTTGATGTGGGACTAGACTATCTGACATTAGGGCGTGCTGCATCTACGCTCTCAGGCGGTGAAGCGCAACGTATTCGTCTGGCCACTCAAATAGGCTCTGGTCTTGTTGGTGTTCTTTATGTTTTAGATGAGCCTTCTATTGGGCTTCACCAAAGAGATAATCGACGTTTGATTGAGACGTTAACAAAATTGCGGGACATGGGAAACACTCTCATCGTGGTAGAACATGATGAAGACACCATGAAAGAAGCGGACTGGATTGTGGATGTTGGTCCTGGTGCTGGTGAACATGGTGGGAGAGTCGTTCATTCTGGAACCTATGAGGAGCTGCTCAACAATACAAAATCGATAACTGGCGACTATATGGCAAAGCGTCGTGTCATTGATATTCCCAAGAATCGTCGTGCCATTGATAAAAAACGTATGCTCAAGGTATGCGGAGCACGCGAAAACAACCTCAAAAATATTGATGTTTCGTTCCCTCTCGGTGTTTTAACCGCGGTGACGGGTGTTTCTGGTTCAGGTAAATCCACCTTAGTCAATGACATTCTTTACACGGCATTAGCTCAGAAACTTAACGGAGCTAAGCAAGTGCCTGGACGTCATACCAAAATTGTTGGTTCTGAACATCTCGATAAGATTATTCACGTGGATCAGTCTCCCATTGGTCGTACACCTCGTTCTAACCCCGCAACATATACTGGAGTTTTTGACCATATTCGTAAACTTTTTGCTGAGACTCAAGAAGCAAAGATGCGTGGTTATCTTCCTGGCCGTTTTTCGTTTAACGTCAAGGGTGGACGATGCGAGGACTGTTCTGGCGATGGAACTCTTAAAATTGAGATGAACTTCTTGCCAGATGTGTATGTTCCGTGCGAAACCTGCCACGGCAAACGATATAACCGCGAGACCTTAGCGGTGTTGTACAAAGGTAAGAGTATCGCTGACGTTCTTGAAATGCCGGTTGAAGAGGCTGCTGAATTCTTTGCCGCTTTTTCTCCCATTGCCCGCCATCTGAATACTTTGGTTGATGTGGGCTTAGGCTATATTCGGTTAGGGCAACCTGCTACAACGTTATCGGGTGGAGAAGCTCAACGCGTCAAACTCGCATCTGAATTGCAGAAACGTTCTAATGGGCGTTCTATCTATGTTCTTGATGAACCAACAACGGGTCTGCACTTTGAAGATATCCGAAAGCTACTACATGTACTTCAGGGGCTTGTTGATAAAGGAAACTCTGTCATTACTATTGAGCATAATCTTGACGTTATTAAATCTGCTGACTGGGTGATTGATATGGGCCCTGAAGGTGGTAGCGGTGGCGGAACTGTGATTGCAGAAGGTACTCCCGAAAAAATTAGTACGGTTGAGGGGTCTCATACCGGCGCTTTCTTGGCAGAATTGTTGAACTGACCTTCTTGGGTGTGTTGCCAAAATAGCTGAGATTGATTTTCAATGGTCATGCTACGTTATGTGCGCATAAGGTGAGCTTACGGTTGCTATGATTCTTCTAACTGACTATGGAAAATATGATGTCTTGGGATGTTGATAACAAATCTCTAAACATCGTGGAGGGAAGCTGATGCGCCTATATCAGAACACTCAAAAGACCATTACTTTTCTTTTAAGAACTGTATTTCGCGCACGGGTGACAGGATTAGAGAATTTTCCTGAGCGTGGGCCTGTGATCGTGGCTTCTAACCATTTAGCTTTTTTGGACTCCGTGATTATTTCAGCTCTCATGCCTCGAAGAGTGGCGTTTCTTGCAAAATCAGAATATGTTAACACTCCAGGGATACGCGGAAAAATCATGAAGAAGCTGTTTGACGTCATTGATATTATTCCGGTGAATCGTTCTGATCGTTCAGAATCAATGAAAGCCTTAGAACGCGCCTTAGCGGTATTAGAAGAAGATCGCGTATTTGGTATTTATCCGGAAGGTACACGTTCTTTAGACGGACGTTTATATCGTGGAAAAATTGGTGTGGCATGGTTAGCGCATATGACGGGTGCTCCAGTTATCCCTATTGGTCTAATTGGTACTGATCGCCTTCAGAAACAGGGTTCGATGATGGTTTATCCTCGACGTTTTACTGTGCGTGTTGGAAAACCGTTATATTTTCCTCGCACTGGTGAAAAAATGAGCGGGAAGATGCGTCGAGAAACAACCGATAAAATCATGGATGAAATTGCTCAGCTTTCGGGACAAGCTCGAGAAAATGTTTATAACGTTTCGCCTTCAGCGTCTCGCGATGGAGGAAAAGTTTAAGGCTATCGTAGAGAAAGGTTACGTGTGGCAGATCCAGCAAGTTATCGTCCTGCATCGGGGCAGATACCTACCTCGCCGGGGGTTTATCGTTTTCGTGATGAACACGGCAGAGTAATCTATGTTGGAAAGGCTAAAAACCTTCGCAATCGCCTGAACTCGTATTTTCAGCAGGTCTCAGCGTTAAGCCCTAAAACTTATGCGATGGTGCATGCTGCTTCTTCGGTGGAGTGGACTGTTGTTAAGAATGAGATTGATTCACTTCAATTAGAGTACACCTGGATTAAAGAATATAAGCCACGATATAACATCGTTTTTCGTGACGATAAAACATACCCGTATCTTGCGATTACGATGAAAGATGCTTTCCCTCGTGTGCAGATTATGCGCGGAGAGAAGAAGAAAGGTGTCCGATATTTTGGTCCGTATACACAGGTTTGGGCTATCCGCGAGACCTTGGAGACTCTACTAAAAGTATTTCCATTGCGTACCTGTTCTGCTGGGGTGTTTCGTCGTGCTCAAAAAACAGGACGTTCGTGTCTTCTGGGATATATCAACAAATGCTCAGCGCCGTGTATTGGTCGTATCTCTGAAGAGGAGCACTATGATTTAGCGCAGCAGCTATGCCGTTTTATGAGTGGTGGTTCTGAGAAGTTTATAGCTGAGCTAAAACAGCAGATGAAGGCGGCTGCCGCTGAACTAGATTTTGAGAAAGCTGCTGGTTTGCGTGATGACCTTCTAGCATTAGAGAAGGTTTTTGAACGGAATACGGTTGTTCTTGCTGATAGTACTCACGCCGATTTTTTTGCTTATGCAGGTGATGAGTTAGAGATTGCGATTCAAGTATTTTTTGTTCGTGCGGGCAAGATTCGTGCTCAGCGCGGGTGGATTGTTGAACGCTCTGGTGAAGAAGAGGACGCTGCCTTAATAGAGAAGCTCTTGATGCAAGTCTATGGAGAATATGTGTTGGGGGAATCAGGAGAGCATGATGACCAAGAACGAAATGAGTTTGAGATTCCTCCTCATATTGTTGTTCCGGTTCTTCCCGAGAATCAGAGCCGTTTAGAGCAATGGCTTTCTCAATGTCGTGGTTCGTCGGTGCGGATTACGAGCTCTCCGCGTGCAGAGCGCCGTGAGCTGTTAGAGACCGTTGAAGAAAACGCACAACAGTCTTTAGCTGTTCATAAGTTACGTCGTGCTGGAGATTTGACGACTCGTTCAGCATCTTTGGTGGAGCTTCAAGAAGCTTTGGAATTAGACGTTCCTTTATTGCGCATCGAATGCTATGACATTTCTCATATTCAAGGTTCGCATGCGGTAGGGTCAATGGTTGTTTTTGAAGATGGGCTACCTCAAAAAAATCAGTACCGTAAATTCACAATTTCTGAAAAGAATGCTGGCGATGATGTCGGCAGTATGTATGAAGTCATTACACGACGTTTTAAAAGATATCTTCACGAAAAATCTGAAGGGACGAAGATTTCTTCTGCCTCTGAATCGGGTATAGAGCGCTCTGCACCAAAGTTTGCGTATCCTCCTAACTTGCTGTTAGTGGATGGTGCGAGCGCTCAGGTGGCTGCGGCTGAACGTGCCCTAGCAGATTTGAATATTGAGGGTGTGTATGTTGCGGGTATTGCTAAAAGACTAGAAGAAATATGGGTTGTAGATGATGAGTTTCCGATTATTTTGCCTCGTTCGTCGCAGGCTCTTTTCTTGATTCAGCGTATTCGTGATGAGGCTCATCGTTTTGCGATTACTTTTCATCGTTCTCGCCGTGCCAAGGCGATGGTTGCTTCTGCATTGTCAGGTATTGATGGTCTGGGGGAGAAGAAGCGTCAGGCATTATTGGATTATTTTGGGTCTTTAGCAGAAGTCAAAAAAGCTTCGTTGCAAGAGCTTCAACAGGTGCCAGGTGTGGGGCCTTCTCTGGCTCAAAAAATTGTTGATTATTTTGCGGCTGAACAGCAGAGTGTTAGTGCCGGAACTGCCGGTGTTGATATGTCTACGGGAGAACTTTTAGATAGCTAAGTTTTAGTTTCATCATGTACGGTAGTAGCTAGGAGTAGCATCGGTGTAAACTAATACATATTTTAGTTTTGGAGATGTTCTCAGAGCTGACGAAAGAGACAAAGCTATGGTTGATACTCATAACCTCGAAGTAGTGAGGGAAAAACGTCCTGAGATTCTCGTCGTAACGGGTATTTCTGGGGCTGGACGAAGCACCGCTGCCAATGTCCTCGAAGATGAGGGTTGGTATGTTGTTGATAATATCCCACCGCAGATGTTGCAGGCTCTAGCTGATTTGGTGATGCGTGCCCCTGATGCGATGCCACGTCTTGCTATTGGCATTGATGTGCGGGCACGTGCGTTGTTTAATGATTTGCCGAGTGCTATTGATACCTTGCGTAAGTCTAATGTGAACTTCCGGATGTTGTTCCTTGACGCTAAAGATGAGGATATTATCGCTCGATATGAGTCTCAGCGTCGTCCTCATCCGTTACAGGGTGAAGGGCGTGTTGTTGATGGTATTGCTCGTGAGCGTAAGATTTTTGAGGCTTTGAAAGAAGCCGCTGATTCTGTGATTGATACTTCTGGAAAGAATGTGCATGAGCTCGCTCATGTGATTCGTTCGATGTATTCTTCGAGCAAACCTGGTGTTTTGAATCTGACAGTTATGAGCTTTGGATTCAAGTATGGTGCCCCAACTGATGCGAACTATATGGCAGATATGCGTTTTATTCCGAATCCTCATTGGGTTCCGGAATTGCGCCCTTACACTGGTGAGGATGCTCCAGTTCGTGACTATGTGATGGAGAACCCTGGAACGATAGAGTTTCTTGAGAACTATATGAAGACTCTGAAACCTGTTCTGAAGGGGTATCGTCAAGAGGGTAAGCATTACGCCACGATTGCTATTGGTTGTACCGGCGGTAAGCATCGTTCTGTTGCTGTTTCTACAGAGATTGCTCGTCGTCTCCGTGAATTGCCTGATGTGAATGTGAATCTGCAACATCGAGATATGGGGCGAGAATAACAGTGAGCATGTATCAGTTACCTACCGCTCCTATTAAGTTACCTGAGAATCTGAGAACTTTTAAAGATCGTTCTCGTCGTCATCGTCCGGTGAAAGTTGCTGCTCTTGGTGGCGGGCATGGTTTATATGGCTCGTTATCTGCTTTGCGTCACGTGACTTCTGATTTGACGGCTATTGTGACGGTTGCTGATGACGGTGGTTCTTCTGGTCGGTTACGTCAAGATTTTGGGGTGTTACCTCCAGGAGATTTGCGTATGGCGTTGAGCGCTTTATGTGATGATACTGATTGGGGTCGGACGTGGCGTGATGTGATGCAGCGTCGTTTTCATTCGACGGTTCAGAATCCTTCTAGTGGTTTAGAAGATCATGCTTTAGGCAATCTGTTGATTGTGACCTTGTGGCAATTACTTGAAGACACTGTCGCTGGTTTGGACTGGGCTGGGGCTTTGCTGAATGCTCGTGGTCGGGTTCTGCCGATGTCTTGTGAACCGTTGGTCATTGAAGGCGATGACGTCCGTTATGATGATGCTGGAGTGCCAGTGGTCGAGCATGTTGTCGGTCAGGTTAATGTTGCTAAGGTGGCTCGGGCTGAGAATGTGAAGCTCACTCCTGAAGGTGCTGAGGCTTGTGAAGAGTCTGTTCAATCGATTCTTGAAGCTGACTGGGTGATTCTTGGTCCTGGTTCTTGGTTTACGTCGGTTCTTCCTCATTTGTTATTGCCGGGGATTCGCGATGCGTTATTGCAGACTGAAGCGAAGATTTGTGTGGTGATGAATCTTGAGCTGGAGGATCGGGAAACTCTGGGAATGAGTGCTTCTGAGCATCTTCGTATTTTGCGTAAATACGTTCCAGAATTTAGGCTTAACGCGGTGATAGCGGATTGTGACGGTATGGGCTCACCTGATGAGCTTAATAAGGTTGCAGCTGAGTTGGGCGGTAAGGTTTTTTGGAGATCTGTGCGTAATAGTGTGGAAAGAAACGTGCACGACCCGCTTAAGCTTGGAGCGGCCTATCAAGAAGTGTTTAGAACTTATTTGTCGTAGCGGTATTTCACTGTTGTTTATGAAGGTGACATCGCATCTATATGTTTTTGGAGGAATTGCCGTATGGCACTAACGGCTTCGGTTAAAGAAGAACTTGCCCGCTATGAATCGACGAAGTCTTCGGTTCGTAAGGCTGAGGTCTCAACTATTTTGCGTTTTACCAGTGGTTTGCATTTGGTGTCGGGCAAGATTGTGATTGAGTCTGAGGTGGATCTTGAATCTACTGCTTTGCGTTTGCAATATAACATTGCTGAGATGTATGGGCGTGAGTCTGAGATTACGTCGGTCTCTGGTGGTGGTTTACGACGAGGTGGTCGTTATATCGTTCGTGTCACTAGTGGCGGTGAAGCATTGGCTCGTCAGACTGGTCTTTTAGATAGTCGTGGTCGTCCTGTGCGTGGTTTGCCTCCTGCCGTGGTGAACGGTTCGTTAGCTGATGCTGAGGCTGTGATGCGTGGTGCGTTTTTGGCTCATGGGTCTTTGACGGAGCCTGGTCGTTCTTCAGCGTTAGAGTTTACGTGTCCCGGTCCGGAGGCGGCTCTTGCTTTGGTTGGTGCTGCTCGGCGTCTTGACGTGATTGCTAAGGCACGTGAGGTGCGTGGCGTGGATCGTGTTGTCGTGCGTGATGGTGAGACTATCGGCATGTTGTTGGAACGTATGGGTGCTAATGAGACGTTGAATAGTTGGCGTGAACGTCGTGCCCGTAAAGAAGTTCGAGCTACGGCTAATCGTTTGGCTAATTTTGATGATGCTAATTTGCGTCGTTCTGCTCAGGCTGCTGTTGCAGCTGGTGCTCGTGTGGAGCGTGCTTTGGAGATTCTTGGTGATAGGGTTCCGGAGCATTTGCGATATGCAGGGGAGTTGCGTGTTGCTCATAAGCAGGCGTCTTTGGATGAGTTAGGGCGTTTGGCTGATCCTCCTATGACCAAGGATGCTATTGCTGGTCGTATTCGTCGTTTGTTAGCTATGGCGGATAAGCGTGCTTCTGAGTTGGGAATTCCTGGTACGGATGCTGGTCATGGTGATTTGTAGCCTGTAGATATAAGCAGGGCTCATGGGTCTGAGGTTTTGCCTCAGGCCCATTGTTTTTGTGGGATGGGTACACGCATCAATGTGGGGATGTGTGTGTATTGTGTATGCTGCTATTCCTCTTTGAGGGATAAAAACTGTAAAAAGCACGAAAAACAACAGTTGTTTTGGGGATAAAACGGAGTTTTCCAAAAATTCACCAAATAAAACTACAGAAACACACCCAAACTCACATATTTTGTCGTAAGATATTAACAGAACCGGACGGAAGCCCAAGGAACTTTAGGGCTAAACCACACAAGGTAAGGTTCTAAGGTCGAGAAAGTGAGACTTTCGCTTTCCGTCCTCTAATAATTCACTGAATAATGAGGAGTTTGATTCCCAGTGACTGTACGTGTAGCAATTAACGGCTTTGGCCGCATCGGTCGTACCTTCTTCCGCGCAGCAGCAAAAGATGGCGCAGGATTCGAAATTGTCGCAGTTAACGACCTAACTGACGCAAAAACTTTGGCACACCTGCTCAAGTACGATTCCATCATGGGCACCTTCGAAAGTGATGTTCAGGTCAAAGACGGCAACCTTGTTGTTGACGGCAAAGAAATCAAGATTCTTGCAGAGCGCGAGCCTGCAAACCTTCCTTGGGCAGACCTTGGCGTAGACGTTGTTCTCGAATCCACCGGTCTTTTCACCGAGGGTACCAAAGCTAAAGCTCACATCGAAGCTGGCGCAAAGAAGGTTATCCTTTCTGCACCTGGTAAGAACATCGACGGCACCTTCGTTATGGGTGTTAACGACAGCGATTACGACTCTGAGACCATGCACATCGTCTCTAACGCATCTTGCACCACCAACTGCCTTGCACCTATGGCAAAGGTTCTTAACGACAAGTTCGGTATCGAACGCGGCTTGATGACCACCATCCACGCATACACCGCTGACCAGCGTCTACTCGACGCTCCTCACCGCGACCTTCGTCGTGCACGTGCAGCAGCGTTGAACATGGTACCTACCTCCACCGGTGCAGCAGCAGCAGTTGGACTTGTTCTTCCTGAACTCAAGGGTAAACTCGACGGCTTGGCAGTTCGCGTTCCTACCCCCACCGGCTCTGTTGTTGACTTGACCTTCGAAGCTTCTAAAGAAGTTACCGTTGAAGAAGTTAACGCAGCAGTACGCGAAGCAGCTGAAAACGAATTCGCAGGCATCATCAAGTACAACGAAGACCCCATCGTCTCCAAGGACATCGAAGGTGAGCCTATCTCTACCGTATTCGACGCACCTTTGACCAAGGTTATTGGCAACCAGGTTAAGGTCTTCGCATGGTACGACAACGAATACGGTTACGTATCACGCCTTGTAATGTTCACCAACAAAGTCGTAGCAGCTCTCTAATCTAGACTGCCTTTTAGGTACTCTGTCTCAACCAACTGTATTGGAGAAGAACATCATGGCACACGCTCTCGATGAACTCATCGCTGAAGGTGTATCGGGCCGTCACGTTCTCGTTCGCTCAGACTTGAACGTGCCACTCAAAGGCACCACTGTTACTGACGACGGCCGTGTCAAAGCATCACTGCCAGTTTTGAAAAAACTAGCAGACGCTGGCGCACGCGTCATCGTTACCGCTCACCTCGGTCGCCCCAAAGGCAAAGTGGATCCACAATATTCCATCGCGCCAGCAGCCGCACGCCTTGCAGAACTAGCAGACTTCAACGTCGTTGTTGCAACTGACGTTGTCGGTGAAGATGCACAAGCTAAAGCTGCTGCTCTGAAAGATGGTGAAGTGCTCGTTGTAGAGAACGTTCGTTACGACGCACGTGAAACCTCTAAAGACGACGCAGAACGCGGTGCCTTCGCTGACGAACTCGTAGCACTTACTGGTGAAAACGGAGCATACGTTGACGACGCCTTCGGTGCTGTACACCGTAAACATGCTTCTGTCTACGACGTTGCTAAACGTCTTCCATCCTACCTTGGCGACCTCGTCAAAAAAGAAGTTGATGTTCTAGCAAAGACCCTCAACAACCCAGAGCGTCCTTTTGTTGTCGTCATGGGTGGCTCCAAAGTCTCCGATAAACTTGCAGTTATCGACAACCTCATCGGTAAAGCAGACACCCTGCTAATCGGTGGCGGTATGGGATACACTTTCGCAGCTGCACAAGGCTACAAAGTCGGCAAGTCAATTCTTGAAGAAGACCAAATCGAGAATGTTCAGCGATACTTGAAAGAAGCTCCTGAAAAGGGAACTGAAATCATTATCGCAAGCGACATCGTCTGGTCTGATGACTTCTCCAACGACGCAAACACCGAAATTCGCCCCATCGAAGACCTCGAAGGCGGAAAACTCGGCGCTGAAGCAGAAGGCCTAGACATCGGTCCTAAAACACGCGAAATCTTTGCTGAAAAGATTAAGGCAGCTAAGACCGTGTTCTGGAACGGCCCAGTTGGTGTCTTCGAAATTCCAGCATTCTCTGAAGGAACCAAGAGCGTTGCGCAAGCACTCGTCTCTTCAGAAGCATTCTCTATTATCGGCGGCGGCGACTCAGCTTCAGCTGTTCGCAACCTCGGTTTTGACGATGCACAGTTTGGACATATTTCCACCGGTGGTGGAGCTTCCCTCGAATACATTGAAGGTAAGACTCTTCCCGGATTAGACGCACTAGGTGCCTAAAAATATCTAGACATGGCGGGTTACCTCTGGTGACCCGCCATTGTCGTATAACAGCACTACTAGATATGCTTAGATAAGTAAGTTCTAAAACCGTAGACCAACTCGGTGCACATATCTAGGCTTACAATAAAAATCGCCGCATCAGCGGAGAAAAGGACTCAACAAATATGACCCGCAAACCTTTTATTGCCGGTAACTGGAAAATGAATATGGATCACACCCAAGGTGTGACTTTGATGCAGAAGCTCGCGTGGACTCTTGACGACGCAAACTTCAACTACGACAACACCGAAGTTGTTGTGTTCCCACCCTTTACCGATATTCGCTCCGTGCAGACCCTCGTAGATGGGGACAAACTTCAGGTACGCTACGGTGCACAAGACCTATCCGATAAAGACTCTGGCGCATACACCGGAGATATCTCCGGAGCATTCCTCTCAAAACTTGGTGCACGCTATGTTCTCGTCGGACACTCAGAACGTCGTACCATCCACGCCGAAAGCGATGCTATCTGCGCAGCAAAAGTACAAGCTGCATACCGTCACGAACTCACCCCCGTCTTGTGTGTTGGTGAAGGGCTAGAAACTCGTGAAGCTGGAAACCACGTTGAATTTACTCTGGAACAGCTTCGTGGCTCCATTGAAGGACTCACCGCAGAACAAGCTGAAACACTTGTGATTGCATACGAACCAGTATGGGCAATCGGCACCGGAAAAGTAGCAACTTCTGCTGACGCACAAGAGATGTCTGCAGCAATCCGAGCTGAAATGGAGAAACTCTACAACGCTGACGTTGCTGAAAAAGTTCGTGTACTCTACGGCGGATCTGTTAAAGCGACTTCTGCACCAGAAATTTTGGCAGAAAACGACGTTGACGGTGTTCTTGTTGGTGGCGCTTCTCTCGATGCTGCTGAGTTCGCTCAGATCGCACATTTCGACGCACGCTAAAATAATCTCAAAGGGCTTAAACTTCTGGTGGTATATACAGAGCATCAATATCACCAGAAGTTTAAGTACCTATAGATGGCGAAGAAGTTCAGAATATAGAAGAACTCATTAGCCATCGGAGCAAAAATTAGCGTATAGTTTTCTTGTGCCCTTATCGGGCTTAATACACAATTGCGGACGAAAGGCTCTCGTGGAGACTCTCAAAATCACGTTGATGGTGATTATCGCTATTGCGAGCGTACTAACAATCTTGTTGGTGCTCCTGAACCGTAGCAAGGGCGGCGGCCTTTCAGATATGTTCGGAGGTGGCATGACTACCTCCCTAAACTCATCAGGGTCTGCCTCAAAGAACCTCGTGCGACTAACCATTACGGTTATCCTGATCTGGGTATTTGCTATTGTCAGCTACGGTTTGGTGCTTCGTTTCGAAAGCGCAATGGTCTAAAGAAAAGTTTTTATATAACAACATTAAAAAGTTGGGGTTCTCACTAATAGCAGTGAGAACCCCAACTCTTTTTTACTTCTTTAAAATTCTATAGGACATCTTCTCAATACCGTACCACTATTTCTGGTGAGCAGAATCTGTGATGAGAATAGTCGTTCGTTCTAATGCCCTCGCCCCACGAGCAGGTGTCTGGCGAAGCATTTGAGCCGTAATTTTCTCATACGGTAAATCTCGCGTCTCTACGAGTCGAGAAGCCGCCTGAATCTTATCTTCACCAGAGATTAAGAACCATATCCGACGAGCATAACAAATAACAGGTAGCGTTAACGAAACTCGAGTACTTGGAGGTTTAGGAGACTGATGGATAGCAACAGCAATATTCTCGGTATCGAACACTTCATCCCGCTCAGGGAACAACGAAGCAATATGCCCATCTGGACCCATTCCCAAAAGTAGAACATCAAAAAGAGGAGTCTTCTGATCTGTTGAGGAATGTTCTGCTAACTCACGAACATATGCCTTTGCGGCTTCTTCTGGGCTATCAAAAACATCACTAGCACCCATACGATGAATATTGTCAGAAGGAACAGAAACCTGCGAAAAGAAGGCATCATATGCCTGCTTTTCGTTACGGTCGTCATGCCCCGTCGGAACGAAACGTTCATCAGACCACCAAAAATGCACGTTCTCCCACGAAAAGTCCTCTAAAAACTGAATATAGTGGGGGAGAGTCTCTAACAATTTAGTGCCCATACTGCCACCGGTGAGACATACATCAGCACGGTTGCGTACACGTAAAGACTCTTGTATTACCTCAAAAAAATGCTGAGCCGTATTTTGTGCAAGTTCTTCTGGCGTTGTATAAGAAATAATTTCCGGCTTTTTAAGCATCGAAAGGCTCCGTCCATTCTACGCCTTCAGGTTTATCTTCATCGCTGCTTAGCTCAACCAAAATATTACCTTGGTGGAGAGCCTCTTGTAAGACTTCACCATAGACTTCATCGGGGTCAAGACGTCGAAGTTCCTCCGCTAAACACTCAGCAAGGGTTCGCACTGGAAGAGCAATCTGCTGATGAGGAGTACCGGGAGAGGACACTGTAGCAATATTTGTTTCAGGACGATCTATCACAATCGAACCGTCTTCACGTTCTAAAACAACTCGATACAAGCCACGTTCTAATTTAGTAGTTGCCAAATTGACCTGTGCATCGAGCCGATGACCAAGCCACGCACCAAGCAAAACAACAGAAGGCGATTGAGCAGAACCATAAACCACAACTCGTGTAACCTTTTGAGGTGGCACCTGATCTAGAATAGCCGCTAATTGTATTCTCCATAAGGTGAGTCTGCTCCATGCAAGATCAGTATCACCAGCAGAATAACTTTCAGAAAGTTTTTCCAACGTAATCATTGGATCTGCCTCACGGGCAGAGTCGGTGATACGGCGCTGAGCTATCCGACCGATAGAATGGCGTGCTGGATGATCAGGAACAGAATGTGGCCACCACACAACAATAGGAGAATCTGGTAGGAGCAACCCCGAGATGAGAGATTCTGTTGCGTGAGCAGCTTGCCCCCAACCTCTCAACACAATGAGGTCAGAAGCTCCAGCTTCTCCACCAACCTCAATCTTTGCATCTAACCGGTTCTTAGCATCTGCGTCTTCGCTAATATGCATGATGATACGACAAGGATGCTCATGAGATGCTCGCTGAGCAGCTTCTAACGCGGCAGAAGAATGCCCAGGATCAGCCAAAATGACGAGGGTAAGAACTCGACCTGATGTGGTATTACCAGTCTCTTCGCGAAGACGCGAGATTTCTTTTTCAATACGAGCGGTATCTGTCTGTTCAAGATGAGAAATCATGGGCGTCTCCAAACACGATGATCGCGAGCTAATAGTAAGTGAGCAGATTCAGGCCCCCAAGAACCGGGAGCATAAGGCTCCGGCTTAACCTGGTGTTCTTGCCAATACTGTTCAAAAGGATCAAGAATTTTCCATGACAGCTCAACTTCTTCATGGCGGGGGAACAAAGGCGGTTCACCCAACAGAACGTCGAGGATAAGACGCTCATAGGCTTCAGGAGATTCTTCTGTGAAAGAATGGCTATACCCAAAGTCCATGTTCACGTCTCGAATCTCCATCTGAGTTCCAGGAACTTTAGAAGAGAACCTAATAGTGATACCTTCATCGGGTTGGACTCGAATCACGATAGCGTTCTGCCCAGCATCGTCACTATTGTTAAATAGTAGATTAGGTGACTTTTTAAGTATTAACGCAATCTCCGTTACACGTCGCCCAAGACGCTTGCCTGTCCGTAGATAGAACGGCACACCCGCCCAACGTCGAGTATTAATATTGAGCTTGATTGCGGCAAAAGTTTCTGTTCGAGAATCCGCAGGAATATCTTTTTCGTCAAAGAAACCATTTGCTTCTTCTCCACCTTGATAACCACCGGCATATTGCCCAATAGCAAAAGCCTCTGCAAGGTTCTCTGGAAGAGTCACCGCATCAAGAACTTTCTCTTTTTCTGCGCGTAGATGATGAGCGTTAAAACTAATGGGCTCTTCCATGGCTGTCAAAGCTAATAGCTGTAAAAGATGATTTTGGATGACGTCTCGAGCTGCGCCGACACCATCATAATAGCCTGCACGCGAACCAATACCGATAGGCTCTGCCATCGTAATCTGTACATGGTCGATATAGTTAGCGTTCCAAAGTGGCTCAAACATCTGATTAGCAAAACGCATTGCCAAGATATTCTGTACTGTTTCTTTGCCAAGATAATGGTCGATACGGAATACCGAATCCTGAGGGAACACCGACTCAACAATAGAGTTAAGCTCTCGTGCAGACTCTAAATCGTGCCCAAAAGGCTTCTCAACAACAACACGACGCCACTCACGTGAACCTTCTTGTTGCTGTGCTAACCCGTGCTTTGCAAGCATCTGAAGGACCTGCTCAAAAGCTTTAGGAGGTATTGACAGGTAGAATGCGTGGTTCCCTTGAGTTCCACGACTCTCCTTCAGCTCGTCGAGAGTCTGTTTGAGCTGCTCAAACGCGTTGTCATCGTCAAAAGCACCTTGAACAAAACGGATACCAGAAGAGAACTGGTTCCATACATCATCCCTAAAAGGAGTTCTAGAATGTGCTTCGACTGATTCGCGCACTTGATGACGGAAATCATCATCTGACCACTCGCGACGTCCAAAACCGACAAGACCAAAATTAGGAGGAAGTAAACCACGATTGACTAAGTCATAAACCGCGGGCAGTAGCTTTTTACGAGCAAGATCGCCGGTAACTCCAAAAAAGACCAGAGAACTCGGGCCGGCAACGCGGCTCAGTCTTTTATCGCGAGAGTCCCTCAACGGGTTAGTTTCGTGACCGTTAGGCACAGTACATATTCCTTAGAAAGATTGTTGTGTATTGGCGGCAACCTCTCCATCGTAGGGGAGGCTGCCGCCAAGAGCGAGTTCGCGCCAGTAGGGTGATGACGTCTAACGCTAGAAGATTATGCTGAAGCTAGTGCTTGACGAATAGTTTCGAGAAGCTCTTCCCACGAAATATCGAACTTCTTAAGTCCTTCGTCTTCCAAAAGCGTAACGACCTCTTGATACGAAATACCTAGAGACTCGATGGCGTTAAGGATTTTATCGGACTCATCGTAGGTAGAGGTAATGGTATCTCCCGTAACAACACCGTGATCATAAGTCGCTTCAAGAGTTTTCTCAGGAACGGTGTTAACACATTGTGGCGCAACAAGACCCGTAACGTACAAGGTGTCAGGAAGCGCTGGATCTTTAGTTCCGGTGGAAGCCCATAGCGGACGCTGAATATTCGCACCAGCTGCGGCGAGACGTTCCCAACGCTGTGAAGAGAATGCTTCTTCAAAAACCTGATAGGCCAAACGAGCGTTTGCCAAACCAGCTTTACCTTTGAGAGCTTTAGCCTCGTCTGTGCCGATAGCCTCAAGGCGAGCATCAATCTCAGAATCTACACGAGAGATAAAGAACGAAGCTACAGAATGAATCTTTGACAAATCTTTACCATTTTCTAATGCTTGCTCTAAACCAAGCATATATGCATTGATTACTGCGCGATAACGGGATAACGAGAAAATAAGCGTCACGTTAACAGAAATGCCCTCAGCTAGAGTCTGAGCGATTGGCTCAAGACCTTCTTCTGTAGCTGGAATCTTAATCATCACGTTTTCGCGATCAACACGAGAAGCTAGAGCTTTTGCCATAGCTGCAGTTTCAGCTGACTGACGAGCTAGACGTGGATCTACCTCGATAGAGACGCGACCGTCGCGTCCTTGAGATGATTCATAGACAGGAGCAAAAATGTCGCAGGCTGCACGAACATCGTCGGTGGTAATGGTGAAGACAGCTTCTTCGACGTCTACGCCTTCTTCTGCAAGTTCTTTAACCTGCTCAGCATAAGACTCTCCTTGAGAAAGTGCGCCAGCGAAGATGGTGGGGTTGGTAGTTACACCTGCAACATTGCGAGAAGAGATAAGTTCTTCAAGGTTCCCAGAGGTGATGCGCTCACGGGAGAGATCGTCAAGCCAAATAGATACACCAGCATCGGTGAGTTTTTGAGTAGGGGTAGTCATAAATTACATCCTCATGATTGTAGGGAGTGTGAAAGTGTTATCGGGTGGTAGCAGAAATAGACTCTTGAGCTGCTTGTACAACAGCTTCTGGAGTGATTCCAAATTCGCGGTAGAGAACGTCTGCACCAGCTGACGCTCCAAAATGTTCTAGAGAGACAGCGCGGCCGGCATCTCCAAGAATGTCGTACCAGCTCATTGCAGATCCTGCTTCAACCGTAACTCGAGCTTTAACTTCTGGAGGGATAACGCTGTGACGGTATTCCTCAGACTGTTCAGCAAACCATTCACGAGAAGGCATTGAAATCACTCGTGCAGCTACGCCCTGCTCTTTCAAAAGAGAACGTGCGTTGAGGGCAATTTCTACTTCTGAACCAGTCGCAATCAAAAGAACGTCAGGGGTTCCTTCTGTATCAACAAGAACATAACCACCACGTGCAGTACCTTCTGCTGACGCAAATTTTTCACCCTCAGCTTCAGGATGAATGTCTTCTCGTGCGATATTAACAAGGTTCTGGCGTGAAAGAACCAACCCCACCGGGCGATCTTTCGTCTCGAGAACTTTCCGCCACGCAACCGATGTTTCATTACCATCTGCAGGGCGCACAACATCCAATTGAGGAATTGCTCGCAATGCTGAAAGGTGTTCTACCGGTTGATGCGTTGGACCATCTTCTCCTAAACCAATAGAGTCGTGGGTCCACACAAAAATATTAGGAACACCCATCAACGCCGCAAGACGAACTGCTGGACGTTGATAATCAGAGAACACAAAGAACGTGCCGTTGAACGGACGAGTCGGCGAAGAGAGTGCGATACCGTTGCAGATAGCCGCTGCAGCATGTTCACGGATACCAAAGTGCAAGACTCGACCATATGGGCTGGCATTCCAACTATCAGTGCTACGAGAAACAGGATTGAAAGATGACGCGCCGTCAATAGTGGTGTTATTAGAACCAGCAAGGTCCGATGAACCGCCCCAAAGCTCAGGGAACGTATCAGCAATAGCGTTGATAACTTTTCCAGAAGCGGCACGTGTTGCAATGCTTGAGCCAGCTTCAAAAGTGGGGAAAGCCTGCTCATAGTTTTCTGGAAGCTCACCGGCACTTAGACGCTCATAGAGTTTAGCTTCTTCAGGGTGCTCTTGCTTCCACTTTTCAAAGAGAGTGTCCCACTGCTGTCGAGACTGTTCTGCACGTTGCCGAACACTACGAGTATGCTCAAGAATCTCATCATCAATATAGAATGATTTTTCAGGGTCAAACCCAAGGACTTCTTTGGTTGCAGCAACCTCATCAGCACCGAGCTTAGAACCGTGAATACCGCCGGTATTCTGCTTATTGGGAGCAGGCCAACCAATAATAGTGCGTAACTCAATAATGCTGGGCTTATCTGTAACTTCTTTAGCCCGTGCAATTGCCTCATAGAGCTCTTCAACATCTTCAACGTAGTCACCACTACGCGTCCAGTCTACACGTGCAGTATCCCAACCGTATGACTCGTACCGTTTGAGGATATCTTCTGTGAATGCGACGTCAGTGTCGTTTTCAATGGAAATATGATTGCGGTCAAAAATGACGACGAGGTTTCCAAGCTCCTGATGCCCAGCAAGCGCACAAGCTTCAGCTGTCACACCCTCTTGGACGTCTCCTTCAGAAGCAATGGTGTAAATAGTATGGTCAAAAGGTGACTGACCAGCAGGGGCTTCAGGATCGAAAAGTCCTCGCATGCGTCGTTGCGCATACGCAAAACCAACAGCAGAAGCTAGTCCTTGCCCCAACGGACCTGTCGTAATCTCAATACCGCGAGTATGACCGTATTCAGGGTGACCAGGAGTGAGTGCACCCCATGTGCGAAGAGCCTTGAGGTCGTCCATCTCAAGGCCATAACCACTCAGATACAGTTGAATATAAGCGGTAAGTGAGCTGTGACCGGGGGAGAGAATGAAACGGTCACGTCCTGCCCAACGATCATCACGGGGATCATGCTGCATGACCTTCTGATAGAGCAAATATGCAACGGGGGCTAAGCTCATTGCCGTGCCTGGGTGTCCCGAACCTACTTTTTCAACAGCATCTGCCGCTAAGATTCGGGCTGTATCAACAGCTCGTTGGTCCTTCTCTGTCCAATTGAGTTTCTGATCAAGATGTGGCACGTTGTCTCCCTTTCATAGAGATAGTGATGCAATACAGCGGTTACAGGAACGACATTAGTACAAATAGTTCAGGATGTTTAGCTGTACAACTGCACATTAAGTTAGTTCTAAGGATAATTGAAAATACGGCAGGAAGGAGGACTTTCCTCAACTTCTCGTGATGTCGGTTCTGTTCCTTAGCCTATTGCGTGCTTTATTATGATTATTCTTCTAAAAGGTATAGCATTGGTTTGACAGTCTGCTCCTTTAACATGCTCAAAATCGGTTGTAGGTATCCCCAAAGTAGAGGCAACACCACCGAAAAGAGCTGAAGAGTGAGGACTTAATCTCACCCGAGAAGATTTCACCATATGAAATACCCAACGGGAATACTAACTACACACATACAACGATTCTGGTAGGGAGCCCAACGTTAGTGAAGGGTCTAAGCACACATCGCGGCACTGAAGCTCAAACAACAGCATCAGACACGCCCAAAGGATCGCGCAAAGTGAGCCTTATGCGTAAGCTCATCGCCTATATTCACCTGACAAAACCTCAGGTGATTGAGCTTCTCCTCGTCACAACCGCCCCAACCATGATGTTTGCAGCGGGCGGAATGCCCCCCTTCTGGCTTATTATCAACACCATGGTTGGCGGAGCTATGGCAGCCGGCGCATCCGGTGCTTTCAACTGTTATATCGACAGAGAAGCAGACCGCCTCATGAAAAGAACAGAACGTCGCCCACTCGTCACCGGAGAAGTCAGCGACAAAGAAGCACTCATCTTTGCGTGGGCCCTAGCCATTATCTCGATTGTTTATCTATGGGTTCTCGTTAATCCTTTTGCAAGCGTACTCGGACTCATCGCTATCCTTCTTTACGTTGTGTTCTATTCGCTCTACCTCAAACGTCGCACCACACAAAATATTGTGTGGGGAGGCCTTGCCGGATGTATGCCCGTATTCATTGCGTGGGCCGCCGTCGAAAATACCATCAGTTGGGCAGCAGTAGTCCTTTTCACCGTCATCTTCCTCTGGACACCTCCACACTACTGGCCGTTATCGATGAAATACGCCGAAGACTACCAGCGAGCGGGAATCCCCATGCTTGGGGCTATCGCACCTGCTAAGAGCGTCTCTGTGCAAGTCGTCCTATACTCTTGGGCCATGGTAATTTGTTCTCTGCTCCTTGTCCCACTGGGCGGGGCAGGATGGGTCTATACCCTGACCGCTATTGCCAGCGGTGCTTGGTTCCTCTACCACTGCCACCGTCTGCACGCTTTAGCTATTGCTGGAGAAGCTACTAGCAGAACAGCAATGACTGTCTTCCACGGTTCCATTACCTACCTCACCGTACTCTTTATTGCTGTGGCGATTGACCCATTCGTCGGACACGCACTGATTACCTTATAAAACACCACATAACAAAGCAGGGGTGCCCCAGAGTTTTTCTGGGGCACCCCTGCTTTCATATCAAAATCATATAACAGTACGCTCTTGAGCCAACTGTCGTGACGACTGAGAAGCTATAACCAATTGACGCTCTGCAGCAGAAATAGCCGCCCACGTAAATAATGCAGAGCCTAGTAAATGCATCTCGACCAACCATACCGGAAGACCATTAAAGAACTGTATGTACCCAACAATCCCCTGATAGACGACAACAGCTAGAACCCAATACCAGCTACGGCGTAGAGCCTGAGACCACTGATGTTTTCGTGCCAAATAGAGGGAACTAAGAATAACCATAAGATAGGCCCATACTGAGAAAGAATGCATCCGAGTCACTACCCACGGGTTAAAAGCATGCCTGTGTGCGCTCGGATCACCTGCGTGAGGCCCTGTACCAGTTGTTACTGTTCCCATAAAAATAAGGAAACACACCAACATCACACTGACCCAACCCAAATATTTAAGAAGAGCCGCGCCCTGAGGGACATCCTCATCCGTCATTCCCTCACACTCAAGAACGCCTGATTCAAAGTATCTACGTACACGGTTCAGATAACACGCACCTAAGGCAATCATGATGGCAGAAAGCATGTAATGCGCTGTAACCATCCACGGGTTGAGTTTAAGCAGAACAGATAAACCTCCCACAACAGCTTGAACAGGGATTCCCCAAAGCAACAAGAGAGAAAGATTAAAAAGGTCCGAATACTGGTGTTGTGAGTGAGATAAACCTGTAAAAAGTTTCTTCCACCATTGAGACAACGAGGTTGCTTCAGGCAGAGCAATTCGAAGAATTGAGAGAAACGTCAAACCCGTAACAATAATTAAGACAAAGGTCAGCATCCGGTTACCAAACTCTACAAGACCATGAATACCCATCTCTGGGGTTGTTGTCCAAGAACCAGAAGACGTGCATTTA
Organism: Rothia sp. P7181; assembly: GCF_048513015.1. Taxonomy (NCBI): domain Bacteria; kingdom Bacillati; phylum Actinomycetota; class Actinomycetes; order Micrococcales; family Micrococcaceae; genus Rothia; species Rothia sp. P7181. The sequence goes on along the minus strand of NZ_JBLXXZ010000007.1, from coordinate 59,196 downwards.
GGCCAGGTGTCACACCCCAGCCCCGAACCGGTAAGGCGTACAATACCGCCAGAAACAATCAAGACGATATTAGCGATGACCACAGCATAGGCCATTTTCAGAACATAAAGATTTGGTGTATACGGAAGGCACACAGAAATAAAATGTGCTTTTACCTCACGGATACGTGCTATAAGCGAAGACAAATAAACCACCTTCAGAGGGGATTGCAGGGTGTGATGTATTTATGCGGACCAACGGAAAAACTTTGTAGCTAAACCGACACAAAGCACCGTCCACATCAGAAGTACAAGATGAGGGATAAGAGCAAACTCATGAGATAAAAACTCAGCTCTCAGAGCATTACCTAGAGCGCCAGAAGGGAGAAAGTCCACAAGCCTTCCCGCAACACTCGGTAAATGGTGCGTAGGCAATAACGTACCGCCAACTGCCGCAAGAATAGCCCATGCCATATTGACGATAGCTAAAGTTGCCTCAGCACGTACCGTTCCTGCAATGAGCAACCCCAAAGCTGTAAAAGACGCCGCACCTAATAATAATGTGGGAAGAGAAGATATGACCGCACCCCACTGAGGAGACCAACCAAGCGTCAACGCCACCAATACAACAAGAACGTACTGAAGGCATAAAACACCTAAAACGGCACACACCTTTCCAACAATAAGACCAGTCTTTCCAAGAGGAGTCGTCGATAGAAAACGCAAAACTCCATAACGACGGTCAAAACCCGTGGCGATACCTTGCCCCGATAAGGCAGTAGAAATAACACACAACGCGAGAACACCGGGAACCGCAATGTTGATACGAGTGCTGTGTAATTCTTGAGCAAAAGAATCTAAGAAACTTGTCCAACTCATCACATAGAGTGCCATGATGGGGAATGCAATATTGAGCATCAGCTGTTCACCATTTTTCAGCATGGCAACAAGCTCATACCGCCCCTGTGCACGTAAGCGTGTGCTCAAAGAAGCTGAACGCGGTGTCGAAATCATGATGAGGACGTTTCCTTTCCTGCGATATCAAGAAAGACATCTTCGAGGGTTCGTGAAGAAAGCTCCATACGTTGTGGGAGAAGTTGACGGGCCGCTAAACTTGCCGTTAGCTCAGCCAAAATACGGGGAGTAATCTCACCGGTCAGAGTATAAGAACCAGGATATGCGGTACTCAACGATAGACCTTTAGACGAAGTCGGTAAGAGCTGAGTAATACTCAAAGAATCGTCAGAGAGTGAAAAATGAAGTGTCTTAACATCTGTTGTTGACTGCTCAACAAGTTCAGGAACAGTTCCTTCTAATACGTTCCGTCCGGCACCAATAATATAAACATAATCAGCAAGCCGTTGAGCATCATCCAGCAGATGAGTTGTCAAAACAATAGCAGTACCCCGATTTTTCTGCTCGGTAATTAAATCAAAAACTACCTGACGAGAATGTGGATCAAGACCTGCCGAAGGCTCATCGAGAAAGAGAATCTCAGGTTTCCCAATAAGAGCTGCCGCAAAAGCAACCCGCTGGCGCTCGCCACCTGAAAGCCTCCTAATATTGGTGCCGTTAAAAGTGTCAATACCTAGCCGTTGAATCAGCTCGTCAAGAGGATACGTCTGCTGATACATCGCTGCGATGTGTTCAAGCAACGGAATAGGGCGCAAAGATTGAGGTAATCCGCCATCTTGTAACATGATGCCAACTCGCGCCCGAAGCTCTGCAGAAGCACCCCACGGATTATGTCCTAGAAGATGAATTTCTCCACTTTCGGGTTTTTGAATCCCCTGTGCACATTCTAAGGTAGTAGTTTTTCCTGCACCATTAGCACCAAGTAAAACGGTTACTTCTCCGGCAAGAGCTTCAAGGCAGATTCCATCTACTGCTCGAACTGTCCCTCGATGCGTTAAGTGATGAGGGTGTTTTTTGCGGTAGCTCTTTGAAGGCTTATATTCCTTGACTAACCGAGAAATTCTCAGTGAGGAGGGTTTCTCATCACTGGCTCGTGAACTCTTGTCTCTATCTTGTGGCACCGTATTATTCTACGTGCTCACACTAGAGTTTTTAGGTAATCGATAACCGAAAACTCCTTAATGATGCCTATAAAAACCTTGAAGAAACCTGTCTATTTCCCTTTTATAAGTTTGCGACACTGCTCTAAAAAATATTTTTCTTGTTGTGCACGGTAGTAAAAATTATTCTCAAAAAAGATTTTTAAAACAGCGTTTAATTTATAAATTAGCTAGTCAAAGCATCTTTTATTGTCTTTATTGGCTCTTGTAAAAAGGCAGTAGTCTCGTTACTTGAGGGTGTTAATCAGTGCTAAAAGTTTCCGTCTGTGCCTAAGTGTGATACTCCTCTAATCTGAAGATAGGTAAACCTTACTAGAGAACTACTCATAATTAGGACATACTTTAGTTGTGTATTCAGCGAATCAAACTTCCAAAAAGAAGGTACCTGGTACGCGCAATGCAGAGACAGAAGAAAAAACTCGAGACAGAGTTTTGCGTGGCGTACTTAATCACGGTCCAGTTTCTGCTGCTAGTCTCGGCGAGGAACTCAATCTCACTCCTGCAGCGGTGCGTCGTCACCTCGACGCACTCGAAGCAGAAGAACTCATTGTCGTAGCGCCTCTCAAACAATACGGAGCCGGCGCAGGACGCCCTGCCAGACGATACGTCATTGCACCCCAAGGGCACACCCAGCTTGGCAACGACTATCTCGACATCGCTCGAGAAGCACTCAAAATGTTGCAACAACAAGTTGGAGAAGACGCACTACGCGCATTCGCCTCAGCAAGAGCTTCAGAGATGGAACAAAAATACCGTCCCATCGTTGAAGCGGCAGGGGAGAACATAGCCAACCGTGCACAAGCCCTTGCCGAAGCAATGACCCGCGACGGCTTCGTCGCAACCGCACAGGTGATGGAACCCCCGCGCGGCAGGGCACTGCCTCGCCACCTACTGGCAAGTATCCAGCTCTGCCAAGGACACTGCCCTGTGCGAGACCTCGCAGAAGACTTCCAAATCTTCTGCGACCAAGAAACCAAAATTATTGCTGACTTACTGGGAGTAGATGTCCGCCGTCTATCCACCATGGCAGCAGGAGCACACGTGTGTACCACACACGTGCCTCTAGCACGTGACATGAGTGAAAACAGCGAAACACAGGCAAAGAAATAAATATTCTTTCGACCATCACACAACTGATAGATTTCCTACAAGAAAGGCCATGATGACTGAACAAGTTGAACGTAACGTCAACAACACCGTCATTTCAGAGATTCTCGAGGCCAACCCTGAACTCGAAGGTATCGGTACCTACGAGTACGGTTGGAAAGATTCCGACGTAGCTGGTGCAACTGCTAAACGTGGCCTCGACGAAGATGTTGTACGCGACATCTCTGCAAAGAAGAACGAACCCGAATGGATGCTCAAAATGCGTCTTAAGGCACTCAAATTCTTCGAACGTAAACCCATGCCCACATGGGGTGCAGACCTATCAGAAATTGACTTCGACAACATCAAATACTTCGTGCGTTCTACCGAACGTCAAGCAGAAAGCTGGGAAGACCTCCCCGAAGATATTCGCAACACCTACGAAAAGCTCGGTATCCCCGAAGCAGAACGTGAACGCCTCGTTGCCGGTGTCGCAGCCCAGTACGAATCTGAGGTGGTCTACCACCAAATTCGTGAAGACCTCGAAAAACAAGGCGTCATCTTCGTCGACACCGACACTGCACTACGCGAACACGAAGACATCTTCCGCGAATACTTTGGCACCGTTATCCCCACCGGCGACAACAAATTTGCTGCGCTGAATACTGCTGTATGGTCTGGTGGATCTTTCGTCTACGTTCCTCCAGGAGTTCACGTCGAAATCCCTCTCCAGGCATACTTCAGAATTAACACTGAAAACATGGGACAGTTCGAACGTACCCTCATTATTGCTGATGAAGGCTCTTACGTTCACTACATTGAAGGCTGCACCGCACCCATCTACAAGTCTGACTCATTGCACTCAGCTGTCGTAGAAATCGTGGTTAAAAAGAATGCCCGTGTACGCTACACCACCATTCAAAACTGGTCTAATAACGTATACAACCTCGTCACCAAACGCACCATCTGCCATGAAGGCGCCACCATGGAATGGGTCGACGGTAACATCGGCTCTAAAGTCACTCAAAAATACCCCGCCGTATATATGGTTGGTGAACACGCTAAAGGCGAGACACTGTCCATCGCTTTTGCTGGTGAAGGACAACACCAAGACACTGGCTCCAAGATGGTGCATATTGCTCCAAATACCTCCTCTTCTATCATCTCTAAGTCCATCGCACGTAATGGCGGACGCTCTGCATACCGTGGCTTAGTGCAGGTTCGTGAAGGCGCAGCACACTCCAAATCAAACGTAGTCTGCGACGCGCTACTGGTTGACACCATCTCTCGTTCGGACACCTACCCCTATGTGGACGTACGAGAAGACGACGTCACCATGGGACACGAAGCAACCGTCTCACGCGTTTCCGAAGAACAATTGTTCTACCTCATGCAGCGAGGACTCAGCGAAGAAGAAGCAATGGCCATGATTGTTCGCGGATTCGTAGAACCTATCGCTCGTGAGCTCCCCATGGAATACGCTCTTGAACTCAATCGCCTTATCGAACTTCAAATGGAAGGATCTGTGGGCTAACGATGACAGCTAAAGAAACCATCACCCATAACTCTCCTGCAATCCCCGGAATGGACGATGAAGGAGAAAAGCTAGCGACTGAACACGCTCATGACGACACCCTACGTGTCGAAACAGCAAGCGTGGACTCTTCACGTGCAGGACGTAAAACCTCCTATCGTGTAGAAGATTTTCCCGCACTTACCGGACGTGAAGAAGACTGGCGCTTTACCCCTCTCAAACGTCTCAAAGGTTTGCACACCGACGCGCTCACTGGAACGCCAATTGCAGCCTCTATCGATGCACCAGAAGCAGTACTGGTTGAGACTGTTTCACGAGAAGACTCACGTATCGGTTCTGCCGGTATCCCCGAAGACCGTGTTGCAGCGAACGCATGGTCACACTTCTCAGAAGCAACCATCATCACCATCCCTCAGGAGACTGAGCTAGACCAGCGCATCAACGTAGAAATTCACGGCGAACACAGTGAACCTACCGCACAACACCTACTCATCGAGACGAAACCTTTCTCTCGTGCTGTGGTCGTACTACGTCATACTGGTTCTGCCGTATTGAGCCAGAACGTTGAGTTCGTCGTCGGTGATTCCTCCACCTTGACCGTTATCTCTCTTCAAGAATGGGACGATGATGCAGTTCACGCATCAGCACAATACGCCTCACTTGGACGTGACAGCAGATTCAAACACGTGAGCATTTCACTCGGCGGAGACCTCGTTCGTGTTACCCCTTCAACGAAATTCAGCGCACCCGGTGCCGAAACTGAAATGTACGGATTGTACTTTGTTGATGCCGGCCAGCACCTCGAATCACGACTCTTTGTCGATCACAGTGTTCCTCGTTGTAAGTCCCGTGTGACCTATAAGGGTGCACTTCAGGGACGTAACGCCCACTCCGTATGGGTTGGCGACGTCTTAATCGGTAAAGAAGCTGAAGGAACCGACACCTACGAGCTCAACCGTAACCTTCTTCTTGAAGACGGACCTCGTGCAGACTCTGTGCCAAACCTAGAAATTGAGACTGGTCTTATCGAAGGCGCCGGACACGCATCAACTACAGGTCAGCTCGATGAGCAGCACCTCTGGTACCTACAAGCTCGCGGTATCCCCGCAGACGAAGCTCGTCGCCTTGTCGTGCGTGGATTCTTGAACGAAATCATTCAGCAAGTACGTATCCCTGAGTTGGAAGAACAACTCATGCAAGCTCTTGAAGCAGAACTTGCAATCAGCAATAACTAACGGTTACGACGGTACAAAAGTTTTTAGGAGAACAATGTCTACTCTCGAAATTAAGGAACTCTACGTTTCTGTCATCCTTGACGATGAAAACTCTAAGCAGATTCTCAAAGGCGTTAACCTCACCATTAACTCCGGTGAAATCCACGCTATTATGGGCCCTAACGGTTCTGGCAAATCTACTTTGGCAGCAACTATCGCCGGTCACCCCAAATACCGTGTAGATTCCGGTGAGATTCTCCTCGACGGTGAAGACGTCACTGAAATGTCTGTTGATGAGCGTGCTCGTGCAGGTCTTTTCCTTGCTATGCAGTACCCTGTCGAAATCCCTGGTGTGACAATGTCTAACTTCTTGCGTTCGGCAAAGACTGCTATTGACGGTCAAGCACCAGCTCTACGCACTTGGACAAAAGATGTCAAAGACGCTATGGGCAAGCTCAAAATTGATGCAGACTTTATCTCTCGTAACGTCAATGAAGGCTTCTCTGGTGGCGAGAAAAAACGTCACGAGATTCTTCAGCTTGAACTGCTCAAACCAAAGTTTGCTGTTCTTGACGAAACTGACTCAGGTCTTGACGTTGACGCATTGAAGATTGTTTCTGAAGGCGTTAACCGTGCTCACCAAGATAACGATATGGGTGTTATGCTCATTACTCACTACACTCGTATCCTTCGTTACATCAAACCTGAATTTGTTCACGTTTTTGTTGACGGACACATGGTAGATCAAGGCGGTCCTGAACTTGCAGACCGTCTAGAAGAAGAAGGCTACGTTTCCTACCTCGGTAAGTAACGAACGAAAGGGACCTACCCCATGGATGAGACAACCGCAGCTGGTCGTCCCTCACAAGAGGAGCTTGAAGAAGTCCTCAAAAATGTGATTGACCCAGAACTTGGCGTGAACATCGTTGACCTTGGCTTACTCTACGGTATGCGTTGGAATGACGAGGGCGTCCTTGTTCTTGACATGACACTCACAACAGCAGCATGCCCGCTACAAGACGTTATTGAAGAGCAGGTTAAACAAAACCTTGAACTCATCCTTGACGCTTGGCATGTGAACTGGGTGTGGATGCCACCGTGGGGTCCTGAACGTATTACCGAAGACGGACGCGATATGATGCGTGCTTTAGGGTTTAATATCTAATGACTTCATACATAGATTAGAAACCTATATGTGATTGCCTTGGTACAAGAATGAAAAGTTATTCTTGCACCAAGGCAATCTGCTCTTAATAGCGTGTTCTATAGCTCTATTATCAAAGAACGTGTAGAAGACGAGGTGTTCTTGATAAGTCGTACTAGACTAAATAAATACGTTTACTTTAGGTGAAAGGTTTTTCCTTGATTACTGTTTCTGACCTCGAACTAAGAGCCGGAGCTCGCCTGCTCATGGAAGAGGTAAACTTCCGTATTGATAAAGGCGATAAAATTGGTCTAGTAGGACGTAACGGGGCCGGAAAAACCACCATGACTAAAGTCCTTGCAGGGATAACACTACCTGCCGGTGGCGATATAATACGTCAAGGAAAAATCGGTTACCTTCCTCAAGACCCAGCCATCGATGATATGTCTCAACTGGCAAAAGACCGTATTTTCTCTGCTCGTGGATTAGACGGAATATCACGTAAAATGCGCCAAGCACAAGAAGAAATGGCCAGCGAAGACCCCGATATTTGTGCTCGTGGAATGCGCCGGTATGACCGACTTGAAGCAGAATTCATCGCCGGTGGGGGATACGCCGCAGAATCAGAAGCTGCCTCAATTACTAACAATCTTGACTTACCTGAGCGTATTCTCAACCAGCCGTTGTCCACACTTTCTGGTGGGCAACGTCGACGTGTTGAACTAGCACGCATCCTATTTTCTGACGCAGATACGATGCTCCTTGACGAGCCAACCAACCACCTTGATGCTGATTCTGTGATGTGGCTTCGAGAATTTCTTAAAAACTTCCAAGGCGGATTATTGGTAATCAGCCACGATGTAGAGTTAATGGAACTGGTCGTCAACAAAGTGCTATACCTTGACGCAAACCGTTGCCTTGTTGATGTCTACAACATGAGCTGGAAGAACTATCTGAACCAACGTGAACAGGACGAAGCTCGTCGCAAACGTGAACGTGCCAACGCACAGAAAAAAGCTTCAACCTTGATGGAACAAGCACAAAAAATGCGCGCCAAGGCAACGAAAGCGGTTGCTGCTCAGCAAATGATGAAACGTGCCGAACGCTTAATGCGCAGCGTAGAAGAAGAACGGATCGTTGATAGAGTGGCAGCTATCCGATTCCCTTCACCAGCACGATGCGGTAAAACCCCCATTACGGCAGAAAGCCTCTCAAAATCCTACGGTTCTTTGGAAATCTTCACCGACGTAGATTTAGCAATTGACCGTGGCTCTCGTGTCGTGATTCTCGGATTCAACGGTGCCGGAAAAACTACGTTACTTCGTATGCTTGCGGGGGTTACCACCGCCGATACTGGTGAAGTGAACTACGGTCACGGCGCAAAAATTGGGTATTTTGCTCAGGAACATGAAGTCCTTGACCCAGAACGGTCCGTAGTGGAGAATATGCGTTCGGCTGCACCAGATCTTGACGACACCGAAGTCCGTACCATTCTTGGATCTTTCTTATTCTCTGGAGACGACGTCGATAAACCAGCGGGAGTACTCTCCGGCGGCGAAAAAACACGACTATCTCTTGCAACGTTAGTTGCTTCATCAGCAAATGTTTTACTACTCGATGAACCAACCAACAACCTTGACCCCGCATCACGTTCAGAGATTCTTAAAGCTCTAAAAACATATGAGGGAGCAATTGTCATGGTTTCACACGACGAAGGTGCTGTTCGAGCCCTCAACCCAGAGCGTGTATTACTATTACCAGACGGTGTCGAAGACCACTGGAACAAGTCATACGAAGATCTCATTGCTCTGGCATAAGAGACAATTACCACTCGAAAAAACCACTTAACGATATAAACACCCACACGATATATAGCATCAGTGCCACGGCGAGAAATTGCTCTCGTCGTGACCCTGACGCCCCAAGAATAGGTAACGCCATATTGCCAGATTTTTTCCAGAAAATGGATGAAATAGGAGCTTTGATAGTTAACGGCCATAATAGGTTAACTCCACGTCGAGTCAGCGCATCTCCCAGAATATGAACGCTTGAACCCACACCAATCACTAGAGGGAAAAACTCTATAGGTTGTGAAGAATAATAGGTAAAAGAAGCAACAGCGACAGCACCTAACCAGCCGCCTGGTGCACCAAAAGTTCGTAATGCTAAACCGCCAGCATACGCAACCAGAATAATAGATAACCAAGGAACTCCCCACCATAAATAGTGAGGGGAGCTCAAAGCCAGTGCCCAAAATATTCCTACTCCGATGAACGAATGAGTGCCTTGACGATGGCCTCCACTCAACCGCTGTACTACGGCACATATCCAACCGGATAAAGGAGGTATTGAACGGGCAATAGTTCCATTTCGATGGTCAATATCGGGGAGCATGCCTGCTCCTGCACACGCCAACGTTGTCACAAATATCGTAGGATGATCTGTAATCGGTACGACGCCATGATGAACTAACGCTAACCATGTTGCTGCAGCACTTAGAGAATGCGTATACCCCATCATCTTTATCTCACTCTCATCAAAGGCAAAGATAAAAGATAACATATTCTCTAATCAGAGCGCTATTTGGGGGAGCTATTGGTTGTCATACGCTTCTAATAAAGCATCCTCTTCTTCCTCATCACTGGGGCGAGCCCGTTTTTTCTGAATCCGAGGGCGAACAATAGACTTCATATGAGCCGGCATATCATCTGCCATCTCCATCTTACGAAGAACAACTTCTTCATCTTCTTCGCCAATATAATTTCCCTGATCATCATAAAACTGGCGATAATACTGCTCTAACTCTGCAGCCACCTGACGGTCAATCTCATCATTACGCACTTTCTGACGAGCTAACCAAATAAAGGCAATATAACTCATCGCCGCAAAAACGTACCACTGCACAGAATACGAAAGATTAGGCCCCACATCTAGTTCGGGCTCTTTAAGCTTCTCAGGAGCAATAGCTGGGGCGGGGGACTCTGTTGCCAGAATCCCATAAGCTCCTTGAGCAATATCTAACCCCGTATGCTTTGCAGCCTCCTGCAAATTGATAGAAGGAATCTGACCAGCCGGAGAATCTTTACCCGTCGATAACTCGCCACGATGAACCCTGACCACAAGAGAAACCTCCCCCTGAGGAGCCACCGGAATATCGATATTTTCGGCTGCGGCGTCAAAAAGATCTGCTGGAATCCACCCACGATCAACCAACACGACCGTTGAACTATCAGATACTCTAAAAGGCACTAACACCTCAAAACCGTTTAACCCCTCAAAAGGACGGTTACGCACAAGAAGCGTCTGCTCTGAAAGATACTCTCCACGAAGACTCACCGGATGCCACTGCTCAGATACCTGAAAATCATCAAAGATATGAGGCACCTCAGCCAAAGAGTAAGCAGGAGCATGATAATTATTTGTAATCAGAGAATTCTTATAATCTAAAGCTTCCTTACGACCCATCTGCCATTGAGCAAGATAAAGGCACAACACCGAAAATAAGACACAAAAAATGAAACCAGCAATCCACTTACCAGAGAACAAAAACCTGTACACCATCACCACATGCTTTCAAAACCTATAACAGGGGGATTACGCTCGCTTCATCCTACGTGAGAGAACCTCATACTAGTCTACCGTGAAGCAAAACCCTCAACGAACGCTACAGCTCATCCTCTACCGAAAAAGGTAAAGTCTCCTTTAGAAAAGATCGAGAGCCAAGAAAATCCTCTAAAAATTGACGATGTGCAGAACACGCTAACCATACTTTGCGACGCTCAGGAGCATGAACTCTAGGGTTATTCCAGAGAAGTTTCCACTGCGCCAACTCCTGACAACCACGACGTGAACAACAAGGCATAGGAGCCTCGAACGGACTATCAGGAAGCTGACCCGACTCCGATAAAGCACCAAGAATATCCACTACGCGTCACGTCCTAAAGAATCTGACGAGGAAATAACCTCACCATCAATCACCCACACATCATCTGAACCATTCTCAAAAGTATCGTGTTCAGACGAATGCGTCACTGTATCTGCACCAAGAGCTAACCGCTGTTGTTCAGAAGGATCATACGGCGAAAAATCACTACCAGCACCACGATGATGACCGTTAGCAACAACTACAGCAAACCACGGCAAGAGAGCAGCGCCCATAAAGAACACCACTGACACCCACCCATGCGTAAGTACCGCACCAATAATACAGACAACACGCAACGCCATCTTTATTGAATATAAACGCCAGCGTTGATCAACACTTTCCGAATGAGGACTAGGCGCTTGAGTAATGGAATACACTTCAGGCTCAGAAGAACCCACATACCCTAACTGCTCAACATCTTCTGCTGTCCAATATTTTTTTGACATCTCGCCTCCCTTCCTCAATTTCACAGAGCACTACGCACACACCAGTCTAGAACTTTATCCAGAGAACACAACAACTTTTATGACACTTAAACCAGCAAGTGCAACTAAGAATAGAATTCTCCACAAAAACCCACAATATCCTCGAAAAAGCTTTTACCAGCAAAAACAACTCCAGTAACCACAGCCCAAAAAGCGTAGTATTACCCACAAGACACTACGACCAACCACCAGAAAAGAACAACATGACAGAACAAACACCTAAAACCATCCTCGTCACAGGCGGAAACCGCGGTATAGGATACGCCATCGCACAAGCCTTCAAAAACCAAGGACACAACGTCTGCATCACCTACCGCAGCGGAGAAGCCCCGCAAGAATTCTTCAGCGTCAAAGCCGACGTAAAAGACACCGAATCCATCAACGCCGCCTACGAACTCATCGAAAAAACCTACGGGCCAGTAGAAATCCTCATCGCGAACGCAGGTATCACCCGTGACACTCTCCTCATGCGCATGACCGAAGAAGATTTTACCGACGTCATCGACACCAATCTCACCGGAGCTTTCCGCGTCGTACAACGAGCCACCAAAGGAATGCTCAAACTGAAACGAGGACGTATTATCTTCATTTCCTCCGTCGTAGGACTCTACGGAAGTGCCGGACAAACAAACTACGCAGCCTCAAAATCTGCCCTTATCGGAATGGCACGCTCCATCACCCGAGAACTCGGCGCTCGCAACATCACCGCTAACGTTATCGCCCCAGGTTTTGTTAACACTGAGATGACTGCTGCTCTACCCGAAAAAGTTCAGCAACAATATCGAGACGCTATCCCCGCCAAAAAATTTGCTGAACCAGAAGATATCGCACACGTGGCAACATGGCTTGCCAGCGAACAAGCCCATTACATCAGCGGTGCAGTAATCCCCGTAGACGGCGGATTAGGCATGGGACACTAACAACGCTTTATCGAAAGGTACTAAGACGATGACAGAACTACAGCAAAAACACATTATTATTACGGGCTCTTCACGAGGAGTCGGCGCAGACACCGCAGAAATACTTGCCGGTCAAGGAGCACGGGTTGTTGTTAACTATCGCTCTAAAGCTCCAAGAGCGCAAAAAGTTGTACACGCAATTCATGAAGCAGGTGGCGAAGCCATCGCTATTGGGGCAGACATCACAATAGAAGCAGAAGCACAGAAACTCATCCATGATGCAGTTACAGAATACGGGCCCATTGACTACCTCATTCTTAACGCCTCAGGCGGTATGGAAAGTGGAATGCCAGAGGACTACGCTATGGTTCTCAACCGTGACTCACAACTACGTCTAGCCCGCTTAGCAGCTGAACATATGAACCCTGGATCACGTATCGTCTTTGTGACCAGCCACCAAGCGCATTTTATTCGTGAAGTTTCTACCATGGCAGAATACCAGCCTGTGGCAGAATCAAAACGCGCAGGAGAGGACGCACTTCTCGCAGAGGTTCCAACACTCAACGAGCAAGGAATCTCTTTGGTTGTTGTTTCAGCCGATATGATTGAGGGAACTGTGACTGCAACCTTATTGAACCGGTTGCATCCAGGAGCGCTAGAGCAGCGTCGTGAAGAAGCCGGAAAACTATACACTGTTCATGAGTTTGCTCAAGAAATTGCACGTATGGTCACAGAAAAAGTAGATAGCGGCCATATTGAACTAGTCGGCGGCGCACAAGGCTTTATCCAAGACTAAAAATTCCTAATATTGTGAGTCTCTTTCGGTAAGAACAACTCTTACCGAAAGAGACTTTTTAAAGACCCATAAAATGTAGTACGGCATCTAAACGCAAGAAATTGAGCTGAACATCAGATGCTAACTGAAGTGAAGGCTTAGCGCAGAAAGCTACACCTAAAGCAGCCTCTTCCAACATGAAAATATCGTTGGCTCCATCTCCGATTGCAACAACATGAGATAGCGGAACGTTCTCTTCTGCAGCCCACTTTTGAAGATACAAACGTTTAGCCTCTGGTGTAACAACTTCACCTATGACTTTTCCGGTGAGTACCTGCTGAACAATATCTAACGTATTAGCGTGTGCGTAGTCGAGACCAATACGATGAGCCAAAGGGTGAAGAATATGGGTGAAACCACCAGAGACAGCCGCAATCTTATGACCTTTTGAGTGGAGAGCCTCGATAAGACGTAAAACTCCGGGCGAGAGCGTTAATTGATGTATGACATGTTCAATAGCTTGCTTGGGAACGCCTTCGAGCGCCTTCACTCTCTCCCTGAGCGACTCCTCAAACACAAGGTGCCCGTTCATTGCGCGCTCAGTGATTTCCTGAACGTGCTCTGCTTTACCAGCGTGTCGTGCCAGCTCATCAATAACTTCTTCTCGAATAAGCGTTGAATCGACATCTAAAACTATGAGCTTTTTTGCGGAGGTATAGAGTTCTTCTTGGACGGCGTGAATGCTTAACCTTGCAGTATTCGTCACCTGTTGGTTGAGTTCTTTTCGGAGTTCTTGTATCGAGCCGTCATATTGTGCACGGACCTGTACCATCTGGTAACCGGGGCCAGAGGCTTCTTGCAAATGGTGAATGGGGGAGAATACCTCTGATACTTGGTGGGAATCTACCGATAAAGAGGGTATAGCTGAAACGGTCTGAGAGAGGTGGGTATGTTGTTGCGAGAAGAACTCTGGTTCGGTGCATAAGGAAGTTATACGTACGGCAATGCTCATAAGAGTTAGTGTACTCAGCTTGATGAGTGAGAGAGCGTAACTATGGCCATATAACAGAAGTATTGTTCGTTGAATGTCCAAAGAGAGTGTTGAGAACCGTTAGAGTTAAAGATATGAGCGCAGTTCTTGATTTTGTACAGGTAGATGTTGTCCGTCAGCAAAAGAATCTTTTGCACCATGTTAATTGGACGGTTAACGAGGGAGAGAAATGGATTGTCCTTGGTCCAAACGGCGCAGGAAAATCTACTCTTCTTGCTATTGCTGGTGCACGTTTGCACCCAACAAGTGGGATGGTAGATATTCTCGATGAGATTCTTGGTGCCGTAGATGTCTTTGACTTACGTCCGCGTATTGGTATTTCTTCCTCCTTACTTGCTGCGACTATTCCAGATGAGGAGAAAGTACTCGACGTCGTATTAACGGCAGCATATGCAGTCTCAGGCCGTTGGAACGAAGAATACGATGCGTTAGATGACACACGTGCAGAAGAATTGCTACGTGACTGGGGTATCGCAGATTTGGCGCAACGTCGTTTCGGGACCCTATCTGAAGGCGAAAAGAAACGTACGTTGATTGCTCGAGCATTGATGACAGACCCAGAACTTCTTCTCTTAGATGAGCCTGGTGCTGGTATGGATATTGCTGGACGTGAAGATTTAGTGCAACGCCTACATCATCTAACACAAGACCCATATGCTCCAGCGACTGTTTTGGTCACTCATCATCTTGAGGAGATTCCCGCTGGTTTTACCCATGCTCTCTTGCTTCGTGAAGGTGAAGTTATCGCCTCTGGCGATATTGCTACAACCATTACGGCTGAGAACTTGAAAAAAACGTATGGTATGGATTTTGAATTGACCATTAACGCTCAAGGGCGTTATTCTGCTTTCGCAAAAAACTCTTAATGCACAGTTTAAGCTGTCATGCATAGTGTTCTAAATCAAAGAAAGAACCTTCTTCATCATGGGTAGAAAAAAGCAGCTTTCTGAGCAAGATATTTATGAGCGAAAACAGCGAGTATTCTCTTGCGCAAATGTTCTTCAGATTGCTGAGATGAGCGTTGAACACCGAGAATACTTTCACGCATTGACTGATGTTCATTTGCGGAAGCTGGCAGAACCTCAATGGGGTATCTATATTGCAGAATCATCAAAGGTTATTCGCCGATCAGTTGCTGCAGGGCACCATATCGTAGCTATGGTCATGAGCGAAAAATGGGCGGATGATCTTCTCGACGTGATTATTTCTCACCCCGAGGCTGTTTGCTACGTCGGCAGCGAAGACGAACTAGAGGCAATCGTCGGCTTCCATCTACATCGTGGTGCTCTTGCCGCGGTACGCCGCCCTGAGCCGTTGAGCATTGATTCTTTAGTTTCGAGTGCTCATCGTGTGGCAATTTTAGAAGATATTGTGGACCATACGAATGTTGGTGCTATTTTTCGTTCGGCTGCAGCCTTATCAGTAGATGCGGTTCTAGTGACTCCTCGATGTGCTGATCCACTGTACCGTCGTTCTATTCGTGTTTCGATGGGAACGGTATTTCAAGTTCCGTGGGGTCGTCTTCAATCATGGCCTGAAGATCTTGATGTGCTTCATTCATTAGGTTTTCGTAGTGCAGCGTTTGCTTTGTCTCAAGATTCTTTATCTCTTTCGGAATTGTCTGCACGTGATGATAAAAAGCTTGCACTGATTTTTGGTTCTGAAGGTCATGGGCTGGCGTCTAGAACTTTGGCTGCGGCCCAAGATACCGTGATGATTCCAATGGCAGGTCAGGTTGATTCTCTCAATGTTGCAGCCGCTAGTGCCGTAGCATTTTGGGAGACACGCTATCAAAAGTGACGTATTTCTTGGCGTTGGTACGCCATCTGTGTCTCAGAAGTGCTATTGTTGTTAGCTGGTTGTAAAACTACTGAAACATTCGTTTCAGTGACTGATCATAGTTTCTGGCAAAATCCAGAAGCACTAAAGAAAGTATAATTATGAAGGCTGAAATTCACCCAGACTACAATCCCGTTATTTTCCGCGACCTTGCATCTGGCAAGAGCTTCCTTACCAAGTCAACCATGACTTCTGCTAAAACTGAGAAATGGGAAGACGGCAACGAATATCCTGTTGTTGAGGTTGAAATTTCCTCTGAATCCCACCCGTTCTACACTGGTAAACAGCGTATTATGGACTCCGCTGGTCGTGTTGAGCGCTTCAACGCACGCTTCAAGAACTTCGGTAAATCCGCATAAGTTTAGATTGAGAAATCAGAATCACACCTCACACAGGTTTTTGTCACCTGTTGTGGGGTGTTTTTCTATATTCGGTAGCTACAATGAGAGTGAACGACTCTGTTTTCTATCGTCGTATCACACCGAAGAACACTCACACCTAGGAGAACACTCATATGGCAGAACCCTCACCGGAGACAGCCCCACAGAAAAAAAGCAAAAAAGGAAAAATCACATTGGGTGTTTTACTCACCCTCTTGCTGATTCTCGGTATTGCCGGCTGCTCCTATGTCGCTTCCATCAGCTCCGCATGGAATAACGGCACTCAGAAGTTTAGCGAAGAACAGGTATTCCCCGGCGACGACGGTGCTGTCAATGAAGAAACTCTCAAAGAGTTCAAGAAAAATTACGAAGCTGCGCAGACTAAGGTAACTGAGTCTGAAGAAGGCAAACACGAGGAATCTTCTGATCAAGAGAAGACAGAAGATACGAAGGACAAAGACGAGGAACAATCTAAAGATTCTCACAAATCGGAAGATGCTCAAAAGAAGCACGATTCAGATACCTCAAATACTCGTGCATCACGCGATAAAGGGAAAATCGTTAATTCACAAGGTATTAATAACGTCACAGAACATGATTCTGATGGCGACGGTATCCCAAACTCCGTTGAGGGTGGCGCTGTCACTCCTCGTCCCGCAGCAACGGGAGCAAAAAATATTTTGCTCCTAGGTAGCGACTCTCGTGCCGGAACAGCAGAATCAATCCATGTGAGTGGACAGCGAGCTGACACCATTATGATTCTTCACGTTCCCGGTGGTGGAGCTGACCCTTACCTGATCTCCATTATGCGTGATACATGGGTTAACATTCCCGGATACGGTGCAGCAAAAATTAACGCTGCCCTGAACTACGGCGGTGTCGGACTACAAATTGCAACACTCGAACAGCTCCTTGGCGTGCGTATCGACCACGTTGCTGAGATTGACTTTTCTGGTTTCAAAAGCCTGACTGACGCGCTCGGAGGTGTAACTGTACAGGTTCCTTTCAGCTTTACTGCTGATTCTTATAGCTTCACTGCAGGACCTAACCATATGAATGGTAACCAAGCTCTTGCCTTCGTCCGTCAACGTTACGCCTTTAGCGACGGTGACTACCAACGTGTACGTAACCAACGTGCATTTATGCGCGGTTTGCTCCAAACAATTACTTCTAAGGGAGCTTTCACCAGCGCAACAGAGCTTCGCTCCGTGATTGATTCTATTGCTCCTTATGTAACGGTAGATAGCGGGTTGAGCGCATCTGCGCTCTTCTCCATGGGAGCACCCTATATCTCCTCTGGCGGTACTCGGATGCATATGCTCACCCTTCCTAACGCGGGAACGGGCTGGTCTGTTGACGGGCAATCTATCGTAGTGCTTGATAGCAACGCTACAGCTGCACTCTCACAAGCACTACGTTCTCACACGATGGGCTCATATACAGCGGTATACGGTGAAGACTAAAACTGCATAAGAACTCGATGAAAAAATGAGTCAGTAAGGCGGATACGAGACTTCTCATATCCGCCTTACCTATTTACTCGACAAAAATAGAGGGGGTCTTCTTCCACACGCACAGTGGAAGAAGACCCCCTCGAAAGTCTATTGAGGAGCAATAATTACTTTTCGTGTTCTTCTACATCATCTTCATCGTAATGTTCATAGCTTTCATCATCTTCGGGTGTTCTTCCCATAAAAAGACCAAGAAGCGCCAAAGAGAAACCTAAGACAATGCTAATCAGTCCAAGCATCGGATAAGAGAAGACAAGAACTACCCCAAAGAGTAACACTGCTGCACCAACGATTCCCATCAAAATGGATACTCGTCGGTTGGGGTTTAGCTCAGCCAACGTATCGTGTTCTTCTACCGATTCTTCATCTGAATGATGGCGAGAAGAACTGAACGGGCTCACAAAGCCAGAACGTTTTTTCCGTTGAGGAGTCTGAGCGTCAATTTCACCCTGAGTCGGCACATAAACCGTTGTGACTTCGTAGTCATCAGCTGGGTCTAAGAGCTCTGGAACGTTGTTGGGCAACTCTTCGTACCATTCTGATGGTAAATCTTCTGCACGAACAGCCTGTACGGTTAGTGATAGTTCAAAAGAATTTCCACGAATCGTTCCCCACGCACTGGTGAGCTTATTTTTTTCAAATGCATAGCGAATGACCGGTGCTAATTGTTCAGACATCTGAGTGCTCAGACGCCCTACTTTTTTACGGTCATGGAATACTTCTACGGAGTCAATAAAGTTACCGTCACCTTGGCGTAGACGGTTTGCTTCAAGCGTGAGAATGACACGTCCTTCACCGCTCGGTGGAAGAATTGAATGAAGATATTCTGCATGGTTTTTCTCGTCAAGAACCTTCATTGAAGGGCCTTGAGGTAGAAGAGTAGCTTGCGTGGGCGCATTATTGAGCGGGAACAAAGATCCTGGTGCACTCAGCGAAAGAATGCCTGAGCTTTCAATCATGTTGTGCCCAGATTTTCTCCGTGCAACCGCGGAAAGTTGTAGATGTGCTACTGCATCATACCCAGAGGCGATAACGCGAGTAATGGGATTCCAATAGGATTTAGAATCTTGAGGATGTAAACGGCCGATTTTGAGTTCATCAACGTAAACAGCGATACTTCCCGGTTCATAGGGGTTATCTGGCTCTGGTACTAGACGGGCTTGCCCGTTCCATACTCGTTCACGGTCCATCTGGAGCTCTTCAAAGACCTGAAGAATCTCGGCATCGTAGAAGTCATGAGTAATGACTTCAACTGTTCCACGATCACCCAGTGCATAATCGGTCAAAGTGTTGCTCCTTTATCCTACAGTTTTACTCACCTAATAGCTTCTCATGAATTGCCGGTTTAGCACTAACAATTTAGTGCTAAACCGGCAACAAGTTTTTCAGATGAGAGTATTTACACAGACTCTGCGTTGAATTGCTGTGCTTTGAGTGCACGTTGGCTTTGGTCGAGATGCTCTAGAACCAAACGACGTAACGCACCCGGCGCTTCGTGATTATCATCAAGCCACTGTTGTGCCCCTAAAATAACAGGGTTTTGCTCAATCTTTTGGTCAGTGTGGAAATCGACCGGAGGGAACAACCCCGAGACAACGCGTGTCGCCATGCCAATGGAACGGGTTGTCCATACTTCGTTGAGGGAACTAAAGTACCGCTGAACCAATGACGGACATAAGCGATATCCTCCATGCTGGAATCCACGTGCTGTTGCTGTGAGAATGTCGTTCGATACATCTGTTTGGGTCAGAACACGTTCAAAAGCTGCCAATTTAGCATCTTGATCAGGTAAGGAAGCTTGAGCCTGCGCATAGCTACGTTCGGAGATGGAACCGGGCAACTGCTGTTGTTGCTGTTGAAGTTCTTCTACGCTGGTGAGCCCATGAACGCTTAAAGCGATGAGAGCATTCCACCCTAACGTGGAGTTAAGTTTTAGCCCTTGAATCTCGGTGGAGAGGGTGGGTTCTTCAGAGCTAGCATAACGAGCAATATGGCGTACGAGGGATTCTCCGTTGAGACTGTGGGTGCTTGCTTCTAAGAAAGCGCGAGTAATGATTAGCTGCTCATCACTTCCCTCCGGCGCCTGATGCAAGGCTGTTTTAAGAGAATCTGTGAACTGATTCCATAGCTGTTTTCGGAGAGCCGGTTGCGCATAACTTGAAATAGCAAGGTTTGTTTGAGCTAAGAGGTTTGAAAGAATCACTGAAACTGGTTCTGAGCCGAGTGACTTTTCGACTGCTGTTAAAAACTTTTCAACTTCAAGGAATCCGTCTCTGACTTGATTCCACAGGCTGCTCCAGATAATGCCTCGTGTGAGAGGATCTGAAATAGTGTGTACATGTGATAGTGCAAGTTCTCGACCGTTTTCCTCGCTAATGACAGTTTTAGCGTAGGTCAAATCGCCACTATTGAGTACCAAAAAATCTGCTTGCGCGACGTGTGCTCTTTCTTCCTCATTGAGTGGTAATTCCATGTCTTCAACGGGGCCAGCAGGAATGGAACACTCAATAATGTGTGTTGAAGTCAGTCGGTTCTCTTGAAGCTGGAATGTTTCTAGGAGCAGGTGGTGGGGCCTGCCGAGCTCTGAAGGAACATCCTCTGGTAGAACCTGCGAGAGCGTAAGCGATTTAAACTCTTGTTGCTGAGTATAGTGACGTTCCACGATGAGGGTGCTTAACCCACTCGTCTGTAACCATGCTTGCGCCCACGTGTAAACGTCTTCGGTAGAGCATTCATCGAGTACTTTAAGAAAATCGTTGAGGGTTGTGTTTGAACCTGCGTGACGTTGGAAATAAAGACGTGATGCGGCGATAAAGGTGTCAAATCCTACATAGGAAACGAGTTGTTTGAGTGCTGAGGAACCCTTTGCATAGGTAATTCCATCAAAGTTTTGTTTTGCAGCTTCAAGGTTTTGGATATCTGCCACAATGGGGTGGGTCGTTGGAAGCTGGTCTTGAGTATATGCCCATGCTTTACGTTGGTTAGCGAAGGAGACCCAAGCGTTATTAAAGCCTGCCGCCTCATGTGCTCCAAGAGTGCCCATATATTCTGCAAATGATTCTTTGAGCCATAGGTCGTTCCACCATTTCATGGTGACGAGGTCTCCGAACCACATATGAGACATTTCGTGGCAGATAACGTTTGCCCGTGCCTCATATTGGGCTTCTGTCGCTCCAGATTCAAAAATATAGGATTCGGTGAAGGTCACAAGCCCAGGGTTTTCCATGGCACCAAGGTTGTACTCGGGTACGAATGCTTGCTGGTATTGGGGGTAGGGGTATGGGGTGTCAAAGAGCGTCTGGAAGAAATCTAGTCCTGCTTTAGTGATGGTAAAGATATTGTCGTAATCAAAATATTCTTTCAGAGAGTGACGGCAATAAGCCACTAGCTCGAATGAGGAATCTGAGACTTCTGTGTGCGGGGTGTAGTGGTCATATGCAGCAAAATACTCGCCTGCAAGGATTGCCGTAATGTAGGTTGAGATTCTTTCGGTGGGTGCAAAAACTCGTTTGGTGATGTTTTCGTCTGTGGGGTCTGGTATTTCTTCTATGAGTGGGGCGTTCGATGAAACAACCCAATCTTTAGGGGCTGTAATACGGAAGTTGAAGATTGCTTTGAGGTCGGGCTGCTCAAAGTTGGGGAAGACTCTACGGCAATCTGCTGGTTCGTATTGGGTATAGAGGTAGATTTTTCCGTCTTTGGGGTCGAGATAACGATGTAGTCCTTCGCCCGAGCGTGAGAAGAATGAGCGCCCATGAATGGTGAGGATATTTTCTGCGCGTAATCCGGTGAGTACAATGCGTGAACCTATAACACAGTCATTAATGTTGAGTGTTTTTCCGTTGAGTTTAACGCTTTCAACGCTGTGGTGGATGTAGTCGATAAAGGTTTCGGCATTTTCTGTTGCTGTGAAACGGACTGTTGTTACTACGGGGTAGGAGTCGAATGTTGTGTCTTTGGCGTAGGTAAGGTCGATGAGCACATCGTAGCTGTCGACGGTGAGTAGTTCTGCTCTGGCGCTGGCTTCTTCTTGGGTTAGGTTTTCATTCATCACAGTTTTAATGTATCGGATAGATGGGGCTGATGAGGAGTTTTTAGGTGAAGTAAAAAATTTATTCTCTTAAATATGCTCTTGACTAGGTGTTTTTCTGTAAATATGGTTACCGCTAGCATGTATGTGACGAGCATCGCTGTAAAAAATGCTGTTTCAGGTTGCAACCCGGTTTCGGGTCGTGTAGATTATTACCTGTTGTCGAGAGATGTTACGAAAAGTCAACATCACTATGTCACCTGCGCGGGTGGCGGAATAGGCAGACGCGCTAGCTTGAGGTGCTAGTCCTCGTATTAGAGGGTGGGGGTTCAAGTCCCCCTCCGCGCACAACAAATTTGAATCCCCTTACGGTTATCGTAGGGGGATTCAATGCATTTAAAAGCACTATAAACATCAGGGGAGGGGTAACCTATATCTAATAGCTACCCGCTCAAGATATATTCACGTGACTACCGTCTAGGGTTTTTGCATTGTGACCTCTTCTTGGTCACCATCAGGTGTTGTGACAGTGTAATGCAAGGTTCCATCTTGAGAGTATCGGAAAGTTTTTGTCAGTTCACGTGAGGTTTGAGAAGACTCTGTATCTTTCTCTACTGCTGTCTGCGATACCCATGTGTAGTCACCTGCTGTCTGAGGGGCCTCAAAGCTACCTTTCCAATACAAAGTGTGTGCTCCATCTTCTTCATGAACCCAATGGATGCTAATAGTGTTGTCATGAACAAGAGCTTCTAACCATACGCCATCAGTTTTGGGGTTTCTCTGGCTCCACGTGCCCGTCAAATTTGGGGTTTGAGTATTTGTGTTCTGCCTTGTTGGTGCATTAGAGCTGTTCACTGTTGTGTTGGTTGACTGTTTGTGATTCTCTGATTCTTGAGAAGAACTGCTGCATGCGCACACGCTGCAGGTCAGAAGAATTACAGCAAGAGATACTGACAGATGTTTCATATTTCCTCACATATTATTTAGGGGCACCTAAGTTAATAAGGATAATTGCTTAGAAGAAGAAAAACAGTTAATTACTGTAGATTAAAGAAAACCCTGTTGGTGCCTCATCAAGGTGAGATACCAACAGGGTTTTTCTGGATATGAAGGAATTTTAGAGTACCAGCGATAGAGCGAAGACCCAGAGGCACGTCCATGCTAAGAGCACGACACTGTATTTAAATGCTGCAGAAGTAATCTTTGACTCTTCACCAGATAGTCCTACAGAGGCGGCTGCAATAGCAATGGATTGCGGGGAAACAATTTTAGCCATCACGCCACCTGTAGTATTTGACGCAACGAGAAGGGTGGGGCTTGTTCCAATCTGTTGTGCAGTGGTTGCCTGTAATGCGGCAAAGAGGGTGTTGTTATTAACGACAGATCCCGTTACGAATACACCAATCCAGCCAATAATAGGGGAGAGCAACGGGAAGATAGATCCTGCTGCAGCAACTGCTAGAGCGATAGAGGAGCTAAGGCCTCCAAAATTCATGACATTTGCTACCGCCATAACGAGGCAAATCATCACAATAGGCTTCCATAGCTGTTTAACCGTTCCTTGGAGCTCTTGGAGAGCGGCGCCGATGGTGATATTTGAGGTAACAATGGTTAGTAACGCTGCAATAAAAATAGCGGTTCCTGAAGCGGAAAGGATGCCCCAACTAAAGATTGCCGACATCGGTTTGGGTTCTGCAACAATAGGGGCTACTTGGAGAATACCCTGGTGCAGATAGGGCATAGAGAACTTAATGGTTGTGAAGTCTAATGGCCCGCCGACAGCCCAAAGAGCTTTCATAAAAGGTGTAGACCAGAGCAGAATCATTCCAGAGAGAATGCAGAAAGGGCTCCATGCTTTTGCTACTTCTACAGCTGTAAATGTTGGGGCATTTTCTGACGTAATTTCTGGTGCCCCAGATTCTCGGTAGATATGCGCAGGTTGCCAACGGCGCATCACAAGGGCGAGGATTACGAGTCCAATAAGGGGCGGAATGATATCTGCTAGCTCTGGCCCTAGCGTCCAAAGCATAAGTGCCTGTAACCCTGAGACTACAAAACCGATAATGAGTGCAATGAGCCCAGTTTCTTTGACTGCTCGGATTCCGTCTTGAACAAAGACGAGAATGAGCGGAATAAGTGCGGTCGTGAGCTGAATCGTGAGAATCATTTCGATACTTAACGCAGATAGCTCGACGGATCCCTGTTTTGCTCCGACGATAACAGGAATACCGATGGCTCCATATGCTCCGTAAGCAGCATTTGAAATAAGAGCATAGACAGAAGCTTTAATAGCATCGAATCCTAATGTTACGAGAAGTGCAGCGCAGATTGCGATGGGGATGCCAAAGCCTGCGGCACCTTCAAGAAACCCTCCAAAACAGAATGCGATGAGGAGGACTTGGATACGTTGGTCAGCTGATACGGCGGAGATAGAATCTTGAATAATTTTGAAGTTTCCAGCTCTGACTGCAATGCGGTAGAGCCAGACCGCCATGAGAACAATCCATCCAATAGGCCATAGTCCACCGAGTGCACCATATGTTAGTGCAGATAAGGATGCTGTCCACGGCATGTGGAAGACAACGACAGCGATGATTAAGGCGCTGG
This sequence comes from Rothia sp. P7181, assembly GCF_048513015.1. Classification (NCBI taxonomy): domain Bacteria; kingdom Bacillati; phylum Actinomycetota; class Actinomycetes; order Micrococcales; family Micrococcaceae; genus Rothia; species Rothia sp. P7181. The sequence goes on along the minus strand of NZ_JBLXXZ010000007.1, from coordinate 34,663 downwards.
CGAGAGAAATACTTGCTGCTTTGATACCAGTGAGTTTGAAGACCGTTAGTCCCAGAAGAAAGATGATAATTGGTAGTGCTGCGATAACGGCTGAGAGCGCACTTGAGCTGAGTGGGTCATAAATCTGTTGCCACATGCGGCGTTCCTTTCGGGTGAAGCAAGGGGCATCTTTATGTGTTGTGAAAGGGAATATATGGTGTGTGGTTAGATGCCATATTTGAAGTTATCACTGTTGTTTTATCTTTCACTAGTGAAATGTTTGGATGTTTTCGGCGGTTGAGTCCACCATAAAATTGTTGTTTTGATTGGTTTTAGTTGATTTTCTGCACCAGTTTTGACTATTAGTGTCTTAGACTCTAAGAAGAATATTGTGACGAATGGTACAAATAGTGCCGAGTAATAATCGTTCACAATGCTGGATGTGGCGATTCTGTCATATTTACTAAAGGTTTTGTAATATTTTTTTCATGATAGAAAATGTGACCAATGCCAAAAAGTAACCTTTAAGCGTTGTTTTTTAGCGGGTTTTTGAAGCGATTATCAACCATTTGCCCGCTAATCATCAAACAAAAACCCAAAAATCCAACATAAACCCTCATCTTTTCGTGCCATACTTGTTATGCCATGTCCCAGCTCATCAAAATTGAAAGGAAAGCCATCATGGCTTCACACTCACACAAGAGAACCAAGCTTGGCGTTATTGGTGCAGGCGGAGTAGGCTCCGCCGTCGCTTATGCGGCAACATTACGCGGTACCGCAGACGAAATCGCCATCTACGACATTGCCGGAGAGCGAGCAACCGCCGAAGGGCTCGATATCGCTCACGGAAGCATGTTCGCCTCCGAAGCAATCGTCTATGGCGGTGACGATATTGAAGTGCTACGAGACTGCGACCTCATCATCGTGACAGCTGGAGCGAGACAAAAACCAGGGCAACCACGCCTAGAACTAGCTGAAGCTAACGTAAAAATCTTTGAAGCAATGCTTCCCAAAGTCATGGAAGTAGCACCCGAAACAATGCTCATGATCGTCACCAACCCCTGCGACGTTCTAGCTGTTGTTGCACAAAAAATTACCGGACTACCCACTAGCCGTTGCTTTGCTTCCGGAACTACCCTAGATTCTTCTCGCCTACGTTGGCTCATCGCAAATAAAGCTGGTGTGGCTATCAAATCTGTTCACGTGAACATTATCGGCGAACACGGTGACTCAGAATTTCCAGTATGGTCAAGCGCTAACATCGGATTTGTCCCCCTTGACGAATGGACCACCAACGGCGAGCGCGTCTTCACCGATGAGGTCAAAACTGCTCTTGGTGAGGAAGCGATGAAAGCCGCATACCGTGTTATTGAAGGTAAAGGCTCCACTAACTACGCCATCGGCATTTCTGCCGCTCGTATTGCAGAAGCCATTTTGCAAGGAGAACAAGCTGTCCTGCCTGTAGCTACTCAGCTGAAGGGATACTATGGCATTAATAGTGAAGCCGCTGTCTCCTTACCATCGGTACTTTCCTATAACGGGGTAGAACGAGTGCTTGAAATGCCACTTAACGATGAAGAACTGCAAAAACTTAAGAACTCTGCTGACGCTATTAGCGCTTCTCTCGCTTCTTTGGGGTACTAAGCCTCAGCATTACCAAGTAAACGGTGGTAGAGCAAAAATTGTTCTACCACCGTTTATTTTCTTTAAACAGCGGGTAAATCAGTTTTTAAATGGGAAGGCAAGCTTGTGTATTTGAGTACGTTATCTCACGTTCTTAGAACTTTTCTTCCCAAATAGTACCGTGCAGCTACATTTCACGATAACGTTCTATATATGAGTAACGACCCTCGCGCTGCACTGTCAGTTTTTACCAGTGCTCTTGAAGAGCATCTTACCGCCATCGTTAACCGACGCGGTGAACATGACCCTGCAATCGATAACGCCTATGTGGCTATTGCTAATGCCTTTGAGCGTTATGAAGAAGTCCTCTTTGACACCTACGAGGAAGTAACACCTCTTGAGGTATACATCGAAGATGATGATGACGACTACGAAGACTTTGACGAAGAAGAGATCGATTACGAAGACGAAAGCTAACTATTCTTTCAATCCGTAAAATATTGTTAAACTCGACACAGCGACCCATCATAGGGTCGCTGTGTCGAATTTAAACCGCTAGAGTCTGTTAAGTGGAATGGATTCAAGCAATAATCCTTGGTTTAGTTCAAGGTCTTACAGAGTTTCTACCGGTTTCTTCATCCGGTCATATTAGATTTGTTAGCCAGCTTTTACCAGATACTTCTGACCCTGGTGCAGCATTTACCGCTATCACCCAGTTAGGCACAGAATCTGCGGTACTAGTATTCTTCTGGCGTGACATCGTACGCATTATCAGTAAATGGTTTGGTTCTCTACGAGGAACTGTCGATAAAAAAGATCCAGATGCACGCATGGGCTGGTTTATCATTATCGGTTCACTCCCTATCGGTCTTTTAGGTTTAGGGCTCGAAAAATACATCGACACCACCTTTAGGTCCTTATGGATTACCGCTACCATGCTTATCGTTTTTGGCGTATTCATCGCTATTGCTGACCGTATCGGCAAAGAACAACGAACGCTCGATAAACTTAACGTCAAACACGGTATCATCTATGGTTTCGCTCAAGCGCTCGCGCTGATTCCGGGAGTGTCACGTTCTGGCGGAACCATCACCGCAGGTCTGTTAATGGGATACACTCGTGAAGCAGCTGCTCGATACTCATTCCTTCTTGCTATCCCCGCAGTATTCGCTTCAGGCTTATACAAACTCTATGGCAGTCTCTCTGAAGGATTTAACGGATACTACGGTTTTGGTTCGACGATGGTCGCAACATTGGTTGCATTTGTGGTCGGATACCTCATTATTGGTTGGTTCCTCAAATACGTATCACATAACAGTTACACCATCTTTGTCTGGTACCGTATTGCCATTGGTGTAACACTATATGTCCTTTTAGGCTTCGGCGTACTATCAGCGCATGCCTAAACACTTTGAGAAACTACTTTCCCAACCATAATATTGCGTGAAATATCACGAAAGACTGTACCCGCTTACCTCATCTAGAGGTAAGCGGGTATTCTTTGAACTACAACACACAACGAAAGGACATCTGATGAGAGCGTGGGAATATGCATCGGTTCCGACACTGCCCGGACAAGCTCCACAACCTACTATCTTTGACAGTTCAACAGGTCAAAAAACAGTCACTAAAACTCCTCAGAACTCTGCAAGCTTGTATGTCTGCGGTATTACACCCTACGATGCAACCCATATGGGGCACGCTTCTACCTATGTTGCTTTTGACGTGCTACACCGTGCATGGCTCGATGCAAAAATTCCAGTAACATACGTCCAAAACGTCACCGACGTTGACGACCCGTTACTAGAAAGAGCTGAAGCTACCGGAGTGAACTGGGAAGACCTCGCACAAGAACAAATTGAACTGTTCAGAAGTGATATGCAAGCACTTAACATCATTGCACCTAACCACTATATTGGCGCCGTAGAATCTATTCCTTGGGTCGTTGAAGCTGTTACAGAACTACTCTCAAAAAATATTGCCTATACGGTGCCAGGGTACACCGACGAAAACGGCACAACTCACCCTGACGGTGATATTTACTTCGATATCAAAGCAGCAGAACACTACGCACCAGCAGAGCCCGCACACTGGAAACTCGGAGATATTAGCAGACTCACCAGAGAACAGATGCTCAATATCTTTGGAGAACGCGGGGGAGACCCTCAACGCCCAGGTAAACGAGACGAATTAGATCCTCTACTGTGGCGTGTTCACCGCGAGGGCGAACCTGCTTGGGACGGCGATACCCTAGGGAAAGGGCGCCCCGGATGGCATATTGAATGTACCACCATCGCACAAAAATTCCTTCCCGCGCCCTTTACTGTTCAAGGTGGCGGATCTGACCTCCAATTCCCACACCACGATATGGGAGCAGGGCATGCTTATACCCTCAACAATAAGCCCATGGCTCACCACTATGTGCACACCGGAATGGTTGGACTAGACGGTGAAAAAATGAGTAAATCCCTTGGAAATCTCGTACTCGTCTCTACTCTCAGAAAAGAAGGCACTAACCCTAACGTTATCCGCCTTGCTATCATGAGTAACCATTATCGTAGCGATTGGTTCTGGACTGAAGACCTCCTCGAAAATGCGCAGCAACGCTATGAGCTCTATCAACAAGCTCTCAAATGTGCGCTACCTGAGGAGACTGACGAAGAAGCCCAAACACTCGTACAAGATGTTAGAGCACTGTTAGCAGATGACCTGAACACTCCAGAAGCCCTTGAACGTATTGATCAATGGGCACATAACATCTGTAATAACGGTGGAAGCGGAGGAAACCTTGTCCGAGACCTTCTTAACGCACGTTTAGGCATCCGTTACTAAAAACCTACTCTTCACGGCGGCGAAGATATTGCTCTAATTCAGCAGCAATATCTTCGCCACTGAACTGTACAAGATTCTCCGACTGCGACTCTAACTCACGCACATAAGCAGCGAGCTCTGGGTCTTCCTCCAATAACGCCTCTGCACCGTCTTCCCACGCCTGCACCTCCTGAAGAATACGACCGTGCGGAACCTGAATATCCAAAATAGATTCCACCGTCTGTAAAAGCGCAAAAGTCGCCTTAGGATGAGGAGGCAAACCCGCATAATGAGGGATAGACACCCAACAACTCACATCCGTCATAGGATAAGACTCAGCCATCAACGCAAGAACACCAACAATCCCCGTCGGACCAGAATAAGACTGCACCTGCACACCTTCAAAGGCTCGCAACTTAGAAGTATAACTACTCACTGAAACAGGAAAAGGGCGAGTATGGGGAATCTCTTCCAAAAGACTGCCCAAGAACAACAAATGATCAACAGAAAGTTGTTGCGCATACTGCAATAACGCTGTTGCAAAACTACGCCACTGAACATTCGGTTCAGGCCCAGAAACAACTAACAACTGAAGATTTTCACGAACCTGCAACGCCACACAACGAAGCTCTGGCCAAATAATTTTTCCAGTACCATCAGCAGAAGACTCCAAACGAGGACGAGACTCCGTAAAACTATAAAAAGATTCTGTATTAAATCCAGCAATAGGCTCTGCCGGAAAAACTCGCATCAAATAGTCAATAACCTCTGTCGCCGCAGAACCAGCATCGTTCCAGCCGTCAAAAGCACATAACATCACCGTGCATGGTTGCTGATCAGCTTCCGAAAGAGAATAAATATTGTGAGGAAAATTTTTGGCAGTAGACACAAACAATATTCTACGCCCATTATCTTCCACGACTCACACCAACGCCACGTGAGATATCACCGCATACACTAGAGTGAGAAAAGGCCTAGCACACCACCATGAGGACGAGGACAAACACCTTGAGAAGACCTTCAGAGCTCAACATCGCAACACTCTTCGGTATCCCCATCTACCTTCGAATATCATGGTTCATCTTCATGGCAATAACCATCTTTGGATACGCCACTTACCTCACCCAAAAAACAACCTACATCACAAACTGGACTGCAGCACTAACCACTTCTACAATACTGGCGTTACTTATCGCCCTCGGGGTGCTTATCCACGAATTAGCACATGCTCTTACCGCGCACCTTTTCAAGCTCAAAGTTCACTACATCTCCATGACCCTATGGGGTGGAATCACAAGAAGCGACCAAGGCCGCCCTCTTAGTTCTATCCTCATATCCCTTGCCGGACCAACTATCAATATCCTGTACGCCCTACTCCTTGGACTACTAGAACCCCTCACAACAGAGCACAATATCAGACTAGGAATACTACTAGCGAGCCATATTAACCTCCTCATCGCTCTTTTCAACCTCATTCCTGTATACCCACTCGACGGAGCACACGCTCTAGAAGCGTTCATCACTCTTACCAGCAAAAAACGATCCACCGGAATTTTTTACACCGCCCTCATCGGATTACTTCTTTTACCGTTAGTCATACTCTTTTTGGTGACCTCAGAAAATATCACCTCACCCATATATCTGCTGGTGACAGCATTCTTAAGTATCACCCTTTGGAAAAATTCATACCCAGCACTACAACGTATCGTGACTCAAAAAAATAGAAACTACCCCATCAGCGCAGCAAAACTGTCACGAAAAACCATCCGCATTTCACCAGAAACACCTATTCAAGAGTTCCTGAGCACCTGGAACCACCATGATGTACCCATCTACCAAGAATACGACACCATCTACTGGGTAGACCCTGCAGTCCTTACCTCCATCGAACACACCGGCCCCAACGACGACCAACTACTTCAAAACCTTCTCAACAAGCCTCTCAAAACTATCTCGCATCCAAGCGCTCCCGAATACATACCCTATACAGCCTTACACCTAGACTTACGCGAACACTTTTACGAATACCATCGAAAACAACAGGTACCAGAATCCATACATGCCAGCGAACAACCTATTGCGTGGATGACAACAACACCACAAAAACAACAAAGAATCTTGTTCTATCAAGACTTCATCTAAAAACACCGCTAAATGTTAGGTCAGCCTCATTGAACAACAACATGCAACACCTCAGCCTAGTATCTGAGAGAATAAATAAAGAACACTAACCTAACAGCAGCTCATGAGCCTTATATACCTCAAGGAGAACAACTCCCTATGACCAATCATGCCCCCACTGGAAGCAACAACCGTCGTGGACCTTTCCGACCCGGAGAACGCGTACAGCTCACTGACGAACGCGGAAAGATTACTACCATCACCCTAGAAACTAACGGGGCATACCACTCTCATCACGGTTTCTTCGCTCACGAAGAACTCATCGGAAAAACCGAAGGAACCGTTATCGAAAACTCCTCGGGGCTAAAAATTCAAGCATTCCGACCACTCTACCGAGATTTTGTCCTCTCCATGCCCCGCGGGGCAGCCGTAGTGTACCCCAAAGATGCTGGACAAATCGTTACTATGGCTGACATCTTCCCCGGCGCTCGCGTTATCGAAGCAGGTGTAGGTTCTGGTGCGCTTTCTATCGCCCTTCTACGAGCTATCGGCGATTACGGACACCTCCGCTCTTTTGAACGTCGAGAAGAATTTGCAGAAATCGCACGAGGAAACGTCGAAACCATGTTTGGTGGACCGCATCCGGCGTGGGACATTACTCTCGGTGACCTTGCTGAAACTCTCGGCGACGTTGAAGAACCTGGAAGCGTAGATCGCGCTGTTCTTGATATGTTAGCTCCTTGGGAATGCCTTGACGCAGTAGCACAAGCACTAACACCAGGCGGTGTTATCATCTGCTACGTAGCAACCGTAACGCAGCTTTCTCGAGTTGCTGAAGCTCTCCGTGCAGATGGCCGATTTACTGAGCCTGAATCGCATGAGACTATGGTTCGTGGATGGCACGTTGAAGGTCTGGCTGTTCGCCCTGATCACCGTATGGTGGCACATACTGGGTTCCTCATCACTGCTCGTCGCCTTGCTGATGGCGCAGAACGCCTTGCTCCGAAACGTCGCGCTTCAAAAACAGATTTCTCAGAAGAAGACCTTAACGCATGGACTCCTGCAGCTCTAGGCGAGCGCAACGTTTCTGACCGAAAATTACGCAGGGCAGCACGAGATGCACAAAATCTTGCTGAAAAATCTGCACAATCAACAACCCATACACCATAAACCTGATTCGATAGGGGGCGCACCCTCATCTATCGTTAGAGACCTATCCGCAGAATCTGGTACGAATCATGACTGACTCAACGAACAAAACTGTTTCATCCCAAGACTACGAGAGAGTGCTACGTCAGCTCAGTGTGTCAACAGACAGCCGGCGTAACCTTGACCGACAGCTTCGAGAAGCCGGAGAACGAAACCAAAAACTTGTTTTCGCGCTTGGTAAAACTAAAGCTGAAATCGAACGGTTACGTTTGAGCCTCTCCCAAGAAGTCTCCCCACCGCTGAACTCTGCTATCGTGTTAGCCGTCAGCTTAGGACGGATGACCTATGACGACCTTGCACAGGGCGTTACACCGGCAGAAGCAGAAGAATACGTTGATGTCATGCTTTCTGGGCGGCGAGTGCGCATCACCTGCTCACCATTATTAGACATTACAACGCTTGCCCCAGGTATGACAGTCCTGCTCAATGATCAGACTCAAGCGGTTATCAGTCTCGGTTACGAAAACTATGGTGAAGTTGTTACTTTACGTGAGGTTCTTGATAATGAGCGTGTGCTCATTGACTTTGGACAACAAACAAAGACTGTTGCCCGAGTCAGTGGTGCATTAGAAATACAAGAACTTTCAGCGGGGGATAACCTCACCTACGACGCACGTATCGGGATGGTGCTAGGGAAAGTTCCCCGCCTAGAAGCACAACAACTCGTCCTTGAAGAAGTCCCCGACATCACCTATGAGCATATTGGTGGACTCAACACCCAAATTGAACAAATCAAAGATGCTGTTGAGCTTCCCTTCCTGTACCCCGATATTTTCCGCCAATACCAGCTATCACCACCACACGGTATTTTGCTGTATGGTCCTCCCGGTAACGGAAAAACTCTTATCGCTAAAGCCGTTGCAAACTCCCTTGCAAAAAGGGCGGCAACCCTACACCCTCACGAATCAAAGACCGGATACTTCCTTAACATCAAAGGCCCAGAACTTCTCGACAAATACGTTGGAGAAACGGAACGGCAAATCCGTGATATTTTCACCGCTGCCCGTGAAAAAGCAGAAGAAGGAAACCCCGTTGTCGTCTTCTTCGACGAGATGGAATCACTTTTTAGAACACGTGGCACCGGTCGTTCCTCCGACGTTGAGACAACCATCGTTCCTCAGCTACTCACCGAAATTGACGGTGTTGAACGGCTCGATAACGTGATCGTCATCGGAGCAACCAATCGTGAGGACATGATTGACCCAGCAGTGCTACGACCTGGACGCCTTGACATCAAAATAAGAATTGACCGTCCTGACATACACGGAGCACGAGAAATTTTTAGCCTCTATATTACAGAGGACCTTCCTCTTGGAGCGACTGACCAACAAGGCGCACAAAACACTAGCGAAACGGTACAACACCTCATCAACGTTGCACTAGAGCAGCTTTTTGAAGATTCCACACATAACAGATACTTACACATCACCTTAGACAACGGCCATACCCTATGGCTCAAACGAGGAGATTTCCTCTCCGGCGCAGTTATCCGCAATATTGTTGATACCGCAAAAAACTATGCTATTAAAGATGAACTACGAGATGGTACCCGCGGCATCACACAAGAACATATCATCCGAGCTATCACCACAGAATTTGGTGGGCATCGGGAGATGCCCCCGTTGTCAGAGATTGAACAAGTATTAGCTCAACAACATATCCGAGAAAAAATCATCTCTATCGAACCTGCACACTAAACCACCGCAACTCTCCACCGAACATCATGGAGCGTTAGCATCAGCATTGTCTCAAAGGAGCCTATTGTGAGCGTACAACGCATTATCGGAGCAGAAACCGAATACGGGATTATTGCCCCTACACACCCTCACGCCAACCCGACAATGCTTTCTGCCGAAGTAGTTGATACCTATAACAAACTATTCCGCCGAGAACTTTCTGCACAAAATAGCTCAACAATATGGGAATACGACTCTGAAACACCCCTACAAGATGCTTACGGAAACACTCAAGAAGAACAACACGCCCACCCTAGCCAACTCACTCACCAAAGCGCTGTACTCACCAGCGAAGATATCGCTGCAGAAGCACTCTTAGAATCCGGCATATATGCAGAACGACTCGACCCCGACGCAGTCACCATGAACGCTATTTTGCCTAATGGCGCTCGCCTCTATGTCGATCATGCACACCCCGAGTATTCATCACCGGAAACATCATCACCACGAGATGCCGTACTATGGGACGCTGCTGGAGACTACCTCGCTGCACGAACCATTCAAAACCTCGAAGAAACAGCAGAAGAGACAAAACTTCCCAAGCTGCAACTTTACAAAAACAACACTGACTCTAAAGGGCAATCCTACGGTTCGCACGAAAACTATTTGGTTCGACGAGATATAGACTTTGACGAACTATCCGAGGCTCTTCTACCATTCTTTGCAACACGACAGATTATGACTGGTGCTGGGCGTGTTGGCATCGGCACAACTTCTGAAAAACCTGGCTATCAAATCTCCCAGCGAGCTGACTTCTTTGAACGGACTATCGGTTTAGAAACAACGATTCGTCGCCCGATGATTAACACTCGCGACGAACCACACGCAGATTCGGATAAATATCGACGTTTACACGTCATCATCGGAGACGCCAACCTCTCTCATTATTCGAACCTTCTCAAATTTGGTACTACTTCTTTAGTGTTGAACTTGATTGAGAATCATCAAGCCCCTCAAATAGCATTAGCTGACCCCGTCAAAGCCATGCACACCTTCAGCCACGATCTAACCTTGAAACAGCAATTACCGTTAACGAACGGCACATCCCTAACAGCTATAGAGATTCAACGACTGTATCTTGAAGCTGCACAAAAATATGAACAAAACCCAGATTCGCACACACAAGAAATCTTAGAACTGTGGGACAAAACCCTCACTCTCTTAGAAACTGACCTATTCGCTTTAGCTGACACTCTCGATTGGGTCGCAAAATACCAGCTCATACATCAATATGTTCAAAAAGGTGTTAACTGGGATAACCCCAAATTACAAGCTATCGATCTTCAATACGCAGATATCCGCCCGCATAAAGGCCTGTACCATAAGCTTGTTCAGCTAGGCAGAATGAAAACGCTATTTACACAAGAACAGATTGCTTTTGCCAGCCACTACCCACCAGAAGACACCCGCGCCTACCTACGAGGCACGATGATTCGTCGATGGCCAGAAGAAATACTCAGCGCCAACTGGGACACCATAGTAGCAAGAAGCCCCTGGGATACTGTTGTTCACCGGTTGAGATTAGATGAACCTAAGGCATACACTAAAAAGAGCGTCGAACATCTACTCAACGTCGATAATGCGAGCACCCTAATTGACCAACTTAACCACGAAGGAGAATAACAATGGAACGCCAACGCATACAAGCGCAGCAACAACAAAACCTTGTAGAAGAAACCCCCATCAACATCGCGTCTCAGAGTGCTGCGATTAACCAAGACCTCATTGTAGAAACAGATGACCTCCTAGCAGAAATTGATGGTCTTCTCGAAGAAAACGCTGAAGACTTCGTCAAAGGATTCGTCCAAAAAGGTGGAGAATAAACACCCCACAACCCCCTAAAATCTTGGTGATTTCAACGAACTGAGAACACCATCATCGACAGAATAGAACTATGCAAAAACGAATCTTCGGAATAGAAACCGAGTACGGAATCACCTACGTACCTGACGAATTAGGCCCCATCGGCCCAGAAGAAGCCTCAAGAATACTTTTCAAACCTGTTGTAGATACTTGGCGCTCCACTAATGTTTTTCTTCCGAATGGTTCAAGGCTCTATCTTGATGTAGGATCTCACCCCGAATACGCTACCGCCGAATGCGCAACAATCACAGATTTGATTGCCCAAGATAAAGCAGGCGAGGTCCTCTTCGCTGACCTCGTCAATCAAGCACAAGACACCCTAGAAGCAGAAGACCATCACGGCAGAATTTACTTATTCAAAAATAACGTTGATTCTGCGGGAAACTCTTTTGGCTCACACGAGAACTACTTACTTGAACGAAAAGTAGAGTTCGCAAAACTTACAACAAGTCTTATCCCTTTTCTGATTACTCGACAAATCATTGCCGGCGCCGGAAAAGTACACCCGCAAGGAGTACCAGAATGGGGCCCATGCTCTCTAGGGAAAGCCGGAGAACCTAGCTATTCTTTCTCGCAACGAGCAGACTACATTTGGGAAGGCGCCTCTACTGCAACGACTCGCGCTCGCCCGCTGATTAACACTCGCGATGAGCCGCATGCTGATGCAACGTTGTATCGCCGTATGCACGTGATTAATGGTGACTCAAATATGTCGGAGACAACGTCACTTCTTAAGATTGGCTCTACCGATATTGTTCTTCGCATGTTAGAAGACCATTATCCTCTTCGTGATTTTGAAATTTCTGATACAGCAACTGCTCTACGTGTTGTGTCACATGACTTGACTGGTCGAGCGCAATTCCCGTTACGTGATGGTTCTTTCTGCTGTGCGTTAGATATGCAACGTCACTATCTTGATTCTGCACGAAATTATATTGAACACCATGGTGCTCACCACGAGCATGTTCCGTATGTCCTGGACTTATGGGAGCGTACTCTTCAAGCCATTGAAACGGGGGAGTACAGCAGTATTGATACAGAGATTGATTGGGCTATCAAGAAAAAACTTCTTGATTCTTATATCCTTCGAGGTGCTAGCGGGTATAGCGACCCACGTATTGTGCAGCTTGACTTCGCGTACCACGATATTGACCCCGATCGTGGGGTATTCAATGTTTTGACGCGTGCAGGACGAGCGAAACGATTCCTTGATACAGAGAGTATTCAACGGGCTACCATGATTCCTCCAGAAACTCGCGCTAAAATTCGTGGTGAGTTTATTCGTGCTTCTCGTGCAGCAGGGGAGCCGTTTACCGTGGATTGGGTACACTTACGCCTGAATAATAAGCCTCAATTTAATATTGTGTGCCAGGATCCGTTTGAGACCTCTAACCCTGAGGTACAGGCTCTTTTAGAAACTTTGCGTCATAATAGTGCTCAACAATGGACTCCGCCTTTTGTCTAGAGACTGTTACAGTTTTAGTGAAGGTGTCGTTACCTCAACGAGCGATAGATTGTATAACCAACAGAAAGTCATATCTCGTGCCTAAGAAAATTGCATTAACTACCACTGGAATCATCCTATCTTTAGCATTGTCTGCTTGTTCAGGTGGTAGCGCTAACAACCTAGATAAGGTGTCTTACGATCTCAAAGATGCAACAGCCGCTCCGTCAGTTTCTTTTGCGACTCCTTTTAGCGTAGGAAAAACTGAAACTCACCTTATTTCCGAAGGCGATGGAGATTCTGTAAAAGACGGTGACACACTGCTTATACAAGCAACAATTTTTGATGGTAAAGAAGCTAAAGAACTCGGCACAACGTATGAGTCAAAACCATTGATGATTTTGGTAGGCGAGAAACTCAAAGAGAATGCCCCAGAACTATATTCTATGCTGACAGAGCACAAAGTCGGTTCTTCCTTCTCGTACTCAACGAACATGGTGAGTCCTGAAGCAGGAGAGTCCCCCTCAGCTGCTCCGGCTGATTCGCCAACTAATGTCGAAGTTTATACCGTAGTGCAGAAGCTTCTTCCAGAAGCAACTGGAACTGCTCTGGACCACAAAGACTGGAATAAAGCTTTAGAATCCTTTGAGATTGCAGATAGTGGTGCTGGTGTCATCAAACTTAAAGATGATCGTGGAGATGCACCGAAAGAGCTCGTGACTCAGAACCTGATTGAAGGATCAGGACGCACCGTTGAGAGCACCGATCAAGTATACGTAAAGTATGAGGGAGTCCGTTGGGAAGACGGAAAATCTTTTGACGGTAACTATAACGGTGACCCTTTGGACATCTCTTTAGGCGGCGTTATTAAAGGATGGAAAGAAGGACTATCCGGTCATAAAGTTGGTTCTCGCGTACTTTTAGTAATCCCTTCTGAACTGGCCTATGGAGAGAACCCAGCAAATGGTGCTCCTAGCGGTGCCCTTGTTTTTGTGGTTGATATTCTTGGTGCTATGCCCACACCAGAAGCTGTTATTGCTCAGCAGAAGGCCGCTGAAGAAGCTCAGAAAAAGGCTGAAGAGTCAAAGAATAAAGAAGAATCTAAGGGCGACGAAAAACCGGATACTGAGACTCCACGCGAGGAACCGAAACCTGAAGAGCCAAAAGCCGATGAAGGGGCTCCAGCAGAGAATCAACCTGCTCAGGAAGCTCCCGCACCTGAAGAGTCACCGGCTCAATAAAAGTTTTGATTAATACTTAAGGAGAAGAATTATTATGTCTTTCGGCAAACGAGAACTTGACCGCACAAAACCTGAAATCGATGTCCCCACCAACGGTGCACCAGAAGAGCTTGTCATCATCGACCAGATTGTGGGCACAGGGCCAGAAGTTGAAGCAGGAAACGCTATTTCTTGTCACTATGTGGGCGTTGCCTTCTCTACAGGTGAAGAATTTGACGCTTCATGGAACCGTGGTGCTCCACTAGAATTCCGTGTTGGTATCGGACAAGTCATTCAGGGCTGGGATCAAGGGCTGCTTGGCATGCGTGTTGGTGGCCGACGTCGTCTAGAAATTCCTTCTGACCTTGCATATGGTGAACGCGGTGCTGGTGCTGCTATCGCGCCAGGAGAGTCCCTCATCTTTGTTGTAGATCTTTTGGACGTTCGTAAGTAATTTTAAAAGGCTTCATCTGGAGTGACTGCACTCAAGATGAAGCCTTTTAAAAAACCTTGAGGAAACTCCACGGTGTTTTAGGCAGTGTTTTTACACTTTTAGCTGTAAATGGTTTATATACTATGAAATATGCCTTGGTGGTTTTGGATAGTTTTATGGAGTGTCTTAGTTCTGGTATCAGTTCTTTGGCTGGCATTTCACGCCTATCGGATGATTCTCAAAGGAGCCTCGGCTTTTGAAGAGTTCTTACGGTTGAGCGATAACTGCGCTAAAACCTGGGAGGAATCTGCTGCTACTGCTACTCGTTTAGTGAAACGTACATCTCCTCCGGCTATTTTTACGCCGGTATCTGAGAGCTACGCTTCTTATGAACAAGGTAAGAAACAGCGTCAACAAGAACGAATCTCGCGTAGAATACAGAAACGAGATATACTCGGTCAGCCACAACGCGTTGGCGACCTCCGTCGAAACACACGAAAGGGTGCTGATTCCCATGGGTAGACTATTTGACAGCCCTGTACACCTCATTATCTTACTGATTGTTATTCTTTTAGTTTTCGGTGCTCCTAAGCTCCCTGGAATGGCGCGTAGCCTTGGCCAGTCGATGCGCATCTTCAAGTCAGAAGTTGAGAGCATGAAGAAAGACTCTAAGAAGGAGACAACTCCTACTGCTTCTTCTGAAGATGAGGTCGTAAGAGGCGAAGTGATTGATAACAAGCCTTCAAACACCGAATCTGAGACAAAATAAAGAAATCCGTTTTAACTGAGTGGACCCGTACCCCTTTACTCTGTATTGAGGGTACGGGTTTACATGGTTATGATGACATAAGTTTTTAGGGTAAAAATGGCACGGGAACATAGTCGTAAGAATAATCCTCAAGCAAATATGGAATTGAAGGAGCATATCCGCGAATTCAAAAACCGAGTCATCAAATCTGCGGTTGCTACCTTATTGACGACTATCGCTGGATTCTTCCTGTACATGCCCTTTATTGAAGCAATCTCTGTTCCTATACAGGAGCTACAAAAAGAAGGCCGTTTAGCTTCTTTGAACTATGACACCATCCAATCGGGCTTTGGTCTGTTGGTGTCAGTGTCTTTGTACATTGGTATTGCTCTTGCCTCACCTGTGTGGCTGTACCAGCTTTGGGCTTTTATTACCCCAGCTCTTTATAAAAAAGAACGTCGCTACGCTTTAGGTTTTATCTTTACTGCTGTCCCAATGTTTATTTTGGGTCTTATCGTTGCTTGGTACAGTTTCCCTGGTGTGGTCACTGCTTTTACCTCCTTCACTCCGAGTAACGGCACAAACGTCATGACAGCAGAAATATACATATCCTTCCTCGTAAAGTTTATGCTTTCTTTTGCATTAGCTTTTGTGACTCCTGTCATTCTCGTGGGTCTTAACTTCATTGGTCTTCTATCAGGCAAGACCGTCCTCAAATCTTGGCGCTGGGTCGTCATCTTCATCGCAACGATTTCTGCAGCTACAGCACCAGGCAACGACGTTGCTACCATGTTCTACCTTGCTGCTCCCTTGATAGTTTTCTTCTTTATCGCAATTCTTATCTGCCTATGGTCAGATAAACGTCGAGCTAAGAAACAAGCAAAGCTGGCACAAGGGCTCAACGACGAAGAACTCAACAGAGCAACAAGTGCCGAAGAACTTGAACGTTTAGGGCGTGAAGAACCTACCAAACAAGAATAAAAGCATAATCTTTAAATAAAAGAGGGGTGAGCGATAATCGTTCACCCCTCTTTGTTTCAGATGCGATAGTGTATAGAAAATACCACTGATTGCACCCAGACAGGCTGTTACGTTGTAGAAAAATTTTGCGCCATCCTACGACGTCACCAGAAAAATGATGGAGAAGATGATGGATCATCGCAGTTTTGACCTTCTAGAAGACTTTGCACATACCTTAAACTTTCCGCTAGATGGTTTTCAACGTGAAGCATGTATCGCAATTGAGCAGAATAAAAATGTTTTAGTGGCAGCTCCTACTGGTGCCGGTAAAACTCTCGTTGGTGAATTCGCTATACATCGGGCACTGAGCGAGGGGAAAAAAGCTTTTTATACGGCTCCTATTAAAGCCCTCAGCAATCAGAAATATCATGATTTGGTAAAAATCTATGGTGAGGAGGCTATCGGCTTACTTACCGGAGATACCTCTATTAATTCTGAAGCCCAAGTTGTTGTCATGACAACTGAGGTCCTTCGAAATATGTTGTACGACGATTCTTCCACCTTAGAAGAACTTGGCTACGTGGTGATGGACGAAGTGCATTACTTGGCTGACCGTTCTCGTGGTGCTGTGTGGGAAGAAGTGATTATTAATCTTCCTGAAGATATTCTTTTGGTGTCTTTATCAGCAACGATTTCAAATGCCGAAGAATTCGGAGACTGGTTAGATACTGTCCGCGGTGAGACACAAATTATTGTCTCTGAACATCGTCCGGTTCCTCTTCTGCAACATATGATGGTCGGCGGAGAACTTTTTGATCTTTTTGCTGACGAGAAAGACCCTCGTCTTGCAAAATATCGTTCTGCACAAGAAATTTCCAAAGGGTACGTTATTAACCCGAGACTGCGCCAACTTAAAACTTCTTCTCGAAATAGTGGTTATGGGCATGGACGTCACGGCTATAAATCTGGGTATTCTCGCCGTTCTTCACATGTGGCGTTGGGGCGGGTTCCTCGCTATCAAATACTCCAGAACCTAGATAAGAATGCTCTTCTTCCGGCTATTTATTTTATCTTTTCTCGTAATGGTTGTGATGACGCGGTCAAGCACTGTATTGCACGAGATGTACGTCTTACAACAGACCGAGAACAACATAAAATTCTAGAGTACGTGACTGAAGCTACACGTCATCTTGATGTTCTCGATCTTCAAGCTTTAGATTTTTATAGCTGGAAGGATGGTCTTCTGCGAGGAATCGCTGCCCATCATGCCGGACTGTTGCCACTGTATAAAGATGTTGTGGAAAAACTTTTTTCACAAGGTCTGCTTAAAGTTGTTTTTGCGACAGAGACTCTTGCCCTCGGCATCAATATGCCGGCACGTTCTGTGATTCTCGAAAAGTTAACGAAATTCAATGGGGAGAACCACGTAGATATTACTCCCGGACAATACACACAGCTGACGGGGCGTGCTGGACGTCGAGGAATTGATATTGAAGGGCATGCTGTTGTGGTATGGAAACGTGGTTTAGATCCTGATCACGTTGCATCGCTTGCTTCAAAGAGAACGTATCCTTTAGATTCTTCCTTTAGCCCTACCTACAATATGAGTGCTAATCTAGTAGCACGATTTGGTACATATGAGACAAAGAAGACTCTTGAATCCTCCTTCGCTCAATTTCAGGCCGATAAGTCTGTGGTGGGGGTAGCTCAGCGTGTACGTAAAAATGAGCGTGCTTTAGCGGGCTATCAGAAATCATTATCCTGTGAACGCGGTGATTACTTTGAATATGCACAATTAGTGCGTGCTGTGAGCGCGGAGAAGAAAAATCTTGAGAAGAGACGTCGTAGCTATATAAAATCTGTTGCTCTTGAGTCTTTAAAATCTTTGCGTTCTGGAGATGTTATTGAGTTGCCCGGTGGTCGTTATCGTGGTTATGCAACGGTTCTTCAATGTCAAGATGGCAGAGATGGCGTTCCTGAAATTGATGTTATTAATGAGAAAGCTCAGCATAGAGTTCTACCGGGTTCTAAGATTGAGAGTCCCCTTGAGCCTATTTCTTATGTGAAGATTCCGCGTAAGGTACGGGGTCGAAGTGTCAAAGAACGCCAAGATATTGCATCTCGTATGAGAACTGCTTTGTATGAGGGGCGTCCTCCTCGTCGGGACGTTACTTTGTCAGGAGATGGTTTTCCTTCTTCTGACAAGCTAGAAGAATTACGTCAACGAGTGCGGGAACATCCTTGTCATGAGTGCCCTGAACGGGAAGAGCACGCTCGCTGGGAAGAACGTTGGCGTAAACTTGATGCTACGACTCAAACTCTTCGTCACCAGATTGATACCCGGACTAATACTATTGCTAAGGTTTTTGAACGCATCACGAAACTGCTTGAAGAGTATGGATATATGTATCATGACGGGCATGATTATTATTTGACAGAAGCCGGAGAGAATTTGCGCCGTTTACATGGTGAACGGGAGTTTTTGCTGTCTCTCTGTTTAGAAGATGGTTTCTTGGACGGGTTAGACTCGGCGGCGACTGCTTCTGTCATATCGGCGGTGGTTTATCATTCGAAGAGTGGAGAATACTCGCCGTTAGAGAAATATCCGAGACGCTCTATCGAGTTATCTTTGCAGAAAGTCTATTCTCATTGGGAACGTCTGAGCTCCTCCGAACGCCGTTCTCGGCTGCCGGTAACGTCAGCACCTGATTTTGGATTTATATGGTCTACTTATCAGTGGGCTAGAGGTAAATCTTTATCTCAAGTTCTTGAGCACGCTGATATGTCGGCAGGAGATTTTGTGCGTTGGATGCGTCAGGTCATTGATGTCCTGAACCAGATTTCTTATGTTAGCGTTTCAGATGCTCAGCTTCGTACTCAGTGTGAGGCTGCTATTCGTTTGATTCGTCGTGGTGTTGTTATGACTGAAGTGGAAGGACTGTAACTAAGGTGTCTTCTTCTCTACTTTTATTTCGTTCTGGTTTAGTTCATACCCCTGTTGATCCTGAAGCAACGGCTGTTCTGATTAATGGTTCGAGTGTCGAATGGTTGGGGTCGGAGGCTGGTGCCTGTTCTCTTTATGATGATCGGATGCAATGCATAGATATGGGCGGACGTCTTCTGTGTGCTGCCTTTAGTTTAGGGATGGTACGAGTTTCGAGTATTGTTGAAGCTCAATTGTTAACGGATCGTTTATTGGAACATGGGTATGGGGGAGTCACCTATGTTGTTCCTGCCGATATTTTTAGTGAAGTGACTTCCCTGTTATCTGGTGTTGGGGTACGTAGCTATCTTTACTGTGAAGTTAATTCTTTAGCTGAGATTGATTCTCTGCCTAGGGGAGTTGACCGCATTTCTCTTTCTGTCACCTGCTCAGAGTTTTGGGAGGTTCTCGAGCGTGCATCTTCGAGAAACTATCACCTTTCAGTACAAGTTGAAGGGGAATATGATTTTCAGCGTTTCTTGAGCTATTTAGAAACGCAAGAATATCTAGGTTTTCGTTCAGTGCGCTGTGACGGTGTTAGCTCCCTGAGCCAAGAGTCTATGATGCAATGTGTACAACACAAAGTTGCTTTAGGATTTACCAGTGATATTGATAAAGAAGTCCATCAGTCGTTATCTGCGGCAATCTCTTTAGGCGTTGTTACTTTCTGCGGTTCTGATCCACAGTCTTCTACGCCTAAAAACTTGGGGTGGAATCTAATTCATCAAATCATCGAGCGCAACACGCCTGAGACCTCTGTAACATCACGTGGTGTATTTCATGCTCTAACGCGTACGGTGTACCGTAGCTTGGGGGAGTCCTCAAGCCTTTATGGACAACTTGTGCCTTCATCTCCAGCAGACTGCGCTATGTGGAATATTGCCTCTCTTGAATCAACCCAGACCCAAGGAATAGCGCAAAGCTGGAGTACGGATCCTCGTTCCCGAGTACCTTCTTTGCCTCATCTTGAAGCAGAGGATTTACCGGTTTTGTCGTCACTGTATATTGATGGTCAGCTTATACTAAGTAAATCGTCTGCAAAATCATGGTCTAGGCTCACCTAAAACTACCAGAAGACAGGTAAGAGAACTTATATACTGGTATCTGAATTTTTCAAAGCGCTCTTTCAAAGCGCACAAGGAGTAATGGCTAATGCGTGTATTGACGGTGATTCCTACATACAACGAAAAAGATAACCTTCCTGTTGTTGTGAGGGAACTTCGTGCAGCAGTTCCAACCTGCCATATTTTAGTGGTGGATGATAATAGTCCTGATGGTACTGGTGAACTGGCTGACGAGATTGCTGCCGAAGACTCTCATGTCCATGTACTACACCGCGCCGTTAAAGATGGTTTAGGTGGAGCATATATTGCGGGTTTTAAATGGGGTTTGAATGAAGGATATGACGTCCTCGTTGAAATGGATGCAGATGGTTCTCACCGCCCAGAACAGTTGCCTTTGCTCCTAGAGGCTATTGAAAATGGTGCGGACTTAGCTATTGGATCTCGTTATGTTCCTGGTGGAAAAACAAAAAATTGGCCGATGCATCGTCAGATTTTGTCCCGTGGCGCAAATCTTTATACCAAGATTATTTTAGGTACAAAGATCAACGATATTACTGCTGGTTACCGCGCATTCCGTCGCGATGCGATCGAACATCTGTTGCTTACTGATACGGATTCTAAAGGCTATGTTTTTCAGGTGGATCTTGCGTGGCGGGCAGAAAGCGCCGGACTTAAAATTGTTGAAGTTCCTATCACCTTCGTTGAACGTGCTATTGGCACCTCAAAAATGGACAGTTCCATCATCCTTGACTCAATGACTAAAGTGACAGGCTGGGGACTAACTTCTCGCTACAAGAAAGCTAGAGAGCTAGTTAGCTCTTTGAGAGGTAAATAAGATTTTATTCTAGATACCAATAGGGTGTGGTTGCCATATTTATGGCAACCACACCCTATTGATGTTAAAAATGTTGGGGTGTTTCTTCACAGATTTGTGAAGAAACACCCCAACATTTTGGGTATGTGCGCTTTCTAAGAAAGCGAGTGGCGCTGTCTGTAATAGTCGATACGTTGTTGGAGAGTATCTTCTAGCTCTTCAATGCTGCGACGTTCTAGAAGCATATCCCAGTGTGTACGTACTGGTTTTTCTTGGGATTCTTCTTGGTCGCCTTCGCCGTTGACGAGGTATGCTTCGTCACCAGATTTTGCAGTCCAAGTTTGGGGGATATCGGCTTCTTGGGCAAAGGTCACAAAAACTCGTTCACCTTTTTCTGTTCGATATTCAACTCGCTGTCGAGGAGCTGGCTCAACGCCGGCCTCAGTTTCCATCGACTGCGAACCAAGACGCATACCACGTAGGCTGCGATCGCTCATTTAATATCCTCCAAGTGTGTTGGCTAAACCTCTATGAGAAAAACAGATAGGGGCGTAGATAAGGCTGACTCACAATAAGCGGGTCAAAGAAACATTATAGACCTTTTGCCCTTGATGATTCTACCTATGAGGGTGAGCCGGGCTTATTTTCCGTAGGAACTTCAATTCCGGTATTGAGCTTATCTAGATTTGGGTTGAGGTCTTCGGGCGTTACCTTGATAATTCCTGTTTCAACGATAGGATCCTCCGAGATTTTTGGAGAATTTTCTTCGGATGTTTCTGTTGCATTTTGAGAATTATCTGAGGTGAAACTCTTTGGATCGAAAGCGTTTCCTAATCCACGGAGGGCTTCACCTAATTCAGTAGGGATAAACCAGAGCTTGTTTGCATCGCCTTCAGCAAGTTTTGGAAGTGTCTGTAGGTACTGGTAGGTGAGAAGTTTTTGTGATGGGTTTGCTCGATGGATAGCGTTGAAGACTTTTTGAACAGCTTGAGCTTCGCCATCTGCCCGAAGAATAGCAGCTTTTGCGTCGCCTTCGGCGGTGAGAATCTGAGACTGCTTCTGACCCTCAGCTCGAAGAATAGCAGCACGAGAGTCACCCTCGGCGGTGAGAATCTGAGACTGCTTCTGACCCTCAGCTGTGAGAATCGCAGCTCGACGGTCTCGTTCTGCGCGCATCTGTTTTTCCATGGAGTCTTGAATGGACGCTGGTGGCTGAATTTCTTTGATATCGACACGTGAGACACGGATACCCCAACGCCCTGTCGTGCTGTCGAGTACTCCTCGTAGTTCACTATTGATTTGGTCGCGTGAGGTAAGGGTTTGTTCGAGGTTGAGTCCACCTACGACGTTACGTAGTGTTGCTGAGGTGAGTTCATCTACTGCGTGGATATAGTTGGTAATTTCATACGTGGCAGCTTGCGGGTCTGTGACTTGGAAATATACGACAGTGTCGATTCCTACAACGAGGTTATCTTCGGTGATTACTGATTGTGCTGGAAAGGATACAACCTGTTCGCGTAAATCGATAAGAGGTAAGACTCTGTCGATGAAAGGTACCGTGACATGGAAGCCGGGGTTAAGGGTGGTGTGATATTTGCCGAGGCGTTCGACGATTCCTGCGCGAGCTTGAGGAATGATGCGTACTGCGCGTAAAAGAATTACTGCTACGAGAACAGCTAGGGACGTGAGGACAATTGTAAGCGGCATAATATATGCACGACCTTTCTATGGTGCGTTTATTGGCTATAGTTTTAGGCTTTGTGGTCGCCGATATACGCGGTTGCTCCTTTAATGTTCAAAACATAAGCATTTTGAGTGGGGGAGAAACTTCTATTTTTATCTGCTGAGCGTGCTGTCCAAGTGTCTCCAGCTAGCTCGATAAGACCTGAATCTGATGTTACTTTTTCAAGAATTTTAACTTCTTGACCAATAAGTCCTGCGGTATTTGTGGAAATATTTGGGGTGTTCTTATTGAGTCGATGAATAAGTTTTGGGCGGGCAGCAAGTAGAAGCACAATGCTTAGTACAGCAAAGATAAAGACCTGAATGTTGAATGATTCGGTAAAAAGTGTTGAGGCTGATGTTCCTAAAGCTGCTAATGCAAGCATGAGGAAAAAGAAATCGAGGGAAAGAATCTCAATGATAGCCAGAAGGATGGCTGCGAAAATCCAGAAGGCCCAGAGGTGATAAACGAACCAGTCGAACATATAAAGCTCCTTATGTTGTACATATTCATTATATTCTCAGTGATCAAGAAAGACCTAGTGATTTTGAGATATCCACAGCTTTCTGATTCGCCGATAATCTACATTATGTAAAGTAAATATATTTTACACTCCTCTACTAGGGTTTTGAGGCCTTCAGAAATCGAAATCCTAGTGTGACTGTTTTCTGCATGAACTCGTACTGCTATACACACGTTGTCTCAGCCTTTTGTGAAATTTGAGGACACGGCCAAGCAGATGTCTAGAAACGGCGCTGTGTGAGAGAGATAATGCAGGTATATATTTCCCGTGGAAGGATTTTCCCTATGGCTACTCGTTCTCGCTCTCGAGGTTCTTTACCTCTGCACCTTAGCACCGGTATTGATATCTTCCTTATTGTGCTCTTTGCTGGAATCGGCAGATTCAACCATCATGAGCCGCTATCTGGAACTTTTATGACGGCTATTCCCTTTCTTCTGGGGTTCTTAGCTGTTCGATTCGTTCCAGTTGTAAACTCTAGACCTTTTTCTCTGTTTTCCGGTGTTGCTGTGTGGGCTTCCACTGTTGTGATTGGGCATTTATTACGGCTAGTTTTCGGTGGTGGAACAGCTTGGAGCTTCTTCATGGTTAGCGCGATTGTTCTAGCCTTCTTTTTGGTGGGATGGAGAATCTTGCTATTACTACTGTCGAAAACAGTTTTTAAGCACAAACGTTGGAGACTTTCCTAAGAATTGTTCGATCTAGCGTAAGCTTAAGGGTGGGCACACATGTTGTGTGCCCACCCTTAAGCTTTTTTATTTAACCTTTGGTTTAAGGTTTAGCTCTTGAAGTTAATCCAAGATTCAAGTTTAGCCTGAGCCTTACCTGATGAGAGCGTTTCTCTCACAGTGTTTAATGCATTATCGAATCGTTCCTCAAAACTCGTTAATTCTTCGGGTGTTTGATAAGCCATTAATCCAGCTGTTGCGTTAAGAACAACCGCATCATAAATAGCGCCTTCGCAGATTTCTTGAGACATCACATCTGAAAAAATCTGCGCATTGTATGAAGCGTCTGCGCCTCGCAACTCACTTAACGAATGATACACAAAGCCAAATTCACGAGGGTCGAATATCTGGTGTCTTATCTCCCCTTGGTGAATCTCCCAAATATCAGATGGTCCGCTGACCGTTAACTCATCTAAACCATCATGGCCTCTAAAGACTAATGCGTGATGATTTTTACGTTGAGCAAAAACTCCCGCAATTTTTTCTGCAAAATCTTCTCGGGCTACTCCAATTGCTGACGATAGAACCTGAGCAGGATTCGTAAGCGGCCCGAGAAAATTGAAAACAGAAGGTACGCCCATCTGTCGTCGCACCGGAGCTACAAAGCGCATCGAAGGATGAAACACTTGCGCGAAAAGAAAAGCAATACCAATCTCTGCACTGCACTGTTCAACCTCTTCAATACTTAAATCCAACGGAACGCCTAAGGCCTCAAGAACGTCAGCAGATCCACTCGCTGAGGAAGAAGCCCTATTGCCGTGTTTGACAACAGGAACTCCGCTAGCGGCAATGACAACAGCGGCCATGGTTGAAATGTTTACTGTATTTTGTTGGTCTCCCCCAGTTCCAACAATGTCTACTGCTTGTTGTCTAATGCTAGGGCGAACAGCTTTAGCTAACATTCCTTGAGAAAGATACTCAAGCTCTTGGCTACTCTCCCCTTTAGTGTGTAATCCCATGAGAAAAGCACCCAGAATACTATCAGGAGTCTGGCCAGTCATCATCTGATCCATAGCCCATAACGCTTGTTCTTTTTCAAGCTCTTGAGACTTTTGCAAAGAATTGAGAACTAATTTCCATGAGATTGGTGTTTGTTTCATACCCCCGATTCTAGAACAAAGAACGTGCTAAACCTTTTTCTTGGTACAAAATGACTCGTATGGTGAGAGGGTTACGCCAAGTTTACAGACATCGTGTCGCTATCTTCTTAAGAAAGATTTACTGTAAAACCGCGGAAAATAAGGGTTTTTTGCAACACACCTACTACTTTAAGGCCTAGGTTCTTGGTCTGAACGGTGTTTTACAGACATAATGTCTATGTGACAACTGCAACCCAAACCCCAAGTAAGTCGGCTCATCCGACTCTCAACCGTCCAAATAACGTTGCCGTAGGTACCGTTGTGTGGCTCGGTTCTGAGCTGATGTTCTTTGCCGGACTATTCGCAATGTACTTCACGCTACGTGCTTCACGCCCCGATATCTGGGCAGAAAACGTAGTGTTTTTGGAAGTCCCACTAGCTACTTTTAACACCATTGTTTTGGTGCTGAGCTCTGTGACCTGCCAATTTGGTGTCTTCAAAGCTGAGCAGCTTAAGCCTCGTCGTACCGGTTCCCTGATGAATATCAAGGAATGGGGCATGGTCGAGTGGTTCCTTCTAACCTTCATCATGGGCGCATTCTTCGTCTCGATGCAGGTTTATGAATACGCAACTCTCGTATCCGAAGGCGTAACCATCGCTTCTAGCGCATATGGATCAGCGTTCTACATCACCACCGGCTTCCACGCGCTCCACGTGACCGCTGGACTCGTAGCGTTTCTCTTCATCATCGGTCGCGCCTACGTGGCAAAACGTTTCGGTCACTACGAAGCAACGAGTGCCGTTGTTGTTTCCTACTACTGGCACTTTGTTGATGTCGTCTGGCTTGCGCTTTTCGGTGTGGTCTACTTCCTTCGATAAGTAGAAAATACGAACGAGAACTATAGCTCAACAGATTATTCAGCACACACACAACTAAGGAACTATTCGACGTGAAGGCAATTTCTCAGAAGCGGCGTCATCCGCTTGCAGCCCTCGTGTTACTTCTTTTCGCTCTCGTCCTCACCGGTGGCCTCTATGCAGTTGCCACGGCTACAAACGAAGCAAGAGCAGAAACTAAGAACACCTACACTGCAGAACAGGTTGAAGCAGGACAAAAACTCTTTGTTTCTAACTGTGCAACATGCCATGGCGCAAATGCAGAAGGAACTGTAGACGGACCCTCCCTCATTGGCGTAGGTGCCGCTGCTGTTGATTTCCAGGTAGGAACCGGACGTATGCCTCTGCAGATGCAAGGTCCGCAGGCCCAAGCGAAACCAGTACAGTTCAACGAAGAAGAAACTGCTCAGCTAGCCGCTTATGTTGCCTCCCTCGGTGCTGGCCCCGCAATTCCTGAAGATGAATACCTCGACGTATCCAAAGGTGACGCTGCTAACGGCGCTAAAGTCTTCTTAGCAAACTGCGCTATGTGCCACAATGCGGCAGGTGCAGGTGGTGCGCTAACTCGTGGTAAATGGGCTCCTTCGCTCATGGGTGTTAAAGAAAGCCACATCTACGAGGCTATGGCAACTGGACCTCAGAACATGCCAGTGTTTAACGATGCAAACATCACCCCAGAAGAAAAGCGTGACGTTATCACCTACCTAAAGTCTCAGGAATACAACGTATCCCCCGGCGGATTCAAAATTGGTTCTCTTGGCCCGGTGGCTGAAGGCCTGCTCATCTGGACCGTTGGCCTAGGTATCGTTCTCGTATTCACTATCTGGCTAACATCACGTTCTGCTTAAGACAACACACACATAAGATTTCGTACCAAGGAAGATTTGAGGCAACACATGGGTAACCATAGTGACGGTGTACAGGAACATTCCTCAGCCGTAGTTACCTCTCACGAGGAAAGTAAGGAGAAGTTCAGAGATCCTGGACTTCCTCCGCACGCTCCGCGCCTGACCGACGTGGACCCCAAAAAGGCTAAAGCCGCAGAACGCCAAGTAATTGCTCTGTTCATCATCTCGATGCTCGGATCAGTGCTTTTCTGGTTTGCGTACTTTGGTGTTCGCATCGGCGGAGATTACTACGACGTATTGAACCCCGCCGCAACAGATCAGCTACGTCTGCAAAACCTATTGCTTGGCTTGGGTATCGCTTTTGCAATGTTCGGTATCGGTATCGGTATCGTCCACTGGGCACGCACCTTGATGCCTGACCACGAAATGATGGAAGAGCGGCACGCTGTTCGCACCGAAGAAGACCGCGCAAAAGCTCAAGAAATCATCGAAACTGTTATTGAAGAATCTGGTATCAAACGCCGTCCGTTGCTTCGTAACACCCTCATCGGCTCTATGATTCTTGCGCCGCTGACCTTCGTCACCTTCCTCCGCGACCTTGGTCCAGCAGACCCCGCCGTTCTCAAATACACCCTCTGGGATAAAGGTGTTCGCCTCGTGCGTGACCCTTCCGGAACGCCTATCAAAGCAGCTGACGTTACTATCGGTTCCGCATACCACGTACTTCCAGAGACCTTGGTTTCTGTATCTCACGAAAACGGATACCTTGAAGAAAAAGCAAAAGCAGTTGTTCTGCTCATGCGTCTTGACCCAGCTGAACTAAAGGTCTCTAAGGGACGTGAAGACTGGAATGTCGATGGCATTATCGCTTACTCCAAGGTTTGCACCCACGTAGGCTGCCCCATCGCTCTGTACGAGCAACGCACACACCACCTCTTGTGCCCTTGCCACCAGTCGACCTTCGATGCTGCTGATGAATGCAAGGTTGTGTTCGGGCCAGCTGGTCACGCACTACCCCAGCTTCCTATCACCGTAGATGACGAAGGCTACTTGGTAGCTCGTAGCGACTTTAAAGAGCCTGTTGGTCCCGCTTATTGGGAACGTGCACAACACGTCAAAGAGATGGCAGGTGAACAATAAAAATGTCACATACTACTCAGACTGAATACACTCCAAAGACTTCAACCGGACGTATCGCAAACTTTGTGGACTCCCGTGTTGGACTTTCTGGAATCGTTAAAGAGTTTGGTCGCAAAATCTTCCCCGACCACTGGTCCTTCATGTTCGGTGAGGTTGCTCTTTACAGCCTCGTGATTCTCATTATCTCCGGAACATTCCTAACCTTCTGGTTCAACCCTTCAACAGCTTCAGTAGCCTACGACGGCTCCTACCTTCCGATGAAGGGTACCGAAATGTCCGTGGCGTTTGAATCCGCTTTGCATATCTCTTTTGATATTCGTGGCGGTCTTCTGATTCGTCAGATTCACCACTGGGCAGCATTGATGTTCATGCTCGCCATCTGCATTCACATGCTTCGCGTATTCTTTACCGGCGCTTTCCGTCGACCACGCGAGCTGAACTGGGTTGTTGGTTGTGTCCTCTTCATCCTCGGCATTTTTGCTGGCTTTACCGGATACTCCCTACCCGACGACGTGCTTTCCGGTAACGGTCTACGCATTGTCGATGGCATTATGATGGCAATTCCAGTTGTGGGAACTTATCTTTCTCTCTTCTTCTTCGGAGGAGAATTCCCCGGACACTACATCATCGGGCGTTTATACTCCTTGCACATTATGATTATCCCCGCGTTGATTCTTCTCTGTGTAGCCATCCACTTGTTCATGGTTGTTGTTCACAAACATACCCAGTACCCTGGACCTGGACGTCGTGAAGATAACGTTGTGGGCTTCCCTGTTGGCCCGGTATATGCTGCAAAAGCTGGCGGTTTCTTCTTCATCGTCTTCGGAATCATCGCATTTTTGGCGGCAACTTTCACCATTAACGCTATTTGGAACTACGGACCTTACGATCCATCCCCTGTTCAGGCAGGTACTCAGCCTGACTGGTACGTTGGTTTTGGCGATGGTGCTTTGCGTCTTTGGCCTGGCGTATGGCCTTTCCCTTGGGAATTTGAATTCCTCGGTGGTACTTGGGTTCTGAACGTTCTTCTCCCCTTTGCCATGGCTGGCGTCATTATCATGTTCATGTTTGGATGGCCGTGGATTGAACGTTGGGTTACTAAAGACGATAAAGAACATCATATTCTTGACCGTCCACGCAATGCTCCTTTCCGTACTGGAGCTGGTGTTGCTGGCGTTATCGCATATAGTGTTTTGATGATTGCAGCGTCCTCTGACCTCATTGCAACTCACTTCCACGTATCCTTGAACGATGTTGCTTACTGGCTACGAGTTCTATTCTTCATCGGCCCAGTTATTGGCTATATGATTACCTATCGCCTATGCCTATCATTGCAGCGTAAAGACCGCGAACTTGTCTTACACGGTATTGAAACTGGTCGTGTTGTGCAGCTTCCTCACGGCGAATTTATCGAGGTGCATAAGCCACTGGACGAGTTCCGTCGTTACAAACTCGTTGCCTTTGAAAACCATGAAGTTATTCCTGCCCAACCTAACAAAAAGGGTAAGATTTCTTTGATGGAAAAGACTCGTGGCAAACTATCTCAGCTATGGTTTGAAGACCGAGTTGCTCCGGTAACTCCTGCTGAGCTTGAAGCAGCGCATCATGATCACGGTCATGATGAGTTGGATTCTCATTCATCAGGTGAAGCTCTCGAGAAGTAAAATATAGTTCTCCACATAAAAAGGAGTGGTACTGGCTAGTTTTAGCCGGTACCACTCAACTATTTTAAGAACCTTTTCAGCACCTATAGGAGTTGCTACAGACCATTTGGATTCCGCAGTGATGCTACGCACAACGTAATTGTAGAAGAAACAGCACCAAAGCCTCGGGACCGAACCCGCTTCACCGTCGCAACTTGCTCCCACTCAGTAGCCCTGTCTGCTGCCACTTCCCCACCAACGCCTCCAACTCAGCTACCGGCTCCGGCGAATAACGCCTAGTACAGTCTGCTGTTACCCCTTGTCTGAGGTTGCCGGAATTGTCGGGAGTGTTGAGAAAAGTTCATACGTGAGAAGTACACCCCGAAAACAGGCTCACAGAGTTGGGAGCCTATGATGTCTGAGCAGCTCAGTGAGAGTTCGTGGCTGAGATTGGGCGTAAGGGCGGGAGCCGAAGAATAGAAGCCCAACGCGTGAGCCTTAGCGAAAGGCTCACGCGTTGGGAAGGCTGTGGAAGAATGCTCATTCTATCGGCCGTAGAGCGCAGATTCAGGCTTTGAAAGAGGCCGGGTATAAACAATGCGAAGTTGCCGAAAAATGGGTTTAGGTATTGCCGCAATCAAGCGTGCCTGGAACTGAGCCGAAAGGTATCATTCCTGAAGCTTAATCAGGCTATGACCGCTTCCCCAGCTTGCCCCTCACTCCTTCAACGCTCCTACCGCCTGGGTAATAGAGGTTCCTGGATGCTCCTCACGCATACCTCCTAATTTCCTTAGTAGACGGGTATGGTTGATTCTTTTCCTTCCTCGGAGGAATCTTCTCAAAACTGCCGTCTGAGGTAATGACAAAGACAGCTAGAGACACAAGCATTAAAGCTGCTAGATGCTGCTGAAGTACAAGGGCCACTCCTGCTCCAAGAAGTACTATCGAGAGTAGAAGCTTGCTCTTCTTCACTCAAGTGATTGGCGACAGTTAAATCCCATCACGCATACTGTAAGCAAGTCAACTTACTACATCACAAACTAATAAAGGAGACAACAAACTCCCTAGTCAGCAAGCTCTCAAAAACTTACGTAACGCTCTTGCTGTCGGGGTGCTAAGTGGACAACACCACTGGGCCTTGACGGAGCAGTGCTCAGCCCAACCAGCACCTATACATCCCTAAAAATGCCGAACCGACACCCAAAACCTCAGCGCCCCACCAAAAAGAAAACCCAATTTACTTACACACGTCTGGCACTGAGGTGCAACTCCGTAAAGAACCTTTACCCCCTGACTTACAGCAGACCTCAAAATCGTCAATATAAGGCATGGGCGAAAACACAAATTGCTGTCCCGTGTGCTCTAAAAACCTCAGCAGAACCCAATACTCTATACCTCTATTGCTCAGGCTTATGCAAAACCAATACCTCGATAAGCGTGATACTCAAGCGATCGCTCTGTAGGCATCAATTTAGGTTCTTAAAACCTCTTAGTGTAAACAATGTGTTTTAGTCGAAGATGTTTTATGCTCAACTCCATGTTCTTTTCATAATGGAGGGCATAAAAAATGGTGTTCTAGGTTCATTGTGAACCTAGAACACCATTGACACAATGATGTCTGTAGTTAGCTCATTAGTGAGCGTGATCTCCACGGTTATATTCGTAGACCCAGCCGACACAAGCTAGAACCGATAGCGGAAGCGCAATACCTACAATCCACCAGCCCAAAGCTAAGCCAATCACTAATAGTGCGCAGACCGCAGCAATAACGATAGGCCACCAAGACCATGGAGAATAGAAGCCGTAGTCACCTGCAGCATCAATAATTTCTCCGTCTTCATTATCGCTCGGTTGATCCGGATGCAACTTATCGGTATAGAACAAGAACCCTGATAGGAATAAGCACATGATGGCGGTTACCATAATCGCGGGGAATCCTGCTAAATCACTGAACTTCGACATAAAACCGTAGATGAGTCCTACGGGGATGAGGAAGACTCCAATGAGCCCAAAAAGCCAAGCAATACTTTTCATCGTAGGCTACTTCCTTTCTCCGCTTGCTACAGCCTGACGAGCAGCCATCGCAACATCAACGTTGGTTGAGAGTTCTGGGTGGTGTAAGTCAAGAGCTGGACGTTCAGAACGGATACGTGGCAACGCGGTGAAGTTGTGGCGAGGAGGTGGGCAAGATGTTGCCCATTCCAAGGATGCGCCGAAGCCCCATGGGTCATCAACTTCAACTTTGGTTCCGTAACGTGCTGTGATGTAAACATTCCAGAAGAATGGAATCATCGATACTGCAAGAATCATGGAACCAACGGTGGAGAGCTGGTTCATCCATGTGAATCCATCTTCAGGCATATAATCTGCGTAACGACGAGGCATACCTACAACACCTAGCCAGTGCTGGATGAGGAAGGTCATATGGAATCCTGTGAATAGGAGCCAGAAGTGAATTTTGCCGAGACGTTCGTTAAGCATTTTGCCAGTCCACTTTGGCCACCAGAAATAGAAGCCTGCGAACATGGAGAATACCACGGTACCGAAGATAACGTAGTGGAAGTGAGCTACCACGAAGTAGGTATCTGATACGTGGAAATCCAGTGGAGGTGTTGCCAAGATAATACCGGTGAGACCGCCGAAGAGGAACGTGACCAAGAACCCGAGAACCCAAATAATAGGTGTCTCAAAGGTGATTGATCCTCGCCACATGGTACCAATCCAGTTGAAGAATTTCATACCGGTAGGAACACCAATCATCATGGTCATGAAGGAGAAGAATGGCAACATTACTGCGCCTGTAACGTACATATGGTGTGCCCACACAGTCACGGAAAGAGCAGCAATTGAAATCGTCGCAAAGACTAGACCTTTGTAACCAAAGATAGGCTTGCGAGAGAAAACTGGAATAATCTCGGAGACAATACCAAAGAATGGTAGCGCGAGGACGTATACCTCAGGGTGTCCAAAGAACCAGAAGAGGTGTTGCCATAGAATAGCGCCACCGTTTTCAGGATCAAAGATATGTCCACCAAGACGACGATCCATACCCAACGCAAATAGCGCAGAAGCTAGAGGAGGGAAGATCATGATAATCAAAATCGAGGTAATAAGAGTTGTCCATGTGAAAACAGACATACGCCACATCGTCATACCTGGGGCACGCATGCACAAGATGGTGGTAATAAAGTTAACGCCACCCATAATGGTTCCAAAGCCCTGAAGAGCAAGACCAAAGACCCACAGGTCTCCACCAATGCTTGGTGAGTAGGTGGTGCTGTTCAATGGCGCGTAGGCGAACCATCCGAAGGATGCAGCACCCTGAGGGGTGATAAACCCAGCGATGGCAACTAGAGAGCCAAAGAGGAAGAACCAGAACGCGAGTGAGTTCAGTCGTGGGAACGCAACGTCCGGAGCGCCAATTTGTAAGGGAATAAGGATGTTTGCAAAGCCAGTAAATGCAGGGGTACCAAACATGAGAAGCATGAGGGTTCCGTGCATGGTGAACAGCTGGTTGAACTGTTCTTTGGTTTGCAAGAACTGCATGCCAGGTTCAAAAAGCTCAATACGCATGAGCAGAGCCATGATACCTGCGATGCAGAAAAAGATGAATGATGCTATGAGGTACATGTACCCAATAGTTTTGTGGTCAGTGGAAGTTATCCAATTGACGAAGATTCGCCCTTTAGATTTAGGTACCACGCGGGGGGCAACCTGACCCCCATCCGCTGAGTATTCCAAGCTAGTCACGGGTCACCTCTTAGTTTCGGATGTTTTGGTTAGGATTACGGTTGTATTCATCGCCGAGAATACCCTGAGTTTCAGGGTCTGAAGCTAATTTCTTCATATATGCTTCGTATTCTTCAGGAGAGACAACCTTGACGTTGAAGAGCATTTCCGAATGGTATTCGCCGCAAAGCTCTGCACACTTACCAGCGTATGTAGCTTCTTCAGCACCAGTGGTGAAGTACATGTGGTTGGTCATGCCAGGAACGGTGTCTCGCTTTTCCAAGAAAGCAGGAACCCAGAATGAGTGAATAACATCGCGGGTTTTAAGAACGAGATCAACGGTTGAATTCGTTGGTAGGTAGAGAGTGGGAAGAGTCTCTTCAACTCCTTCAGAACCGTCGAGGCTCAAATGTGCTTGAACACCTGAAGTGTGCACATTGGAATCTAGGTAGTTGAAGTCCCAAGCCCACTGCTTGCCATACACTTCAATGGTGACGTCAGGGTTATCAGATTTTGGTGCAGTAATTTGACGTTCAGCAGTATCGGAGAACGTAAACAAGCTGACAATCATGATAACCGGAATAATGGTGTAGAAGATCTCCAGAGGAGCATGGTAGCTCAGCTGGCGTGGATAACCTGTTTCATTTTTGCGTCGACGGTAAGCGATAATGCACCAAAGCATTAGTCCCCAAGTAATCAACCCAACAATGATGGCAGCAGCCCAAGATCCAATCCATAGATCCATGATGGTGTCTGCGTTGTCGGTAACTCCACGCTTTGTGGGCAACCAGCCCACCTCTGCCTGATCTGAACAACCTGTCATCAGCAATACAGAAGCTGAGGCAATGGCGCTAGTGGCCAATGCCTTGAGCTTGATACTGCCGGTTCGATGCTGCGAACTCACAGACGGCCCTTCCTTTTAGCGGTGTGCGTGCTATCTAAGACGAAAACTGTGTGTGGACAGAAAACGCCTCTAAAAATTCTTTCAGTATGAGCTTACCTTGATTCTGCTCATTCTGCTGACACTGTGTCACTGAACTTGCCGCTATTTCTTAACTATTTCGGTATTTTTACTCTTTTGAGAGGGATATTAGCTTGTGTCGTATGGGTAACAAGCCAATATCCCTCTCAAAAGTTTTGTCTAGGACTCTTAGTGGAATGAGTCTCCACAAGCGCAAGATCCTTGCGCGTTGGGGTTATCGATAGAGAAGCCTTGTTTTTCGATAGTGTCTTCAAAATCAATAGTTGAGCCATCGAGGTAAGGAACACTCATGCGGTCAACGATGACTTCTACCCCATCAAAAGAACGGATAGCGTCTCCATCGAGAACTCTTTCATCGAAGTACAA